>DIKU01000141.1:0-8551 GCA_002424645.1 Pelobacter sp. UBA5610 | reverse complement strand
GTGCCGAGTACCAGAATGTCGCGCTTGATCAATTCACGGGTCAACGACAGGTGGAAAAAGTCCTGCTGTACCTTGGCGTTGTTACAGCCGACGATGCCGACCACGCCCTTGATGGTGCCATTGGCGATAACCTCGACCAACGGATCGGGAGTGCCGCCCAGAGCCGCGAGAATCTGTTCGACGGTAAAACCGACCATGGCCTCTTCGGTTTCCTGGGGGATATAAACCTTGGCGGCGTTGCGGTTAGGGTACGCTTCGATAGCGGTCTGGATGATGCGCTTGGCGATGGCGTTGGCATCATGCTCCTCGAACTGGATATGCAGAGAGCCGGGGATATTGGTCTGTTCGCTGGTGGTGATGAAGCGGGTATGGAAACAGGAAGACAGGTCGGCCAGCGACGGGAAGATACACTGCACGTCGACCACCATCGCTTCCACCGCGCCGGTCATAATTGCCAGTTCGCTGTGCAGCAGGTTGCCCGCCACGTTAACCCCCTGGCGCATAAGGATTTCGTTGCCGGTGCAGCACAGGCCGGCCACGTTGACCCCTTTGGCGCCGACCGCTTTGGCGGCGGCGGCCATTTCCGGGGAGCGGGCCCATTCCACGACTTTTTCCGACAGCACCGGCTCGTGGCCATGCACCAGCACGTTGACCATCTCCGCATCGAGGACACCGAGGTTGGCTTTGATGGTACGCACCGTCGGCGAGCCGAACAGAATATCCTGACATTCGGTCGCAATCAGCGAGCCGCCCCAACCATCACCCAGCGAACAGCGCAGGGTCTGGGCAACCAGCGTCAGGGGATCGGCATCGCAGCCGAAATGGGTACGATGCAGGATATCGACCACTTCGCGGTCGATGCCGCGGGGCCGCAGACCGATGCGCGCACCGGTCAATTCACTGAGGGTTGCTTCGAGGTTTTTCAGTAACTCCAGGCGCTTTTTAGGCATATATCCCAAAAGGAAGGGGATGGTCTCTTCACCCTGGGCTCCAAAACAGCCGATCGCCACATCGGCCACATCGTTGGCCACCGCCAGGATATCGCGACCGTCGACAGCAATGCCGAGACGGCCGGCAACGACCATCAGCTTGTCGGGATTGATAATCGTGTAGTCGGTGTTGCGACCCGTGGCGACTTCTTTGAGCAGCAACGCCACTTTACGCCCGTGATCGGAGTGTGCCGATGAACCTGCCGCTGCCATGCGCGCCAGGTTGCGCGCTACGATGGTGTCGGCATTGGCGCCGCACACGCCACGCCGCGGGCCTTCTTCCAAAGGATCGATACGGCAAGGGCCCATACTGCAGTTGCGGCAGCAGGTTCCGAGCTGGCCGTAGCCACACTGCGGTTGTTGCGCTTCCAAACGACTCCAGGCCGTTTCGAAACCGTCGCGATCGGAAATTTTCAGCATGGCAGCAGCTGCCGGATCGACGCTGCGGTGGTCAAGTCTGGGGGACATGGTGACTCCTTGTATATGGGGCGACATAAAGGAAATTTGATTCGTATCCTAATGAATTGCAGCGCAGGGCGCAAACAAACGCTGGTCAATGGCGGAATGAGTTGGTGAACGGTTGCCTGCAACAGCGGAGGGAGGGACTGACCTGACCGAAACAGCGCCCGCTCAGGTTACGACAGGCGACCGGCAGGAGCCGTAAATTCTCTCATGGTCATCAGTATTTTCGCGCTCGCACAAGGCTGCAGTACTTCATGCTGCCGCCAGGCAGACGAACCCATCCGGCCATGAGCTGTTCGGGACTAAGCCAATATTCGCGAAAGAATTCGCAATTAACCTATAGGATCAAAGGGTTTGGATACCGCATCTCCTTGCGTCAAAACTATCGCAAACCGATCTGCTGCATGAACATCTTTGCCCGATTGCGACTGACGGGCAAGCGTGCCTTGCCGCCCTCCATAATCACAAACAGGGATTGCGACTCCCGATCAATCGATTTCACCTTGCCGATATTGATCATATAGCTGCGATGAATACGGGTAAACTGGGTGGACGATAATCCTTCCTCGATCACTCCCAGGGAAAGATCACAGAAATAATCCCCGCTGGGCGTAAAAATCCGGCTATACACATTTTCGGCTTTGATATAAACGATTTCGGAAGGATCGATCAACTGGATACCGCTGGTGGTCGACACCGGAATCTTCATCAGTGCCCGCTGCGGATTGGTAATGAAAGGAGTGATGTCGTAGACCAGACAACAGTTGACCGCATCATGCAGACTGCCATCGAACAACGGCATAAGTTTCAGGAACAGGAAACGCTCCTGCCGATCATGTCCCATGTGTCTGATGGTAAAGGGCACCGCCCGGGTAGCATCCTTCATCAGGCGAAATACCTCGCGAATCTGCATCCGGGGCTTGTCCTCATGCAACTCCAGCAGATTGGTGTTGAAAACCTCGTTTTTAGACACTTGCGGGAAAATCAGCAACAACGCCTGATTGATATATTTTACGCTAAAATCATTATCAAAAAGAACGATGCCGGGCTCGATCTTTTCCAGCAAGTTGAGAAGATTGTTGGTTTCCATGCGAGAAGACCTTCCAAGCTACGTTGCCGACCGCTTTCATCGCCTCATAACTATTTTTTGAATAGCGGCCTATCCTAGCAGGGATACAGGCACCAAGGCCAGCCAATTGTTACGGCCCGGGTTACCATTGAACAAAGTTGGACTCAAGTTAATTTTGTTGACTAGTTTTCTTGTTTTTTTGGTACAGTAATTTTGCAATGGTTCCGGATCAGATCAGAAAGGCGAAAAACAACATGACGACATTACGAGGGTTTGTACATTCGAATGTAATCCGCCTGGAAAACGGGGGGATTTCCAGAGGTCCGGTAGAACTGGCCAGGGAATATCCTCTGAAGTTGGTTGTTAACGGCAAGGAACTGGCCACCCTGGTGGCCTCGCCCCATCAACTTGATTACCTGGTGGTCGGCTTTTTGCGTCTGCAGGGCTTTATCCAGAGACTCGAGGATCTACACATGCTGGGGATCTGCCAGGAGCAAGGGGTTGCCCAGGTACGCATCCGCGGTGAAGTGCCTGACCGGCTGCGTCCGACCTTGACGACGGGCTGCGGCACCGGCATAAGTTTTGGTCTCGAAGAGGGCCTCGCGGCAACAACCATGGACATCCCGACGCCCCGCTTTAACCCCGAAGGGATTTTCGGCCTGTTTCGCGAACTATATGCCCGGGCGGAACTTTTCAAAAGGCATGGAGGACTTCATTCCGCCGCCATCAGTGACGGTTCCCAGTTATTGCTTGTGGCTGAAGACCTGGGCCGCCACAATACCCTGGACCGACTTGCCGGAGAGGCCTTGTTCAAAGGCTTGGACCTCCACGGAACCATGCTCGCCACATCCGGCCGCATCTCATCTGAAATGGTGGTTAAAGCTTCCCGTCTCGGTATCACCCTGCTCGCTTCCCGTACCGCAACCACGAACCTTGCGGTTGAACTCGCCACGCGCACCGGTATCTGCCTGGTGGGTTATGTGCGACGCGAAGTGCTCGAAATCTATACCCATCCGCATTGCCTGACGCTTCCGACATAGCGGAACAACCCTCTCGTTCACCAAACCATAAAAAAACCCGGCACAACGATGAACAGCATCGTCGTGCCGGGTTTATGAAATCAGCTCGATTGCGGAACCTGCGACAAGAAAACCAGGGTCAGGCAAAAGACCGCGCGAACAATGCGTCGATGGCCTGCCGACCGTTTTCTTCAAGAAAACGCGTTCCGGTTCCGGCAAAATGGATATGGCCGATAACCGGCTCTTCCCCCGTGGGACACGCCTCCCATTCCATATGAGACCAACGGAACCAGCCATTTTGTTTCTGGTCAAAAACAAACAGCGGCTTGTTGCACAACTTGGCGAATTCGGCTCCCCAACCGGTGCCGCCCTTAACGGTCTTGTCCGCCAGGATTTCTCCGACCACAAAAATTTCCTGAGCATGATTAACCTGATACCAGATGCTTTGCAGGATTTTGCGGATCTTGAGGCTGTCGGTGTAGCGGCGATTCATCAGGCGGGACACGTATTCCAGACTCACATCACCGTGCTTGAGCTCTTCATGGTTGAGAAACCGCAAACCACGCTCGCGCATACGGCCATGGCCCTCAAAGGTGAAATTGACTTCTTCAATGCCGTAACGCTCGGCATTTTGTCCAAAAGCCATTTCAGCTCCATTGGCGCCACCGCTGAAAAGAATAAAATCTTCCTTCTCCATACCGATTCCTTTCGTAGGGTTCTGGTTGTGTTTGAATCCATCTCGAAAAGGTTCGTGCCAGTCCATGATAATTTAACACGACTGACCTCGAAACAAGTGTACAAAATTAATGACAAGTTTTCATATCAGAGAGAATTCTATCTTTCCCTTGAACCATTGCCTACGGTTTTCCTTTTTTTTGGAGCAAAGATGGCACAGGCAGTCGCCATCATCCCAAAGGGCGGGGATCCACTCAATGCAACTGCTCCAGCAACTCTTCCAATTCTCCGGACATGACAATGTTATTGTTATTGACCTCTTCAATACTGCCCAGCAGGTTTTTCGCCTGACCGGCGGTCGCCTTCACTTCTTCGGCCACGACGGCAAAGCTGCGCCCATGAGTCCCGGCGCGGGCCGCCTCGATGGCGGCATTGATCGACAGCATCTCCAGATTGAAGGCAACCTGGGTGATGGCGGACAACGCCCTTTTGACTGCGGTCGTACTGCCGGTTATTTCCTCGCCGATCTGGCTGATCTTGCCAAAAATCGAACAGTTGAGCTTGCGCCGACTTTCCTGCACAACGTTGAAAAACATCAACGCCGCCTGACTGCTGAGGATCTCCGTTCCTTCCCGGTGATTTTGCTGCACCAACTCCAGAACCTTGGGCGACCCCGTCGCCTCGATGATAAAATCGGTGCGATATTGCTGCAGGGTTGCCACCAGATCATCGGGAGTGGGGATCTGTAGCTCCTTGGCCGCAACAACAGCAACCGCCTTGGGATCGCGATCCACCAGAAACACCACCCGCGCCTGCTCGCTTTCCGCAAAGATTTTCAGCATCTCCAAACCACCACGACCACCGCCGACAATCCCGATGGAAAGTACCTTGTTTTCTTTTGCCATACCGTATCCCCCCCATACTACCCTTGGTTGTTCCACATCGACATTCTGGCATTACCAAACCATGTTCGACGCAATCCTGGCGAAATTTTTCCCGTATCACGGCCCCTGCTACGCTGGGCATATTATATTTTACCGGTGAATACTTTCTCCCAATTCATACCTATTCGTCATGACCGGCATAAAATTTAGTCTAAAACATTATTTGATTGAATCCAAGATGCTTTTTCGTGCAGCCTTGCCAAGGCAGCATTTCGTTTACAACAAAGAGGGTCGCGAAGGCGACAGCAACGTGACAAACCATCAATTTGGTTAAATTCGGGGCAGCAGAACCTCTACCCGACGCCAGATTTGTCTCTATTGCGGATTCGATATATAAACCATTCGATGCCACGGTCTGTCGCCACACCGTTTGGCAAGATATCCGTTACGCTTTTCCCAAATCCCGAGCATTCTGCTATCATTATGGACAATCGTCAACACGCATCTATTTGCGCATATAAATAAAGGGAGCTACGCTTTTCACCTGTGAAGTTATCGATGCATTCTGCCATGAGCCAGACATTGCCATCAGCCCTCAAAAAGCTTGATGCAATCAAAAACTTGTTGAGAAACAAGCAGGTTATCATCTTTCTTGATTACGATGGCACCCTTACGCCGATCGTCGAGCGCCCCGAATGGGCGCAACTGTCCGACAAGATGCGCAACGCGGTTAAAAACCTGTCGGAAAGGTATCGGGTCGCCATCGTCAGCGGGCGGGACCTGAATGATATACGCCATCTGGTCGCCATTGAGGGGCTCCTTTATGCCGGCAGCCATGGATTCGACATTTCCGGGCCCGATGGCGACATGGAGCTGCAACAGGGCGCCGATTACCTCCCGGCTCTGGCTCTGGCTCAAAAGACCCTGACCAACGCTCTCGCCAAGATCCCCGGCATCCAGATAGAGCGTAAAAAGTTTGCCATCGCCGTTCACTTTCGTCGTGCTGATATGGAGGATGTTCCCACGGTAGAGAACATCGTCGATACAACCGTTGCCAAAACCCCGGGGCTGCGTAAAACCGGGGGCAAGATGATTTTTGAACTGCGCCCGGACATCGACTGGGACAAGGGCAAGGCACTGCTATGGATCCTTGCACAGCTGGGTCTGGATAACGACAGGGTCTGCCCCATCTACATCGGAGATGATCTGACCGATGAAGATGCTTTTTGCGCCCTGCAAACGCGGGGTGTTGCTATTTTGGTGAGCGACGACCAGCGCCCTACCGCCGCCGGCTACGTGCTCAAGGATCCGCAAGAGGTTGGCCTGTTTTTGCAAAAATTAAAATCATAGCGGGCTGCAGTGTCGGACTTTCCTGGAGTCCGGCGGTTTCACCCCATCCCGTGGAAATGCTTGGATATCCCTTGTTTCTTGATGGGGAGCGGACCAACGCGTACCCCATGGCAACTGTCGAGGCTCCACAATGCGTTTTAAAAACCGCCGCTGGCTAATGATGCTGTTACTGAACCTGGCCGTGAGTTTTGTCCTTTTGCTCACGCCTGCCCAAGCGCAGCAGAAACGTGTATTGTTCATCAGTTCCTACCATCCGGGATTTCCGACTTTTTCTCAGCAAATCGATGGGATGACCGATATTTTCAATCCAAAAAATATCGTTTTTGACATCGAATTTATGGACACCAAGAGATTTCCCACAAAACAAAATCTCCGTAATTTTCGTCAATCGTTGTCCTATAAACTGAATCGTACGCCCGTCTACGATGCCATCATCACCGGCGATGACGCCGCCCTCAAATTCGCCATTGCGGAACAAACCGGGCTGTTTAAAAAACTGCCGATTGTTTTTCTCGGCGTAAACGATCTGGATCTCGCCCTTGCCCAAAATGCCAACTCCTGGATCACCGGCACCGTCGAAAAGGTTTCCATGCGGGAAACCCTTGAACTGATGCAGACACTGCATCCACAGGCCAATACCATTGTCGCCATCGCCGATGGGACCACCACCGGCGAGGCCGATCTGCGTACTTTTTACCACATTGAACAATTTCTTCCGGGGATTCAGCTGTCCCATCTCTCTCTGGCCGACATGTCTTACGAGGAGCTCGGCCACAAGCTCGCCACCCTCGATCAAAACACATTGGTGCTGCTTATTTCCGCCTACCATGATCGCGATGGCCGCAGCTTGCTGTTCAAGGACAATCTCCAATTCATCACCAGCCACCTCACGCGCCCTCTTTACCACATCTATTATCACGGCATGGGCGCCGGTATCGTCGGCGGCAAACTGGTCAGCCATTTTCAACAGGGGCAGATCGCTGCCAAGATGGCGATGAAAATACTCGATGGCACCCCTGTTACCAGCATTCCGGTTAATACCGAAAGTCTCAATCGATACGTTTTCGATTACCGTGAATTGCAACGGTTTGGCCTCTCCCTGTCAGATTTGCCGGCTGACAGCGTTATACTCAACCGCCCCGTTTCCACCTTTCGAAAATACCGCCAGGGCATCCTGGTGGTGACCGCGCTGCTGGTTTTCGGCACAGCTCTGGCGCTTCTGCTGTTAGGACATCTGCGCCAGCGACAGGAAGCGGAAGAAGCCTTGCGTAAAAGTGAAGAACGTTTTCGCAGCATCGTGCACTTTTCCCCCATGGGCGTCTTACTCTATCAGCTTTACCCCAACGACAAGCTCATCCTCATGGGCAGCAATACCGCCGCCAGGGACATTCTGCATCTAGACCTCGATACGGTCATAGGCAAAACCCTCGAGGAAGTATTCCCCAAACTTGTCGGTACCGGCATCCCTGAAAAATACCGGCAGGTATGTGCCCTGGGAACGGCCTGGTCCAGCGACCAGGTGGATTACGACGCACCACCCATTAAAGGCTCCTTTGAAGTCCATGCCTTCCAGACGGCTCCCGGAAAGATGGCCTGTTTTTTCCGGGATATTTCGGAACGCACCAAGGCCGAGCAGACCCTGAAAGAGGCCTTGACCAACGCCCGAAGTGCCAGGGAACACCTTGAAACCATCCTTAACTCGGTGTCCGATGGTCTGCTGTTTACCGATCTGGATAGCCGCATCATGTTGATGAGCCGATCCGCCGAAGAATTGCTGGGCAAAACCCTGGACGACGTTTATGGACGGGATATTCGTCGGGTGGTGGAAAATGAATCCCTGCTCAATGGTCTCAAGGTTGTCGCTTCCGGAGCGCAGGAAGAAAGTATCGTTGAATTTACCCTGCCTGCCCCTCATGAGGGCAAAGACCGTATTGTGCAGGCCAAACTGGCCGCCGTGCGCAACGAGGAGGGCCTTAAACGAGGGATCATCACCCTGCTGCGTGATATAAGTCGCGAACGGGAACTTGACCTAATGAAGACCGAATTCATCTCCACCGCTGCTCACGAATTGCGCACCCCCCTGACCAGCGTCATCGGTTTCTC
>DIKU01000083.1:3023-5942 GCA_002424645.1 Pelobacter sp. UBA5610 | reverse complement strand
AAGTTCATGGCCCTGTTTCAGTGGAACCCAACACTGTCGGTCAACATTGCCGAAATCGATACCCAGCATCAGCGCCTGGTAGATTTGATCAACGAACTCAACGATGCCATGGTACAGGGACATGGCAAGCAGGTTCTCGGCAACATCATCGATGGCTTGGCCGCCTACTACATCACCCATTTCACCACCGAAGAAGAGTTTTTCGACCGTTACGCCTACCCGGCCGCTGCCGCCCACAAACAGGAACACTTGGACTTCATTGCCAAAGTGGACGAATTCAGACAGGGCCTGGACGAGGGGCGCCTCGGCCTGTCCGTTTCGGTGTTGCACTTCCTCGGCGACTGGCTGCACAACCATATCAAGGGCAGCGATATGCTGTACGGCCCCTTTTTGACCGCCAAAGGTCTCAAGTAAAAAACCGGATCTTCCTCGCTCCTGCTTGCAGGCAGGGGCGAGGAAGATCCGTGATTAGTGATTAGTGACTGGTTAAAGTCATGCTTGACCCATTCGCAACTCCCGATCACAGATACAATCCCACCCCGCCAATCGATTCGCAAAACAACCAATCACTAATCACCTGTCACGGATCCTCAAAGATAAGGTGACAGCAATTTCGCCGTGGCATCGCGCATCTTGGCAGGCAACGGTCGGCCGTCCATCTCTTCCCGGGTTACAGGATGTGAAACGTTGCGACAAGCATCGAAATGCGCGGCAAGCCGGGCATTGAGGGATGAATCGTAGACCTCGAGATTAAACTCGAAATTAAGGCGCAGACTTCGCGGATCCAGATTGGCGGAACCCACCAGGCTGTACAGATCATCAACCAACAGAAGTTTGCTGTGATCAAAGGGCGGGGGTTGCAAATAAATCCGCACCCCATACTGCAACAGCTCCCAGAAGTAGGCACGGCTGGCCCACTGTACCAGGGGCAGATTATTGCGTTCCGGCAGCAGCAACTCGACCTTCACTCCCCGCAGGGCAGCCGTGTTCAAAGCCGTGACAAGTTGACGATCGGGGATAAAGTATGGCGTCATGATACACACCCGCTCCCGCGCAACGGCCAACACTCCGGTCAATAGCCAGTGCAACTTTTCAAAATCTTCGTTGGGACCGGCGCTGACCCCGCGACACACGGCCGAACCGTAGTGTTCGAGGGTTGGCATGCTTCCCGCCAGGTGTTCCCCCGTCGCAAACCCCCAATCTTCGCAAAAGGCATCCTGCATCTGACCGACCACCGGTCCCTCAATGCGAAAATGCAGATCCCTTACGCTACCATTGACCGAATTTTCCAGCAAATGTCTGTCACCGATGTTCATTCCGCCGGTAAAGCCGAGCGTGCCATCCACTACCAGCAATTTACGATGGTTTCGCAGATTAAAATGCATACCGCGGCCACCCAGGGAAAAGGGTAAAAACCGTGCAACAGGCACCATGCTGCGCGACAACAATCGACCAATGAGGGGTCTGGAATAACACTCGCCCAGGGCGTCGACCAAGACCCGGACCTCCACCCCCCGTTTCACCGCCTGACTAAGGGCCTCGATAAAGCGGCGACCAGTAGCATTGCTCTCAAAGATATAACTGGAAAGATAGACGGTCTGACGTGCGGTGTTGATCGCCTCAAGCATGGCAGGGTACGCCGCATCCCCGTTGATCAGGATTTTGACCGCGTTACCACCGAGCAGCGGCCGGCGGGTTACGGTATCGGCAAGTGTCAGGTAAGGTGCGTACCATTCATCACGAAACGGTAAACCTGACACCGCCAGATCTGCCGACCATGCGCAAAGCGGCGCACCCCGCAGTGGCAGCCCGTTGCCCCCCTCCTGCCAGCCACGCCCCCGCGCACGAATGCGATTAACCCCGAGCAGCCAGTAAAGCAACGGCCCGACACCGGGTATCGCCAGGGAGGTGACAATCCATCCGAGAGAGGCGCGCGGGTCACGCTTGTAGAGCAAGGCGTGCAACGCCGTCAGCAGACCGCAACTTACCAGCAGAACCCGGAACAGGTCCGCAATCCAGCCATAAACCATGCGATTCCCTTCCTGAAAAAGAAGAAGAAACCCTTCCACACCAGCAAATATCCCCCAGGATACAAAAGCCCTCATGTCCGACAGAAATCAGAGGGTTGTTGATGTTCACCTTATATGATTCGTGTCCATTTGAATGTTGACAGATTTGACCGCGGTTCACCACGGTTATTTTCGCCCCCCGGGGATACTGGGAATAGCCATCTTTTTCTTCCGGCATGATAAATAATACAGAGCGGCTTACGTTATGGAGTTTCCAAACGAACTGTGCGCGATATGTCTTCCAGCTTGCTCCGGCTTTTATTAAATCCCGATACGCGATATATTTGATGAGGAACAAGCCTGGTGCCGTCAACAAATCCAATCGCCGGAAAGTAAGAAGGCCATGACGCTGGCGGCCAAAAAACCTTCGCACATGCCTGGTGCCAACCGATTCGGATGCGACGAAAGCGGCCTTTATGCATATTCTGCAGCCGGCATTTTTTCCATCCACCCCCACGAAAGATTGTAAACAGCAAAGGAGTTTTCAGATGAAATATGAGATGATTCACACCTGCATCCGGGTCACGAACCTGAAAAAATCCGAACAGTTTTACCAGCAAGCCTTCGGCTTCGAGATTGCACGGCGGCTTGACTTCCCCGACCACAAATTCACACTGTCCTATCTGCGCGCCCCCGGGGGCGCCTTCGAACTCGAGCTTACCTGGAACCACGACCAGACCGAACCCTACCAAATGGGTACCGGTTATTCCCATCTGGCGGTAGGGGTCAAAGACCTGCTTGCTTCCCATAAACAGCACGAGGCGTTGGGTCTCAACCCCAAACCTCTCAAGGGCCTTGCGGGCGGCGAAGCGAAATTTTATTTTCTCGCCGATCCTGACGGTTATCTGGT
>DIKU01000083.1:1714-3000 GCA_002424645.1 Pelobacter sp. UBA5610 | reverse complement strand
TATTTCAAGACTGCCGACTGTTCAAATGCACAGTCGGCAGTGGTTGTTCTCTCCGGCATTATTACGGAAAGCCACGTGGCCAATGATCCCTGAAAAGGCTACAGTTCACTCAACGAACACAACGCTCGACAGAGCGATGAACAAAACACAACGACTTAAAAACACGGTTTAAACCTCCATCTTTTGGCGCGTTGTTCCCCCTCCAGGGCGACGCGCCCTTTTTTTATTCAAGTCACCCACCCCTCGCGTAACCTTCCTATCCGACCATATAAAATCCTATGGCTTTCATGGATAATTTTGTTGAAAAAACGGACTGCAGGTCACATCATTATGGCACCTGCAAACATCGCCCGACATGGCAGTGCTGCGCACCTCGCGTGCCGGCAGGTCTTTCCGGATGAGGGCATGTAATATGCATATTCAGACGCGATGGAATGGCATCGTGCCCTTAAAATATCCACATAAGTTATTGAATTTACATAAGAATAACCATATTCTCCGGTACCCACAGGGATACCCAGGGACATCACCATGGCAAAAATTGACGCTCTGTTCAAAATTTTGAAGGATAAAAGTGGCTCCGACCTTCATATGTCCCCTGGCAACCCTCCGCTGATTCGCAAATCGGGCGACCTTGAAGCAATCATGAGCCAGACGCTTACCCATGAGCAAAATAAAGCCCTGCTTTACGAGATCATGTCCGAGGCGCAACGCAAAACCTATGAGACCACCCGTGATGTCGACTTTGCTTACGAAGTATCGGAACTAAAATCCCGCTTTCGCGCCAACATCTTCATGGGCCGCCTGGGTATAAGTGCGGTTTTTCGTCTCATCCCCGCTGAAATCCTTAGCGCCGAACAGCTCGGCCTGTCCCCGGCGGTGCTGAACTTCACCCAGTTCAAAAAGGGCCTGGTGCTGGTTACCGGACCGACCGGCAGCGGCAAATCAACAACCCTGGCGGCGATGATCGATCATGTCAACCGGACCCGCAAGGAACACATATTGACTGTCGAGGATCCTATCGAGTTCGTCCATGCCAGCCAACAGAGCCTGATCAACCAGCGGGAGGTCGGCCGTCATACGCGCTCCTTCGCGACGGCACTCAAGGCAGCCCTGCGTGAAGACCCCGATTTGATCCTGGTTGGCGAAATGCGTGACCTGGAAACCATCGAACTGGCCATTACCGCAGCGGAAACCGGCCACCTGGTGTTCGGCACCCTGCACACCAGCAGCGCCGCAAAGACCGTCGACCGCATCATCAACGTCTTTCCTACCAACCAGCAGGA
>DIKU01000083.1:0-1621 GCA_002424645.1 Pelobacter sp. UBA5610 | reverse complement strand
GCGGTCTCCAACCTGATCCGAGAGGGCAAGACATTCCAGATCCCGTCGGTAATCCAGACCGGTAAATCCCAGGGGATGATGCTTATGGATCAGGCCATTCAGGAACTGTTGACCGCCGGCAAGATCACGCGCGAAGAAGCCTACAAATTTGCGTCCAACAAGTCCCTGTTCCAATAACCGGGGTTCTGTGCAAATGATTTGGCACGCCTACCCGCATTGGATACTAAAGGAGAAAGCATGGAAGAGCAGAAGATCGCAAAGAACCGGCGACAGGTAGTTTTTACCCTTGCGGACGGTAGCGAACTGGAAGGAGAGGTGTTTCTCAATCTTTACGAAGCCCATCGCCAGGGCTCACAAAAAGTCGGTGAACTGCTCAACGGCGAGGATGCCTTCTTGCCGATAAAAACCGACGACGGCACGGTCCACCTGAATGTTTCGAATATCCTCAAGGTTATCACTCCGGAGGATGCGGAGCGCCACGACCTTATGATGCTGGGCAAAAAGTACAGGGTGCGAATTACCACTCTGCACGGGGATACGATCGACGGTGACATCTTTGTCGACCTGCCCCAGGCCCGCAGCCGGGTCAGCGACTATCTCAACCGACCGGAACGTTTTTTCAGAGTTTTTGTGCCGGGGCATATCGTCTACATCGGCGCCCGTTTTATCTTGGAGGTTCGCGACTGATTCCGCGGGTTCCCGATTTTGCCGCGGTCAACGCAGGATTTGCTTGCCACGGTTTGCCTTTCGCCTTAGATTAGGGCGACTCCATCACCTGACCGATGTCCACCCGTTGAGAACATACCAGCCTGAAAAAGTTTAAACGCATCTTTGTCGAGATCACCAATCGCTGCAATCTCTCGTGCAGCTTCTGCCACCCGAGCAAACGGCCCAAAGCTTTTGTCAGCCCGGCAGAATTTGACCACATTCTGTGGCAAATTGGTGATTTTACGGACTACCTGGCGCTGCATCTGCTCGGCGAACCGCTGCTGCACCCTGATTTACCAAAGCTGCTGTACAGCTGTCACCAACACCACAAGAGGGTCAACTTGACCACCAACGCCACCCTGTTACGGCAAACGCGCGACACACTGCTTGCCAGCCTCGCCCTGCGTCAGATCAACATTTCCCTGCACAGTTTCGAAAATGCCGACGACTCCGTCACTCTGCACACTTACCTGGAAGAGATCCTTGATTTTATCCGTGACCTCCGGGCAAACAGTAACGTCTATATCAGTCTGCGCCTGTGGAATCTGCAACACACCGAGGATTCATCAGAAGCCCATCGGAACAGGGAGTTACTACGGCGTCTGGAAACTTTTTTTGATTTGCCGGCGATCATTCCGGCGCGTTTGACCCCCGGCCAGGGGATTCGCCTGGCACCCAACGTTTTTCTCAGCCAGGAGCTTGAATTTAACTGGCCCCATGCCTTGACATGCGACCAGGGTGACCGGGGATTCTGCCGGGGACTGCGCGACCATATCGGCATTTTGGTGGACGGCACCGTGGTGCCCTGCTGTCTTGATGCCGAAGGCGACATCCCCCTGGGCAATATTCACAGACAGGGACTGCGGGAGATACTCTCCGGCGAGCGCGCCCGGGGTATGCGCGACGGGTTTTC
>DIKU01000027.1:9366-14881 GCA_002424645.1 Pelobacter sp. UBA5610 | reverse complement strand
TGGTGTTTTTTGCCCGTATTATCGACGTAAGTATCGGTACCCTGAGGATTATTTTCGTGTCCCGGTCTCTGAAGGGCTGGGCGGCGTTGCTGGGTTTTTTCGAGTCGCTGATTTGGGTGGTGGCCATCAGCCAGGTGATGCAGAACCTGACCAATGTTTTGACCTACATAGCCTTTGCCCTGGGATTTGCCACCGGCAATTACGTCGGCGTGTTGCTTGAGGAACGCATCGCCATCGGCAGCCTGATTGTGCGCATTATCACCCGCAAGGATGCCTCCGAACTGACCGAACATCTCTGGAAAGCCGGGTACGGAGTGACCAGTCTGCACGCGCATGGCGAATCCGGACCGGTACAACTGATCTTTACGGTGTGCCGCCGACGCGACGTGCAGGATGTGTTGCGACTGGTGAAACGCTTCAATCCCCGCGCCTTCTACACTATCGAGGATGTTCGCTTTGTGCAGGACAATATCCCCACCTCCCTGCGCCGTCGCGGCGTCATGTCGCGTATGGCGCTACGCAATCGGAAATGAAGGAAAGCTAGCTGTAAGCTGTAAGTTTTAAGCTGTAAGCCAATGACAAAGGACAAAGGACAGGCTAGTCACCAGTCACGGTTTTGCCCACATCCCTCGTCTGTTGCGTCGCGCTTCTGCCTCCGCCTGTAAAAATTGCTTTTTCAAGGAAAAATTGAAACGCCGATAGACCACGGCGCAGCCTTGTTCGAGCAGGAGTTTGTTGAGCATGCGTCCATCGGGGAGGGTGACGTAGGCGAGCATTCGGCCATAGGCGTCGCGCGCCGGCCGTTCGGTGGTGAGGGAGACGGTCTGCCCGTAACTGTGTTCAATGACCAGTTCCCGGGCGGTGGAGTGGATTTTGCGCAGGGTGTGTGGTTTGACGCCTTGCCGTGTGAAGTAGCGGTCGCGGGTTGACGCTTTTCTTTCAGGGACGTCGATGCCGAGCAGTCGCACCTTGCCGAATCCTGCGACTTCAATGGTGTCACCGTCATAGACCCGGGTGACCTGGCCGGGATGATCGGGGACGGCTGTGGCGAACGCGGCCGGGAATAGCACGCACAGAAGGCAGGTGAGGATGATGTTTGTTTGCTTGCGGAGCCTCATTGTCAGCGGCTGCGGCCCCACAGGGCACGGGCAAAGATGCCGGTGACGGCGCCCCACACCAGATTGTAGAAAACCACAAAAACCGGTGTGAGGGTTCCCAGCCCAAGGCCCATAATCCCGAAGGTTGTCTGGCTCGGGTAGAAGTAAAACAGCTGCCAGGCACTGGGCAGCAAACTGACCCACAGCCCTTTGCGCATCCACCCGGTGCGCGTGCGGGGGGAACCGATGGTGACACTGTAAGCCAGACCCCACAGACCTCCAATGACCAGACGCGGATAGATCCAGTCCGAGGTCCATTCGGGTACCAGGTTGACGCCGCACCATTGGGGCAGACCTGCCGCGGCGGCCATCCAGGCAACATCGCTGCTTGCCAGCGCGCCGATCAGTCCGGCGCAGAAGCAGACGCATAGCAGGCTTCGGTAGTTGTTCATCGCGCCCTCGTCAAAGACAAAAGTTTATGTGGGGAAACGTCGGAGCAAGGTTGTTGGCAAGAGCTTCTTCCCACAGAAGACGGGGTTATGCATCCGGTGGTTTAAGGGCTTCGTTGAGGCTTCCGGTACGATAGCCTTCCAGGTCAAGGGAGACGTAGGTGAATCCCGCAGTTTTAGCGCCTGCAATGACGGCGCGGCGGGTTGCGTCATCCAGTATTTTAGGAAACAGCCCGGGGGTAATCTCGATACGCACGGTCTGGCCATGGTGACGTGCGCGCACTCCGTTAAATCCCAAAGTCCGCAGTGCTGTTTCGCACTGTTCGATCTGAGCGAGTTGTTCCCTGTCGATGGCCGTGCCGTAAGGTATTCGCGAAGCGAGGCAGGCAAACGCAGGGCGATCCCAGGTTGGCAGATCGCGTTGCCGGCTCAGATTTCGAATATCGTTTTTGGTCAGGCCGGCTTCGGCCAGAGGAGAACGCACTCCCAGCTCAAGGGCCGCCTGGTGACCGGGACGGTAATCGTGGTCGTCGTCGCGGTTGGTCCCGTCCAGCATCAGGGAAAACCCGTGCTCATCGGCGACTTTCAGGCATAAGCCGAAAAGGGCTTTTTTGCAGTGGTAACAACGCATCGCATCGTTGCGGGCGACTTCCGGCAGGGCAAGCAGATCACACTGGATGAGAATCTGCCGCGCACCGAGTTGCCGGGCGAGGGATTGGCTGTCCTGCTGCTCCCACCGGGGAAAGAAAGGCGAGTCGGCGGTGATGGCCAGCACCTTTTCAGTGCCGAGGGCTTCGATGGCGGCGCGCAGCAGCAAGGTGGAATCGACCCCGCCGGAAAAGGCCACGGCGGCAGGGCCGAGTCGTCTCAGCTGTTGCAGGAGCGTTTTATATTTGTCTTCACAACTCATGGCATATCGGGTGAATGGGACCCTGGGGTCAGTCGAAGACTCCGACGGACAGGTAACGTTCACCCGTGTCGCACAAAATGGTCACCACGTTTTTACCGGGGCCGAGACGTTCGGCCAGTTGCAGCGCGGCAAAAACGTTGGCGCCGGCGGAAATGCCGACGAACAATCCTTCTTCACGAGCCAGGCGGCGGGTGGTGCTGTAGGCTTCCTCGTCGCTGACGGTCATGACTTCCTGATAGATCGAGGTGTCGAGCACGTCAGGAATAAACCCGGCGCCGATCCCCTGAATTTTGTGCAGGCCGGGCGAACCTCCGGACAGAATCGGAGAGGCCGCAGGTTCCACCGCGGCAATATGCACCTGCGAATTGTGACTACGCAGGGCACGGCCGACTCCCGTGATGGTTCCGCCGGTGCCAACCCCGGCAACAAACGCATCGACCGGAGCATCGAGGGCGGCTATGATTTCCGGCCCGGTGGTCAGCTCATGAACCAGGGGGTTGGCCGGGTTGCTGAATTGCATGGGGATGTAATATCCATGTTTGGCGGACATTTCCTCCGCCAGCGCTACGGAGCCGCGCATCCCATGAGAACCGGGCGTAAGAATCAGTTCGGCACCGTAAGCCGTCAGCAGGCGCTGGCGTTCGATGCTCATGGTTTCGGGCATGGTCAAAACCAGCTTGTAGCCCTTGACCGCGCATACCAGCGCCAGGCCGATGCCGGTGTTGCCGCTGGTCGGCTCGACCAGGGTAGCGCCGGGTTTGAGCAAACCGCGTTTTTCCGCATCCTCGACCATGGCCAGAGCGATACGGTCTTTAACGCTGCCTCCGGGGTTGGAGGTTTCCATTTTTCCCCACACGGCAGCACTGTTCGGGCTGGTCAGGCGGCTGATGCGCACCAGGGGGGTGTTATGAATTTGTCCAAGGGGGTTCTGGCTGATAACGGCCGGCATGGCATCCTCCGGGGATCCAAGGTGGTCATAGATAGGGATTGGCTGCAGTCGGTGTGCGGGACTGTTTTTTTCCGGACAGGCGCAGTACCGCTGCTAATAGGTTCAAGTCATTAGCATATCAGCCATTTGAGACGATTAAAAGGTTTCTTTTTTCTTCGAATATCAGAAGGAGGTGGCTTGCATCGCCGCACGGCAATGGTTTACTTACAACTATGCACAAGGAGGGGCGATGAATCTGCAAAAGGATCTTATGTTGCGACCCAAGACTCTTGCCTGGATAGAACAACCCGGTGGAGAAGTGGTTTTGCCGGTGGTCTGGTTCGGCTGCATGCACGGTTTTCCATCGCGGCTGGTCGCCGGGTTGCGTGACGAGGCGCGCCTTGTCGGGTGCGAGGACCGGGTGAGGCGGTTTTGCCTGTGCTGGATGCGGGACAGGTCGGTGATGGGGCCGCCCGAGGAGCTGTCTGCGCAGGGAGAGATCGTCCGTATTGGCTGTCAGGACGGCCAGATTGCCGATGCCTACGGCACTTTGATTTTGAGCGGGCGATTGGAGAACCTGACCATCGGGCAGCGATCCTTTTCCGCCGGTCAGGTGGATTTTGCCAGGTTTTTAGGGTCTTCGAGCCGGGCGGATGCCTGACATCCACCCGGCTCGAATGACTCATATGATCATATTAAACAGATAACCTACCACCAAAATTCCCGCACCGACAACACCGATAAAGGTGGCGATAAGTCTCGGTTTCAGTACTTTGCGCAGAATGACCATCTCCGGGAACGACAACGCGATCACACTCATCATGAATGCCAACACGGTGCCGAGCGCTGCCCCCTTGCCCAGAAGGGCCTCCACCACCGGAATCATCCCCGCAGCGTTGGTGTACATGGGGATGCCGATAAGCACGGACAGCGGCACCGACCACCAGGCGCTTTTGCCCATGATCCCGGCCATGAAGTTTTCGGGAACAAAGCCGTGAATGGCCGCCCCGGCCAGGATTCCCAGCACCACGAATTTCCACACCCTGCCAACGATGTCCTGTACCGCATCGAAGCCGAATTGGAAACGTTCCTCCCAGGTCATGCGGGTATCCGGCATGGCTATTTGCTGTGCCTGCATGTCACGCACCCAATCTTCCACGTAAGGTTCAAGTTTCATGCGGCCGATGACCCAACCGGCGATTATCGCAATCACGATTCCCGTCACAAAATAGAGTGCCGCGACTTTCCAGCCAAGCAGGCCGAATAACAGCGCCAGCGCAATTTCATTGACCATGGGCGCGGAGATCAAAAACGAAAAAGTGACCCCCAGGGGGATGCCTGCAGTGACGAAGCCGATAAACAGGGGCACCGCCGAGCAGGAGCAAAAAGGCGTGACCACCCCGAGCAACGCCGCCAGCACATTGCCGGCCGATTCCCTGCGTCCGGCAAGGATTTTGCGGGTCAGTTCCGGGGTGATGAAACTGCGCAGTACACCGACCGCAAAAACCACCAGGGTCAGCAGCATCAGAACTTTGGGCGTGTCATACAGGAAAAACTCAACAGCCGATCCCAAATGTGACTCACGCTGCAAACCGATAACATCGTAGCTCAGAAACCTGGAAAAATCCGCCAGTTGACGGTACAGCATGAACCATGCGGTTACCAATAAGGCAAGGCCGGCGAAGAGGCGCGTGCGACGCGGATTTTCCTCCTGGACGGTTTCGGAAGAGTTTTTGATGTTATCGATCTGCATGTCGGGTCCTGTTCATTTTAAGCGGGAAATTTATTGCGGGGTGGCGTCTTTACTTCAGAACATCCACCGTTTCTATGCGGCACGCCGTGCGTCCCTTGAAATACTTACGCTGGAAATAGAAGGACAGGTTCACAAGGCTGATGAGTACCGGGACTTCGACCAACGGGCCGATGACAGCGGCAAAGGCTTCGCCGGAATTGATGCCGAATACCGAGATGGCGACAGCAATGGCCAGTTCAAAGTTGTTGCTGGCGGCGGTAAAGGACAGGGTGGCACTACGCTCGTAATCCGCACCGGCCTTCCAGCTCATGAAGAAAGACACGACAAACATGATGACAAAATAGATCAGCAGCGGAATAGCGATGCGTACCACATCCA
>DIKU01000027.1:0-9259 GCA_002424645.1 Pelobacter sp. UBA5610 | reverse complement strand
CCGACGCGCGTCATGATCCCTGCGGCAAACGGGATGCCCAGATAAATCAGCACGCTTTGGGCAATCTGGCCCATGGTAAAGCTGACCGTCGCTCCGGCCAGTCCGAACCAGGAAGGCATCACGGTGATAAACACATAGGCATACAGGGAAAAGAACAGCACCTGAAACACGGAGTTGAATGCCACCAGGCCGGCCGCGTATTCGCGGTCGCCGCAGGCCAGGTCGTTCCAGACGATGACCATGGCNNTGCAGCGGGCCAGGCCGATGAGGATAAGTCCGACCATATAAGCAGGCAGGTCGTGAAGCAGAGTGATGGCCAGAAAGAACATCAACAGCGGGCCGACCACCCAGTTTTGCACCAGCGACAGCAACAGAATTCGTTTGTCGCTGAACACGCGGGGCATCTCTTCGTAGCGCACCTTGGCCAGCGGCGGGTACATCATCAAAATCAGGCCGATGGCGATGGGGATGTTGGTGGTGCCTACCTGGGAACTGAAGATCAGCTGCTTAACCTGCGGCAGGAAGTACCCCGCGCCGATGCCGACAACCATCGCTGCAAAAATCCAGAGAGTAAGGTAGCGATCAAGAAATGAGAGTTTTTTGTTTGCCTGCGGCATCGATGAAATCTCCTCTTCCTGTTATCCGGAATACCGGATGTGTTGTGGACAAAAAAAATCAGTCGCAAATTTTATGCTGTACACCGGGTTCTGCCAGGCGCGATCGATCGATCTGGCATTGTTTGATATCCGGCAGATGTTTTCCCAACGCCTCCATGACCTGCAACGCAAGAGGGCGTTGCTCCTTGGCCAGCGAGTAGTGTACCCATATGCCATCGCGGCGGTCTTCCACCAGACCGGCATTTTTCAGAATCCCCAGATGCCGCGAGGCCGTCGACTGCGGTAATTGCAGGATCTCCATGATGCGGCAGACGCACACTTCGCCACCGAGCAGCAGATTAAGGATTCGCAGACGGGTGTCGTGTGCGAGGGCTTTAAAGAGAGAGGTTGTTTTTTTCATAGCCCTAGACTAATCCGCTTTTTCGGATGAGTCAAGATGTAAGATGCGCAGTTCGGGGGGGAGGGGCTCTGTTCACCTGGAGCGGGATGTCGCAGACATCTTACCGCGGAAGACGTTTCTATTGTTATCGGCATTTTGATACAATCTCTCGCGAATTCTGGCGAAAGATAAGTTTCAAGTAGGTCGGTGCAGGCACCGATCAATGCATGGGGGCTACGTTCAACCCTGCAATACAACTTTTCAGAAAGTTGCAGGTTTGATCGGTTCTCTGGCAAAGATCAGGTTATCGTTGTGGATTTTGTCATTTGCCTGCAGCTTGGGGTGGTTCCAAGGTTAGGTAATAACCGAGAAGCTCAGATGAGAGGTGTAAATCTTGAAAGAATGGTCACCACAAAAAAAATGGAATCCTTTCAACAGCTATAAGCTTCTGGCGCAAGTCTATCGCTGGCGCCATATTGCCCGCGGCATGCCTATTCCGCAACCTGCACTGGTCACCATTGATCCGA
Source organism: Pelobacter sp. UBA5610 (assembly GCA_002424645.1). Lineage (GTDB taxonomy): Bacteria > Desulfobacterota > Desulfuromonadia > Desulfuromonadales > Syntrophotaleaceae > Syntrophotalea. Next base: position 7,736 of record DIKU01000027.1, on the reverse strand, counting down.
TCAACCATTGCAACCTCAAGTGTGATTGGTGCAATGCCGACTACATGCTCAAAGAAAACCGCGGGATGATGTGCCGGGATACGCTGATGGAATTAGCGGATTTTCTGCCATGCTGGCAAGGCTCTCCGCAGTGGCCGGCAGGTGTAGAGGCCATCTGTATTGCCGGTGGCGGGGAACCCCTGTTGCACCCGGATGTTGGTGCATTCATCGATCGGGTAGTGGCTAATGGCATTGAGGTGGGGGTCGTAACCAATGGCACCAATATGGATCGGTTGCTCGAGCCTTTATCCAAATGCACCTGGGTCGGTGTATCGGTAGACGCTGGCACCGCCGCCACCTTCCAGCGCCTCAAACAGGTGGATTGTTTTGAGAGTGTTTTGCACAACATTGAGCAATTGACGACCTATGCTGCCGATCATAGCTGTCGTTTGGGGGGAGGCCGCGCCGGCTCAGGGGTTTCCTATAAATTTCTTCTGACACCGGAAAACATCGACGATATCATACCTGCGGCGCGATTAGCCAAAGCGTTGGGCTGTAAAAATTTTCATTTACGGCCGGCGGGGGTTGCGTGGGATAAATTGTCTCTCTATCAGCAACCTTTGTTTCGCAATCAGGAACGCCTGCGCCTGCAGGCCGCAATAGATGTCGTTCGTCCGTTGGAAGACGAAACCTTTGGCGTCTACGGCATTACTCACAAGTTTGCCGATGATCTCAATCCCGGCAATGGATTCAACCATTGTCATGCGGCCTTTATGTCCTGCGTGGTTATGCCACCACGAGATGAAGCCACGGAAAGGTTTCGGTTGGGGTTATGTTGTGACCGGCGCGGCGACCGCCAGTTGGAAGCTCCCGGCGTAGGGAGCTCGGTCCGGGACATTGCTGGTTTTTGGGGTAGTAACAGGCATTGGGACCTTTTTGACTCTATCGACGTGAGCGCCTGTCCCCGCTGTACCTTTCAGCCGCACAACCAGATTATGGAAAATGTGATATTGGAAGACAGCATGACTTACAAATTCATCTAAAAAGGTTTTTGCATGCGTTTTATCCTTATTGCCCACGGATTGATTGACCGCTCCGGTCACCACTATATGGAAGCCCGTGCTTTCAAGGAAGAAGCTGCCAGGCATGGACTGGAATGTACGATCCTGGCCAATCGGGATGTCAGTCCTTCGATTCGTGATGAGTTGGATGCCGTGCCGTTGTTCCAGCATACTCCTTACCAGAAATTCTTCCGGCGCAAACATTTCCGATCTTGGCGGGATTTTCGATTTTACGGGAAACTCATGGGCCAAGAGTTGTGTAGTTTGCCCCCCGGGACTATCAGCGCTACCGATATTCTGGTCTCTCCCTTGACCCGGGCCCGTGATATGAGCGGCCTGACTTACTGGCTGGCCCGGCTTCCCCGGAGTCAGCACCCCTTTCTGGCGCTTAATTTTATGTTTGACGATATTTCCAGACCGGTCGGCGCAAACGGTGGCTGGAAACTCAATCTGAAAGCTGCCTTCCTCTACAGGCTGGCATTTTTGCGGCTCAGGCATACCCTGGCTCCGAACCGGATTCATTTATCTGCGGGGGGAGTCGAATTCGCCAAGGCCATGACCAGGGCACTCGACTATCCGGTGGTTGATTTCCCTCTACCGGTCCAACATGAGATCTTTATGGAGTCCCCGGATATTGTCCGTCCCGATCAGGCTCCGTGTATTGCCTTCCTGGGGTTCATGCATCCGCGTAAGGGTGCAAAGCTTGCTGGCGCAGTGATCTCGAGGGTTTTGGCGAAAAATGCTAACTGCCGGTTTCTATTGCAGGCTAATCCCGAGTACTGGGAAAAACGCTGGCAGGACGAAATCGGACCGGTAGCTAGTGCGCGGGTACATATTCACCGTGGTGCAATGACGCAGGATGAGTACCAAAACACCATGAAAATGGCGGAGCTCGTGTTGCTCCCTTATCCCCCGGCAGGATACACATTGCAAACCTCTGGAGTGTTTTCCGAAGCAATGGCCATGGGAAAGGTAAGCATTGTCCCTGAAGGAACCTGGATGGCGGCCAATGTTCGGAAGTATGGCGGCGGCGCGGTCATGTTTTCAGAGTTTGAAGTGGACTCGATCGCGGCGGCTTGCCTGAGGGCGTTGGAACACCTCCCGTCATTGAAGCGGGACATGCGTTACATCAGCAGTCACTGGCGAGAGAACATGGGCATGAAAACCTTTGTTCAGCGCATTCTTGATGCGGGAAAGGCATGCCGTACTTAGGGGAGGCCATTTGTCTGGCAGGGGATGGCGCTTTAGGCCTGTGTTAAGTTTCCAATGTGTACGCTTTTTTGCTCAAAAAAAAACCTCCGTAAAGGAGGTTTTTTTTATAGGGATGCTGCGTACCGGAAACCGGTACGTATAAAACATGCAAGTGGGGCCGCCAGGTCAGGCGAGGTTTTTCTGAATGCGCTCAATCGCTTCGATGACGTTGGCACGGTCACCGAAAGCCGACAGGCGATAGAAGCCTTCGCCGCTGGGGCCGAAGCCGCTACCGGGGGTGCCGACCACGTGGCACTCGGACAGAAGCTTGTCGAAGAAGTCCCAGCTGCTCATGCCGCCCGGAGTTTTCAGCCAGATGTAGGGGGCATTGACGCCGCCGTACACGGTCAGACCGGCGGCCTGCAGGCCTTCACGGATCAGGCGGGCATTTTCCATGTAGTAATCGATGATTTCCTTGACCTGCGCCCAGCCTTCGTCGGAATAAACGGCGGCGGCGGCTTTTTGCACCGGGTAAGAGACGCCGTTGAATTTGGTCGACTGGCGGCGGTTCCAGAGTTTGTTGAGGGAAACTTTTTCGCCGTTGCCGGTATCGGCCAGCAATTCCTCAGGGACCACCGTCAGGGCGCAGCGTACCCCGGTGAATCCGGCGGTCTTGGAAAAGCTGCGGAACTCGATGGCGCAGCGTTTGGCACCCTCGATTTCGTAGATGGAGTGGGGGATGCCCGGTTCGGTGATAAAGGCCTCATAGGCCGCGTCAAAGAAGATGACGGTGTCGTTGGCGAGGGCGTAGTCGACCCATTTTTTCAGATCGTCGCGGGTGGCAACGGTTCCCGTGGGGTTGTTGGGGTAGCACAGGTAGACGATGTCGACCTTTTCCTGCGGGATAGCCGGACTGAAACCGTTTTCCTCGGTGCATGCCAGGTAGGTCAGGCCTTCGTAATAACCCTTGTCATTGGCTTCGCCGGTGCGGCCGATCATGACGTTGGTGTCGTTATACACCGGATAGACGGGATCGCAGATGGCGACCTTGTTATCCAGAGCGAAGATGTCGAGGATGTTGGCGCAGTCGCATTTACTGCCGTCGGAGATGAAGATCTCGGAGGTTTTAAGCTCGACGCCGAGGGGCTTGTAGGATTTTTCGATCAGGGTTTCGATGAGGAACTCATAGCCCTGTTCGGGGCCGTAACCCATGAACTTGTCTTTGCTTGCCAGGTCATCCACGGCGTCGTGGAAGGCTTTGAGAATGGCCGGGGCCAGCGGTTGGGTAACGTCGCCGATGCCGAGGCGGATAATTTTGGCCTCCGGATTGGCCTGGCTGAAAGCCTTGACCCTGCGCCCGATTTCGGGGAACAGGTAGCCGGCCTTGAGCTTCAGATAATTGTCGTTAAGTTTTGCCACGGGTAGTCCTCCACTATATGTTTAGGTTTTCGAAAATTTAATTTGTGCAATTTCAAGTGTTGATCGAAAAAAGGTCAAAATCGTTCAGTACGGACAACTCTAAATTAAACTGGGATGAAGGGGATACAGGGGATTTAAATCAAAAAGATTTAGCCCTTGGTTATCATCTCATTCATCCCTTTTATCTTAGTTTGAGACATGCCTTGGGGGTGGATTACATCCGATTTATTTCAACCCCAGAATATCCTGCATGTCGTACATGCCGGGATTTTTATCCGCCAGCCAGGCGGCGGCACGCACCGCGCCGCGCGCGAACATGTCGCGACTCATGGCCCGGTGGGTGATTTCGATGCGTTCTCCCATGCCGATGAAGTAGACGGTGTGCTCGCCGACGATGTCACCGCCGCGCACGGTCTGCATGCCGATTTCTTCGTGGGTGCGGGCGCCGCACATCCCTTCACGGTGGTAGACGGCGCTCTTCTGATAATCGCGGCCCAGTGCATCGGCTACGATCTCGCCCATGCGCACGGCCGTGCCGCTGGGCGAATCCTTCTTTTTATTGTGGTGAAGCTCTACGATCTCGACATCGAAGCCGTCGCCAAGGATGTTCGCCGCCTCTTTGAGGAGTTTGAAGCAAGCATTGACGCCGACGCTCATGTTGGGCGCCAGCACCACAGGGGTGGTTTTGGCGAGTTCGTCGACCCGGCTGCGTTGTTCGGGGGTGAAGCCGGTCGAACCGATCACCAGGCGCTTGCCGAGGCGGGCACAGGCTTCGAGGTTGCGCAGGGAGACTTCCGGAAAGGTGAAGTCGATCAACACGTCGGTCCCGGTGAGCACCTCATCGAGGTCACTGCTGATAATCACGTTCAGGGGACCGCAGCCGGCGGTCAGACCGGCATCCTGTCCAAGCATGGGGCTTTCCGAATGCTCAAGTGCTCCGGTCAGTTGCAGACCCTCGGTTTCCTTGATCGCGGTGATAAGGCGACCGCCCATGCGTCCGGCTGCGCCGTTAACTGCTACTTTGATCATGGTCTCTCCCTTACAAAATGGTTGTTCAAGCCTGGATCAAGCCGAACTGAACCAGTACTTTTTTCAGTTTCGCCAGGTTGTCAGGCAGCAGTTCGACCAGCGGAAGCCGCAGGTGGTCGCCGCACAGACCCATCAGGGATGCCGCGATCTTCACCGGCACCGGGTTGGTTTCGATGAACATGGCCTGATGCAGATTGAGCAGATGAAGGTGCATTTTGCGTGCATCGTCATAGCGCTTTTCATTGATCGCGGTGACCATGGCTTTTACTTCAGCCGGCAGAATGTTGGCTGTCACCGAAATCACGCCTTTGCCGCCACAGGCCATCATGGGCAGGGTCAAAAAGTCGTCGCCGGAGATGACGTTGATTTGATCCCCCGCTTCGGCGATGATCTGGCTGGCCAGGGTCAGGTCGCCGGAAGCTTCCTTGATGCCGACCACGTTGGGATGGCTGGCGAGTCGGATGGTGGTCGCTGCGGCCATGTTCATGCCGGTACGGCTGGGGACGTTATACAACACCTGGGGGATGGCGACGTTGTCGGCAATCGCCTTGAAGTGTCGGTAGACCCCTTCCTGGGTAGGCTTGTTGTAATAGGGGGTTATAAGCAGTACCCCGTCGGCGCCCATTTTCTTGGCATTCTGGCTTAATTCAATCGCTTCGGCGGTGGAGTTGGAGCCGGTGCCGGCCAGTACCGGAACCCGCTTGTTGACATGCTCGATGCAGGTCTGTATCACCCGGTTGTGTTCGGCGTGATTGAGGGTGGCGGATTCACCGGTCGTGCCGCAAGGAACGATCACGTCGGTTCCGTTTTCGATCTGAAAATCAATAAGACGTCTAAAGGTGTCTTCATCGAAGCGCCCTTCGCGATCGAAGGGCGTGATGATGGCTACCATAGATCCTGTAAACATGGGGGTCCTCCCTTAACGATGGAAGCTGTTGCGCACCGAAGACCATGGCTCCGGTGTCGCCATGGCCATTACAGCCCTTCCGGGATGCTTTCGCCTTTAATCAGGTCGTCGTAGGTTTCGCGCTGGCGAACGACCATGACCTGGGAGCCCTTGATCATGATCTCGGGAACCCGGCGACGGCTGTTGTAATTGGAGCTCATGGTGAAACCGTAGGCTCCGGCCGAGGCCACGGCCAGAAGGTCGCCTTGCGAGAAGGCCGGGATATCGCGGTCCTGGGCAAGAAAGTCGCCCGACTCGCAGATGGGTCCGACCACGTCGGCGAGAATGGTGCCGGAGATGGAACGATCAACCGCCTGGATGCCCTGGTAAGAACCGTACAGGGCCGGGCGGGTGAGGTCGTTCATCGCCGCATCGACAATGACGAAGTTCTTGGCTTCGCCTTCCTTCACGTAAAGGACTTCGGCTACCAGCATGCCGGCGTTGCCGACCATGACGCGGCCCGGCTCAAAAATCAGGGTGACGCCGAGTCCTTTGGTTCCCTCGATGATCACTTTGGCATAATCGGCCGGGCTGGGTGGCTCTTCCTGGTCGTAGGTGATGCCGAGGCCGCCTCCCAGATCCAGATATTTGATGGCAAAGCCTTCCTGTTGAAGGGTTTCAACCACCTCGCGGATCTTGGCGATGGCGTCGACAAATGGTGACAGTTTGGTCAACTGGCTGCCGATGTGGCAGTCGACGCCGATAACTTCCAGGTTGGGCAGGCTGGCGGCGTGACGATAGTCCTTCAGGGCCTGGGAAATGTTAATGCCGAACTTCGCTTTTTTCATGCCGGTGGAGATGTAGGGGTGCGTCTGCGGATCAACGTCCGGGTTGACGCGGATGGCGATGCCGGCTTTTTTGCCGAGACTTCCGGCCACGGCATTGATGGTTTCGAGTTCCTGCGGGGATTCGACATTGAACATCAGGATTCCGGCCTGCAAAGCTTCCGCAATTTCCGATTCGGTCTTGCCGACCCCGGAGTAGACGATTTTGGCCGGATCGCAGCCGACTTTACGGGCGCGGTACAACTCGCCTCCGGATACGATATCGAATCCGGCGTTGTGGTTCACGAAGGTTTTCAGTACCGCCAGATTGCTGTTGGCCTTAATGGAATAACAGATCAGATGGGGTACGCTGGAAAACGCCGATGAGAAGGCTTCCAGGTGGCGGCTCAAGGTAGCGTGGGAATAGACATAGAACGGCGTGCCGACCTGGGCCGCGATATCCTTGATGGCGACGTCTTCGCAAAAAAGTTCGTTGTCACGGTATTGAAAGTGATTCATATCAATAATGCTCCTGAGAAAAATGGACCGGTTTTATAAGTCGAACGAACAGTATGTGCATAAAGGCAAAACCGTAACATAGCTGTTCATTGATGTCAAAATGAGGCCTGGTTGCCGGCCCACGGGGTTGCAATCACCGCTTTGGAAAGGCGGCTTTCAACCTCGCGTTGTTGCTGACGCACCACAGCGCGGACAGCGTAAAGATAGGTGCTTCCACTTTTGAAAGCGCGGTCTTCAAAACGGGTTCCCGTCACCGGTGTGGGATTCAGCGGCGCAATCGCAAAGGGGCGGCCGGGGCGGCGGCGGTAGACATTGTAACCAAGCAGCTCCATGTCGCCGGGCAGGGTTTTCGGAGCTTGCCAGGTCAGGGTCAGAACGCCATCGCTGGATTCGGCCTGGACGGATTCCGGCGCTGGCGGAATAGCGCTTATCACCTCTTTGTGCGTAACCGGTGTGCCATCCTGGCCCCAACGGTTGTAGGGGATAATGCGGTATTGGTAGCCACGGCCTTCCTCAAGGTCGGGGTCGGCCAGGAACATGCGTCCATCCATGCGTTGTACGTCGCGCAGGTAGTCGAGTTCGACCTGACGCAGCAGTATGGAGGTGTCGCGACAGTCGGGACAGTCTTCGGCAGGATCGTAATCCATGCGCATGACCTTGAATCCGGCCAGGTCGGTAAGGTCGGTGCCATCCTGATTAAGTTGCGGCATCATCCAGGACAACAGCATCTGCGTGCCCTGCTGGCGCAATACCAGATCTTCCGGCGCTGCGGGCAGCGGCTGGCGCTGGGGACGTACCGGTCCCTTGTTTCCGCAGCCGGCACACAGG
>DIKU01000166.1 GCA_002424645.1 Pelobacter sp. UBA5610 | reverse complement strand
TTCGATGTCGGCCGGGTCGTCAAGGAAATCAAATCCGGTAAGGTTGATTTCAAGGTTGATAAGGCTGGGGTTCTCCACTGCATGGTAGGGAAGTCCTCCTTTGGTACGGAAAAATTGCAGGAGAATATCCTCGCCTTTGTTGACAAGGTTATCCAGCTCAAGCCCTCTTCCAGCAAGGGGGTTTACTTGAAGGCGGTATTCTTGTCCACCACCATGGGGCCAGGGCTGAGACTCGACCCCATGGAGCTGCGGGTTCTCTGTAAGCATGCCTAATTGGCGGTGTTCCCGCTGGTTGCAGCCAGCGTTTTTATATATTTTGTTTTAAGCAGTTAAGTCGTCAAAGACCGTGGGTACCACAAGGTTTAATCGGCGCATGGGGCTCAGTAAGACCCATGCGTTGGCCTGCCGAGGCGAAATGTCATTGCTTTTTCGCAGTGTCGTCACATGGGTTGATTCCGCCAGCAGCAGCTTGCGCAGGATGGAATGAGCTCATTCGTCTGTACCGGTCGACCTCGACTGCTTCTCGCTAACCCTAATATGCAGTTAGTTTAAAGGAGGTAGAGGATTTGAATCGAGACGATAAGGTTGCGGTAGTCGAGGAACTCAGCAGCAGATTGGCCCATGCCAAGTTTGCCGTTGTTTCCGATTATCGTGGTCTGACCGTGCCTGTCATCTCACAACTCCGCCGTGACCTCAAGCAGAGCAACGCCGAAATCCGTGTCGCAAAAAATACCTTGCTGCGTCGGGCCATCAAAGGAACCCCCTTTGAGCCCATGGATAAGTTCCTGGAAGGGACTACGGCCGTTACCTTTGCGGATGGGGATCCGGTGGCGCCGGCGAAAGTTTTGGTTGAGTTCATCAAGACGAACCCAAAGCTTGAGATCAAGGTGGCTGTGTTAGATGGCAAATTACTTACGGCAGACGATCTGAAGGCATTGTCCACATTGCCTGGCAAGGACCAACTCCGCGCGCAATTGCTTGCAGTCATGCTCGCTGTTCCGACCAGCTTTGTACGGGTGCTCAGCGCTGTTCCGCAAAAAGCGTTGTATGCATTGCAGGCAATAAAGGACCAGAAAGGTCAGGGCGACAACTAAACAAGAATAGTATTTGGAGGATATAGCAATGGCAGTATCAAAACAAGATGTAATCGATTTCATTTCCAACATGACCGTTCTCGAGCTTTCCGAGCTCATCAAGGAACTTGAAGATAAGTTTGGTGTTTCCGCTGCTGCTCCGGTGGCAATGGCTGCCGCGCCTGCGGCTGGCGGCGATGCCGGTGCTGCGGCGGAAGAGAAAACCGAATTTGACGTAATTCTTGTTACCGCCGGCGACAAGAAGATCGGGGTTATCAAAGAGGTTCGCGCCATCACCTCTCTTGGTCTCAAGGAAGCAAAAGATATGGTCGAAGGCGCACCCAGCCCGATCAAGGAAGGCGTTTCCAAGGATGAGGCTGCCGACATCAAGGCCAAGATCGAGGCTGCCGGCGGAACTGTAGAGATTAAGTAGTGTGAACTTCGTATGGTTTTTTTGCTGAGCTTCTCAGCTTTCAGCAAGGAAAATATAGCATATTCTGGGGCTGACCAAGCCCCAGGGATCAACAAGAGATGCAGCGACGCTACGGGGGAAACCCCGTAGCGTTCTTGCGTTCTTATCAAAGGGAGAGATTTGGCCTCCGTAATTTATGGCACAAAGCATCTCCTGACGCTCCACACCGGGGAGCCCGTTCCCATCCGCTACCGCTAAACAGATGAGGGTATTGCTGCATGCAAACTATCAAACGAGTTCGGAAAAGTTTCGCTAAAACCAAGAGTATTGTTGATATACCACATCTCATCGAGATGCAGCGGCTGTCCTATGAAAAGTTTCTCCAAATGGACACCGAGCCGGATCAGCGTTCTGACAGCGGCCTGCAGGGGATTTTTAAAAGTGTTTTCCCCATTCAGGATTTCAACGGTACCTGTTCTCTTGAGTTTGTGCGGTACAACTTTGGAGAGCCGAAATATTCCGTGGATGAGTGCATCCAGCGGGGGATGACCTACGAGGTTCCGGTCAAGATTACGGTCCGCCTTGTTTCCTACGATACCGATGCCGAAACCGGTGTGCAGAATATCCGCGATATCAAAGAACAGGCGGTCTATCTGGGCAGCATGCCGCTGATGACCAAAACCGGAGTCTATGTAGTCAACGGGACCGAGCGGGTTATTGTCAGTCAGTTGCAGCGCTCACCCGGCCTTTTCTACAGCCATGACGGCGGCAAGACCCATTCCGGCGGCAAGCTTCTCTACTCCGCCAGGATTATCCCGGTGCGCGGCTCCTGGATTGATCTAGAGTTCGACGCCAAGGACATCCTCTACGTCCGCATCGACCGGCGCCGCAAGTTCCCGGTAACCACCCTGCTCAAGGCCCTCGGCTACAGCGGGGACGAACTGCTGCGCTACTATTACGACACGGAAAAAATCTCCGTGAGCCGGAAGAAATTCAAGAAGGAATTCTCCCCCGAGGTCATGGTCGGACAAAAAGTAACCCATGATATCGTTGACCCGAAAACCGGAGAGGTAATTGCCAAGGAAGGGCGCAAGATCGGCAAGGTTCTGGCCAAGAAGATTTTCGAGGCCGGGGTCACCCATTTTGACATCGAGGCGGAAAGTCTGGTCGGCAAGTTCCTTGCCCGCGACATCGTGGACCCCAAGAGTGGCGAGATCATTTTTCCGTGTAACACCGAGCTGACCGAGACGATGCTTGAGGAGATTATTGCGGCGAAGATCTCGGAATTCGAACTGCTCTTCATCGACGGCATCAAGGTTTCCGATTCCTTCCGCAAAACCCTGGCCCTGGATAAGGTGAGCACCCCGGAAGAGGCCTTGCTTGAAATATACCGCAGGCTCCGGCCCAGCAGTCCGCCGACCCACGAGATCGCCTCGGCCTTTTTTGAGAATCTGTTTTTCAGTGCCGACACCTACGACCTTTCCGAGGTTGGCCGTTTTAAAATAAATGCCAGGCTGGGAGTGAACACCGATATCGAACACCGCACCCTTACCAAGGATGACATCATGCTGGCGGTACGGTACCTGGTCCGTCTTAAGGACAGCCAGGGGCCCATCGACGACATTGATCATCTTGGCAACCGTCGGGTCCGGACGGTCGGCGAGCTGGTGGAAAACCAGTACCGCATGGGGCTTGTCCGCATGGAACGCGCCATCCGTGAGCGGATGAGCATTCAGGAGGTTGAGGCTCTGATGCCCCATGACCTGATCAATCCCAAGCCGATCACTGCCGCGATCAAGGAATTTTTCGGCACCAGTCAGCTTTCGCAGTTCATGGATCAGACCAACCCCCTGTCCGAGGTGACCCACAAGCGTCGCTTGAGCGCGCTTGGACCGGGCGGTCTTTCCCGGGAGCGGGCTGGTTTTGAGGTCCGCGACGTTCATCCGACCCATTACGGGCGGATCTGCCCTGTTGAAACACCGGAGGGTCCGAACATCGGCCTGATCGTTTCACTGGCCACCTACGCCCGGGTCAATGAATTCGGGTTTATCGAAACGCCCTACCGCAACGTGAAGGGGCGCAAGGCGACAAAGGAAATTGCTTACATGACTGCTCTGGATGAACAGGAGCATGTCATCGCCCAGGCAAAAACCGAGCTGGATGGGAAAGGCAAGATCGTGCCGGACACCCTCATCGCCCGGCAGGACGGCGAGGTTCTCTCCACCGAGGCCGATGCCGTAACGCAGATGGATGTTTCCCCCAATCAGTTGGTGAGCGTTGCCGCCTCGCTTATTCCCTTTT
>DIKU01000133.1:13125-15581 GCA_002424645.1 Pelobacter sp. UBA5610 | reverse complement strand
TATAGCAAGAGTTACGCAACCCTGTCGGCACTCCCGACCACATTGCGATTCTTATGTGTAATCAGGTCAATAAGCTCCTGGCGCCCCGCTCCCAGGTATTTCCGGGGATCGAACTCCTTGGGATTATTAGCCAGGTATTCCCGCACCTTGGCGGTCATGGCCAACCGTCCGTCAGAATCGATATTAATCTTGCAGACCGCGCTGGATGCAGCACGACGCAACTGTTCCTCCGAAACCCCTACCGCTCCCTCAAGATTACCACCATACCGGTTGATCAATTCGATATAGGCCGGCACCACACTCGAGGCTCCGTGCAGGACGATGGGAAACCCGGGAATGCGCTGTTCCACTTCGGAGAGGATATCGAAACGTAACGGCGGCGGCTCCTCTCCAGGCCCAACCTTGAATTTGTAAGCCCCATGGCTGGTTCCTATGGAAATGGCCAGGGAATCAACACCCGTCTTACGGACAAAATCCTCAACCTCATCGGGTTTGGTGTACGTCGAATGTTCGGCGACAACCTCATCCTCGATACCGGCCAACACACCCAACTCACCCTCAACGGTAACATCGTGAGCATGGGCATATTCCACCACCTTACGGGTCAGAGCGACATTGTCATCATAAGAGAGGTGAGACCCATCGATCATGACCGATGAGAAGCCGGATTCGATACACGCCTTGCACAACTCGAAAGAATCGCCATGATCCAGGTGTAAAGCGATAGGGATAGACGACCCCATTTCACGGGCCATACGCACAGCACCCATGGCCATATAACGCAACATGGTTGCGTTGGCATACTTACGAGCCCCATTACTTACTTGAATGATGACAGGCGAGGCGGTCGCCGCACAGGCCTGAACAATGGCCTGCAGCTGTTCGAGATTATTAAAATTGTAAGCGGGAACGGCATAACCTCCGGCCATTGCCTTACAGAACATATCGCGCGTGTTAACTAACCCCAAGTCCTGATAATGGGTTACTTCCGCCATAACCTGCAACCTCCTTGTCGGTGTTGTGAATCAAAATGCTCTCCGGTCGAGAGGTTAATGCCCCCCGTTATTGCAGCATCCAGATTGAGTAAAAAGTACCAGAAACTACCAACAAATGATTGAAAAGGCAAGACACTTGGTTTAGAATAAGAGGGTTTTAAATAGCCTCTAAAGAGTTCTTGCATGAGGCAGCATACCAAGCGGCGCAAGTGTCGTGCATGACGCCTGTTGCGCCCCTTGCCTACCGGATATCCCAGCGCTTATTAATAACAGATATGAGTGCGAAGTCCAGCCCAAAGTCGCTCAAAAGGCGTAGAACCATTGAAATAGAGTGTCCATTTCTATAGAGTGGATGCCGTTTTTTTTAACCGCCGGTTCGATACCAATCGGGCCTTCGAAGGGAGCAGATATGAGCATGCAAAAGCAGGAAAAGTACCTGAATGACTGGATCAGGCAAGATGAAGCAGCAGAAGCAATGCTTCCCCTTATCGGTCATCTGTACCGTGACCGCGGGGTCAACATCAATGTCTACGGCCAGTCTCTGGTCAATAAATCCCTTATTGACATCATCAAGGCACACCGCTTTGCCCAGCAGGTACTCGGGAGTGAACTGTCTGTTGTTGATACCTACCCCGTCCTGCAGGCCATGAACAAACTCGACCTGTCCCCTTCCAGGGTCGATATCGGCAAGCTTACCGTTCAATATCGGGATCAGGAAGGCAAACAATCCCTGGATGAGTTTATCGCCAGCAAACTGGCGTCTGTGAACAAGGGCCGGGGGTCTTTACTGAGCGAACCCCGCGATGTGGTTCTCTACGGCTTCGGACGTATCGGCCGCCTGCTCGCCAGGGTATTGATCGAAAAAACCGGCGGAGGCGACAAGCTGCGTCTGCGCGCTATCGTGGTCCGCAAAGGCACCGATGATGACTTGATGAAACGCGCCAGCCTCCTGGAACGCGACTCGGTACACGGCCCCTTCAATGGCGTCCTGAGCTTTGACGAAGAAGAAAATGCCATTATTGCCAACGGCAATATGATTCGGGTTATTTATGCCAACTCACCCGACAGCATCGACTACACTGCCTACGGCATCAATGACGCCATCGTCATCGACAACACCGGTCTGTGGCGTGACCGCGAAGGTCTTGGGCAGCACCTTAAGTCCAAGGGCGTATCAAAGGTTCTGCTTACCGCTCCCGGCAAGGGCGACATTCCGAATATCGTCTTCGGTATCAACAACCAGCTGGTCACCCAGGACGAGAGCATTTTTTCCGCGGCAAGCTGCACCACCAACGCTGTAGTGCCGGTTCTCAAGGCCATCAATGATCAATACGGCATCCTCAACGGCCACCTTGAAACCTGCCATTCGTACACCAATGACCAGAACCTTATCGACAACTACCACAAAAAAGGTCGCCGCGGCCGTGCGGCAGCCCTCAACATGGTCATCACCGAAACCGG
>DIKU01000133.1:7278-13091 GCA_002424645.1 Pelobacter sp. UBA5610 | reverse complement strand
GCCATTCGCGTACCAGTGGCCAACGTGTCTTTGGCAGTTCTCAACCTGTCCCTCGGCAAAGAGACCTCTGTCGATGAACTTAACAACTACCTGCGCGACATTGCCCTGCATTCCTCGCTGCAAAACCAGGTCGCGTTTGTCAACTCGCCGGAACTGGTATCCAGCGACTTCATCGGCTCCCGTCATGCGGGCGTGGTTGACTCCCTGGCGACTATCGTCAATGGCGACCGTTGTGTCGTCTATGTATGGTACGACAACGAATTCGGTTACACTTGCCAGGTTGTCCGCCTGCTGCAGCAAATAGCCGGCATCGAACTGCCGGTCATGCCTAACTAAAAAACTTTTTTTGACACCCTAAAGCCGAAGCGCTGACACCATATAAGCGCTTCGGCTTTTTTTATATGCAGCAAGCGAACTGCCGTAAAAATAAAAAAGGCCGATCCATACGGATCGGCCTTTTTTATCTTATAAACACATATCGGCGAGGCATCAGGCTTTTTTGATCATGCGCAATTTCTTGCGCAGACGACGCTGTGCTTCCTTTTCCTTGCGCTTACGCTTAACACTAGGCTTTTCGTAAAATTTGCGTTGCTTCATTTCACGAAACAAACCTTCCTGCTGCAGCTTGCGCTTGAGCACACGGATAGCCTTTTCGACGTTGTTGTCGATGACTTGAATTTCCACGAAACCTTCACCTCACTTTCCCTCTATCTTGTTGTGCCGCCCAGCGCAGCCAGACGACACGAACGAGGATTATATTGTCTACGCCGTTACAATGCAAGAAAAATTTAGTTTTGCGACCAAGCTTAAGCGCACACCACGTTCGGGCATACCGACCTATCATATCAAGACATCGACGCATTTACTCTCATACGTCATCGACGATAGAGGCATCAGGCATCGGCAATCATTTTTACTACAGGCGGGCCACATGCAGACCAACATCCAGACCACCATTGCTCAGCAGATGCACACAATCAAAACCTTCTCCAAGAGCCTTGGAAAGAGGACCAACGGGACACAATACCGCCCCTTTCCAGCCGCTATAAGCGGATCGGTAGACCTCCCCCAGTTGACGGTAAAGGCCTGACAAGGACTCATCGCGTCCAAGCCGTCCACCATAAGGAGGATTACATAGAACCAACCCTGCCCGCGTTGGCACGTCTCCCTTGCCAAGTTCTGCTGCCTCAAACATGGTTACAGTCTCTACCCCGGCGCCGGTCGCATTGCAACAGGCAGTCTCAACCATATCTGAATCCCGATCCCGTCCAATCAAGGGGATACATACCGGCTGCTCAGCGCTGCGTGCCTGGGTTTGCAGCACCTGCCAAAGTCCGGGTCTGTAGCGGGGCCATTGCATAAAGGCAAACTCACGGGCAAGACCAGGTGGTCGCTGCATCCCCATAAGAGCCCCTTCGATAATAAAGGTACCGGACCCACACATAGGGTCAACCAAAGGTGTCGAAACGTCCCAATCAAGCATCATCAAAATGCCGGCTGCCAAAGTCTCACGCATGGGGGCCAAACCTATCTTTTGGCGATAGCCACGCCGATGCAGCAACTCCCCGCTGCTATCAATGGAAATCTGGCATTGATTGTCCTCGAAACGTACCATTACCAATTGGGCAGGAGCGTCCGGTGAGGCATCTGCCGCACCAACGACCCGGCCTGCGGACTCCTGCACAGTCTCGGCAATGCGCCCGGTATGCATCAACCGGGAACCACGACTGGCAGCCTTCACCTGTATCCGCGCTCCCGGCTTTATAAAACGCCCCCATGGCAGACGCAATGATTTGCGATAGAGATCCGGAAAATCCTTACACCCGAACGTCCCAAGCCGCACAAGCACGCGAGTTGCGCTGCGCAGCCACAAGTTGGTCCGGTACAACTCCTCCAGCCCCCCCTGAAAAGACACACCTCCTTTACAGAGGACAACATCCTTAATGCCCAAACCTGTCAACTCTTGAACGCACACCGACTCCAGACCCAAGGCCGTTACGGCAAACAGGTCAAAGTTCTGTTTTTTCATCGCACGCTCCCGGCAAACGTTGCTTTGCCATCACTGCCGTGTCCCGTTGACCAACACGGCTCCATAGTCCTGTGTCCCCAGCGCAGCATTCCATTCTGAAGTGGCAAGAGTTCACAACATATTCTGTTATTATGTATAAAAGATCCTTTTATAAACGCCCACACGGAGGATACCCAGGCATGGAGTTCAACAACCTTGAAATTGACTGGGAATACCTGCTTGAACGCATTGAACGTTTTCTTGATCTCGGGGACGAATATTTGACGCGTAAACTGATCGACTACCAACCTGACCCTCAACTGTTTCAACAACACCTCGCCTTTCGTTGGATAAAAAGTTACCATACCGGTTATTTTGAGGCCGTAACGTTTCCTGACCTGCAGGATCATGCCAGCCTTATGGGCATGGATGACATACTCGATCGTTTAAGCGAAAACACAGCACAATTCGTCTATGGTCTACCCTGCAATAATATCCTGCTCCGCGGTGAGCCTGGAAACGGCAAAAGGTCCGCCATCAAAGGACTATTGAAAAAGTTTGCAGACAAGGGCCTGCGCTTGATTCAAATTAACTCCAGGGATCTCCATCAACTGCCGTCAATCACTTCATGCCTGAGAAATCTGCCCTTCTATTTCATTCTGCTCTGCTGCGATCTTTTCCATTCGACGACCACAGAAAATCATAAGGAGTTGGCAAACTGGCTTCAGGGAGGCATCGAAACCCGCGCCAAAAATGTTTTACTTTATGCCACAAGCAACTGCGCAACGCCTTCCTCTGCATACGCCAACGACAGCCATTCCTCAAACCCGGCAAACCGTAGAAACAAGGCAGTAGAAGAATCTTTGGCCGAAGCAGGCTTTGGCATTATCATCAATATGTCCCCCATGCAGAAAACGATCTATCTTGCCATCTGTCGTCACCTTTTACAACAACACGCATTGTCACCAGGGGAGGATTCCTGGCAAGCTTCTGCGTTGGCATGGGCCGAACAACGCAAGGGTTACTGTGGACTCATGGCCCGCCAATTCACCGATGATCTGGCCGGCCAAACCATCTTAAGACAAATACTCACCAAAAAATCGACATAATAAGTTTACACCCCACACACACGTACTGCCGTTGAGTCCCCCAGGCCTTACGGTTACGACCCAACGTTCGGACTGGACTCAACGCCCTTCCCCTGAACAGCCCTCACTTCAGCAAAGTGGCCACCCCGCCCAGGCTTACTGGCACCAAAAATGCACTAACACTCTCATTCTCTCCACATAACCCCAGACTCGATGGATTCGACAAACATGTTCAACAAACATTTCAAACCCGGTCAAAAAGTGCTTATCCATTTAACCAATCCGGCAAATGGCGATGACCGCCTGGAAAACATTTCCGCTTCATGCCTGTCCGTGGACAACGGGGTACTCACCCTTAATCTTCCCCACGAAATAGACGACTCGACTTTTTCGGAAAATTCCAAAATGGCCGTTATCTCAGAGAGTCTTGGTCTGGGCTTGAAGGCACAAACCAATTTCCTTTGTCAGCAAACCAACACATCGATCCAAGTACGCTTTGAAGGCGATCTTCACTTTTTTCAAAGACGGCCCACTGCACGCTTAAATATCCCCATCGGAATCCGTTACAGCCGAATCAGCGGAAGCTTAGGCACTATCCGTCAACAATGGCAACAACATATCCACAAACTTGCCAACACCCCTCCGGGCGTCATCCCCCAGTTGCCCTGCGGAATGGTCAATCTGAGCAGCGGTGGCATACGCCTGGGATTCCGCGATACCATTGATAAATCCCAATTATGCATGTTACTGCTGCAGGTTGAACCGGAAACACAACCGATATGCACCATGGCTGAAGTTGTTTGGACTCTGTCAAAAGGCAAGGATGCCTCCTGTACGGCAGGCTTGCAATTCATGGCCATCATGGCTGAAGATCAAAAACGACTTGAAAAACTTATTCGTACCTGCCGGTTAGAGATGGAAAACAAGAAGAATCGCTCCCAAATACAGTGAAATGGCTGAAATACCCCGGCCTTTTCACCGGAGCAAAAATGTTCCTTTTCTGTTAGCTTTAAGCCAGGACTCTGTCAACATCCGCTGAAAATCCGAACCTTTAGCTTTCCCTCCAGAGATACCCTCAATCACACTCCGCAAAAACAATCTTCAACCTATTGAATTATAAAGCTTATCCCAACTCATCCACAGAACCGTGGAAAACCCTGTGGGGAACACCTGTGTACACCGCCACGACCCCCGCCACCATGCGCCCTTGTGGCATTTTGCATATTTTTTGAGCAGCAAGGAGAAGTGAATATGATCCGGTATATGCGC
Organism: Pelobacter sp. UBA5610; assembly: GCA_002424645.1. Classification (GTDB taxonomy): domain Bacteria; phylum Desulfobacterota; class Desulfuromonadia; order Desulfuromonadales; family Syntrophotaleaceae; genus Syntrophotalea. The sequence goes on along the minus strand of DIKU01000133.1, from coordinate 8,726 downwards.
CTATATGGGTCATAAATTCCATGGACACAACTTGGGCTTAGAGCTTCACTTTCCTTAGCAGCCCTCTATATGAATAATCTTGAAACAAACAGCTTATCCAGGGAAGGCACCCTTGGCGGGCAAAGTAGAGGGACGAACTCCGGCAGCTTCAAGGAGTTGAAAAAACTCGATGCGGGCAACTTCCCTGGCCCCCATAGAGAAGAGATGGCTGGACGACTGTTGACAGTCTATGAGTTGATAACCGAGGGAAATCAGATGTCTTACAAGTGTCGCGAATGCTACTTTCGAAGCATTGGGCGTGAGATGAAACATCGATTCACCGAAAAAACAGCCCCCCAGGCTGATGCCATACAACCCTCCAACCAGGCAACCTTCACACCAGCATTCCACGGAGTGCGCATAACCCAGGTGATGTAAAAGTTCATAAGCCGCAAGCATATCCGCGGTGATCCAGGTACCTGGACCGTCTTTACGTGGAGTCTGGGCACAGGCCCGGATAACATTACTGAAGGCTTGGTCAAAAGTAATGTGGAAGCGTCCGCGCCGCAGCTCTTTGGCCAGACTGCGACTTATGCGTAATTCCGAAGGCTTAAGAATGCAGCGGGGGTCGGGGGTCCACCAGAGAATCGGTTCTTCTTCACTGAACCAGGGGAAAATTCCCATGGAATAGGCGAGCAATAAACGACGGGGAGAGAGGTCTCCTCCCACGGCGAGGAGACCTCCCTCCTCAGCATGGTCCTGAGGAGGGAAAATCAAATCATCGATCAGTCGATAGATAGGCACTAGACGACGGACTCTTTTACGAAACGGAAATTCAATTTACCGGAACGACAACCGAGACGAACCTCACCACCGGTCTGCAACGCACCGAACAGGATCTCCTGGGCTATGGCATCGCTGACTTCAATTTGTATCAAGCGTCCTAGAGGACGTGCACCAAAACGCGGATCGTAACCGCGACGGGCCAGATCGGCCCGGGCCGCACTTGAAACGACCAGTTTTATGTTCCTCTCGGACAACCGGTCGCCCAATTGGTCAAGAAACTTATCCACAATCTTGAGCATGGTCTGCTCACCCAAGCTGTGAAACGGGATCGTGGCATCAAGCCGGTTACGGAACTCCGGAGAGAAGGTCTGTTCCACCGCCTGCCTGGAACTGCCGCCTTCCTCCTTGCCGAAACCGATGGGGTTGGCACTCATTTCCCTGGCTCCGGCGTTGCTGGTCATGATCAAAACGACGTTGCGGAAATCGGCTTTTTTCCCGTTGTTGTCGGTCAGGCTGCCATGATCCATAACCTGTAGCAGAATACTGAACAGATCGGGATGCGCCTTTTCGATTTCATCCAGCAGCAACACGGCATAAGGCTGCTTGATCACGGCATCGGTAAGCAACCCGCCCTGATCAAAACCGACATAACCGGGAGGGGCTCCGATCAAACGCGATACAGA
>DIKU01000133.1:6751-7179 GCA_002424645.1 Pelobacter sp. UBA5610 | reverse complement strand
TTATCCGGATGCCCAAGGCCGGCCCGGGCACGCAGCACCGCACGGGACAAGGTCTCGACGGCTTCTTCCTGCCCGAATACCTGTCTTTTGAGATCACGGGCCAGGGTTTTCAACCGCCGGCGATCGGAAGTCGAAACACTGCGCTCCGGAATACGGGCGATACCGGCCACCACCCTCTCGATATCATCCAGATGCACAACCCGGCCACCGGCCAGGCGCATGGCGGAACCGGCCTCATCGATAACATCGATGGCCTTGTCCGGAAGGTGACGGAAATTGATATGACGGGCAGACAGTTCGGCGGCCCCGTTAATGGCCTCGTCGGTATAGGTCACGCCATGATGTTCCTCATAGCGGTCTTTAAGCCCATGCAGAATAGCGACCGTTTCATCGACGCTTGGCTCGATGATGTCGATTTTCTGGAAGCG
>DIKU01000133.1:1906-6599 GCA_002424645.1 Pelobacter sp. UBA5610 | reverse complement strand
TTTTCCAAAGCCTTGACCACGGCCTTCAAACGTTCTTCGAAGTCTCCGCGGAATTTGGTCCCGGCCAGCAACGATCCCATATCGAGGGCAAAAACCTCACATTGACTCAGGATATCCGGTACCTTGCCCTGACTGATCATCAATGCCAGCCCTTCGGCCATGGCGGTTTTCCCGACGCCGGCTTCGCCAACAAAGATGGGGTTGTTCTTGCGTCTGCGGCACAACACCTGCACCGTGCGCTCCAGTTCGGCGGTTCGTCCAATCAGAGGATCGATACGCCCCTGGCGAGCACGCTCCACAAGATCCACGGTAAACATCGCTAACGGATCCTGCTTGGACTTTTCCGGAGTTTCTTCGGTTTTTTCCTGACTGCCGCCACCGGGCTTGGTCGACGCCTGGGCCTGCGGAGCATCACCCTGACGGGAAACCTTGGTCACGCCATGTGCAATATAATTGAGAACATCCAGCCGTGACACCCCCTGGTCCTCCAGAAAGTGGACCGCATGGGTATTTTTTTCCGCGAACATGGCGGCCAGCAAATCACCGATACTGATTTCCTTTTTACCGGCGGAATGCAAATGCAGCACCGCGCGCTGCAACACCCGCTGCAACCCGATGGTCTGTTCGGGCACCACATCGCGATCCTCAACCAGGCTTTCGAGATGGTCGGTGAAATATTTTTCCAACTGCCCCTTAAGCGTTTCGGTATCTCCCCCACAGGCTGCAATCAACTCCCTGCCGTGATCCTCAAGCAACATGGCATAAAGAATATGTTCGGTGGTCAGATACTCGTGACGGCGCCGTTGCGCCTCACGGACAGCCAGAGAAAAAGTTATCTGTACTTCCTGAGCGAACATAGGATTGCTCCCTTCATGCCTCTTCCAGGCTGCAACGCAAAGGAAAACCGGCCTGACGTGCCTTCCGGTGTACCCGGGCAATCTTGGTTTCGGCTATTTCATGTGGGAAAGTGCCGCATACGCCCATACCCTCTGTGTGGATACTCAACATTATACGATGGGCATCGGGAGGCGATTTATGAAATACCCCCTCAAGAACATCCACAACAAATTCCATCGTCGTATAATCGTCGTTATGCATCAACACCCTGAACAGTGGCGGCGGCGCAACACGAACAGCTTCTTGTTCCTGAATATGAATGTCTTCCGACGTTTTTTTCTGGCTCAACTATTATCCCCCTTGCACAATCCCTTTTGAAAATCCTATCACACTTCCCCTGCCACTTCCAAGCAAGACAAAAACCAGGTCTTCATGCGCTTTATTCTGTTTTTGTCTTTATGAACTTCTCTACATTGGCAGAGATGCGCCCGCGGAGTCGGAACACGTCTGTTCGAATCAAAGAGAGAAACCCATGCAGGCCCGGTTTTCCTTCGGGAGGCGGGAAAAGTCTGCTATACTTCCTCGCATTATATTTCTTCATGAGTAATATCCATAACATCCTATCACCAAGGAGGATACATGCCATCTCAATATCCGGGAGGCGACCTGCAAGAATTGGCCAGACGCCTTAAACAAAACAAGTCCGCGCCACGCCTGATTATCATCGCGATAATCGGCCTGCTGGTACTGATCAGCCTTTCAAGTGGTTTTTACAAGGTGGATACGGAAGAAACCGGCGTCCTGCTGCGTTTCGGACGGTTCAGCGGCTTTGCAGAACCGGGCCTGCATTTAAAACTGCCGTTCGGTATCGATCGGGCTTACAAGGTCAAAACCGGACGGGTCCTTAAAGAAGAATTCGGCTTTCGTACCGTCCAGGCAGGCGTGCGTACCACCTATACCAAAAGAAATCTGGAGGATGAGTCCCTGACCCTGACAGGCGACCTCAACGTCAGCGACGTTGAATGGATTGTCCAGTACCAGATCGCCGATCCCTTTAAGTTCCTGTTCCGTATCCACGAACCGGAAGCGACCATCCGGGATCTCGCCGAGGCCATGGTACGCAAGGTTGTGGGCAACTCCAACGTCAGCGAGGTCTTGACCACCGAACGCGCGGAGTTGGCCGACAATATCCAGAAAGGTCTACAGGAGGGCCTCAACGGTTATGATATCGGCGTGCGCATCGTCACCGTCAAATTCCAGGACGTTAATCCGCCGGACCCCGTAAAAGCTGCCTTCAACGAGGTCAACGAGGCTGAACAGCAAAAGGAAAGTCTGATTTTTCAAGCCCGAGAACAGTACAACCGCGAAGTACCCAAGGCACGCGGCGTGGCCCGCCGCACCATCCAAGAGGCGGAAGGCTTTGCCATTGAACGCATCAACAAAGCCCGCGGCGAGACAAACCGCTTCCTCGCTCTGCTCACAGAGTACCGCAAAGCGCCGGATGTCACGCGTCAGCGCCTCTATCTGGAAACGCTGGAGCAGGTACTGCCCAAACTCGATGAAATCTACATCATGGATCAAGACGGTGCGGGAGCCCTGCCTTTGCTCCCCCTGCGCACCGAATCGAAAGGAGGCCAGCAATGAAAACACCCCTGATTCTGATTGTCGCAGCCCTGCTGGTCCTGAGCTTTCTGCAATCCCCGATGTTCATCGTCGAGGAAGGCGAACAAGCCCTGGTTACAGAATTCGGCAAACCGGTCAGCGATGTCCTCGGACCCGGCCTGCACTGGAAAATCCCCTTCATACAGAGAGTGCATCGATTCGAGAAGCGGATTCTTAAATGGGACGGTGATCCCAACCAGATTCCGACCAAGGATAAACGCTACATCTTCTTGGACACCACGGCCCGCTGGCGTATAGCCGACCCCTTGCTGTTCTTCAAGACCGTCGCCACCCAGCGCGGTGCCCAGAGCCGTCTCGACGACATCATCGACTCGGTGGTGCGCGACGCGGTGTCCGGCCACCTGTTGGTGGAACTTGTACGCGGCAGCGATTACCGCGCCCCCGGCAGTTCGGTTGAGGAGATCGAGATTGAAGGCGTACCCGTAGCCGCCGATCAACTGGTCGGTCGCGAGCAGATCCTGGCCAATCTGCTGGAAAAAGCCCGCGCCAGCACACCGGAATACGGCATCGAGCTCATCGACGTACAGATCAAGCGTATCAACTACGTGGAACAGGTGCGCAAACGCGTCTACGAACGCATGATCTCCGAGCGTAAAAAAGTCGCCGCCCAGTTCCGCAGCGAGGGCGAAGGGGAAAAAGCCGACATCCTCGGCCAGATGGACAAGGAGCTGAAAAGCATCACCTCCGAGGCCTACCGCCAGGCAGAGGAAATCCGCGGCAAGGCCGACGCCGAAGCGGCCGCCATCTATGCCACGGCTTACGGTAAAGACCGCGAATTCTACTCGTTCCTGCGCACCCTCGAATCCTACCGAAAATCCGTCGGCAAAAACGGCAAGCTGGTGCTTACCACCGACAGCGATTTCTACCGTTACCTGCAGAAAAACCGGTAAGAAGATCGTCCAGTCTTTGATCCAGACAAACCAAAGCGGGGCAGTGGTTTCACTGCCCCGCTCTGATCATAATGATTCCAGCTAAATCACAAAGTCTGCAACACCGACCAGGCTACCTCGCATTCCCCTGCCCCGGCAGCCACATAGGCCGAATTCCCTGAAATGGTGACAGAAAGATCCATGGTACGCTGCGCAAGGTTGGCCAACGCCTGTATGCTCCCCCACTGAAACTGAAAAACCGACACCTTCAACGCTTTAAAATCTTCCAGGCCTTTTTCCCACCAGACATCCGCCTTGGAATTACGGATCTCATAGGGGTCGGCCCTTCATAGTCATAGGGGTCGGCCCTTGAATGTTGAAAATTGAGCCATCAGCGGCTTAACAACTTTCCGAAGAGCGGCATCCTCTTCCAAATCACGTTCAAATGCCCGGCATATTTTCGTTGCCGCCGAAGCGCTCTTACACCCGACTATTTCGCATATCTCCCGATTCCCGATCGTGGCATAATTTTTCAAGAGATAGACGAATGCTTTGCGCGCTGGACCACGGCGGTCGGAAAGCAGATCAGCCCGATCAACCCTGAAACATTCAGATACCGCCGCAAGAACTTCCTGAGGCTCAAAGCCTCTGCGCAGGTCTTTCCTGCTGGACACCTCTTCCCACGGCACCTCTTTATCTTGCAGCCTTTGCAGAACGTCCCGGATGAAATTTTCATTACCGAGGATCATCCCTCCATAAACTTTTTCCAGCGGATTTTCGAGGTCGTTGTCGACAGCAGACTCAACAAAATCACGGTACAGATATTTTGCCTCCCTTCCCTTTCCGGATATCATTCCGAGAACCGTTCCGGTATGGACGAGGGCACCGCCTTTCTCGTTTATGTAAGCGTGGTAACTGCTATACCGATATGCCTGAGGGGTATCCGCCATCTTTGCCCTCACGGGATTAAGGTGCACGTAGCGACTCAATTCAAGGAGATAACTCTCCCTGTCAACCAGGATGGCTTTGTACCTGCCCTGAAAGAGGTGGCCGGACCGTTTCCGTTTGACATTAGTGTACGTCGCATACGAACTGTTGATGTAATGCATGGCCCGGCCCAGATTCCCTTCCGGGGTCTCGATGATGAGGTGATAATGGTTCCCCATTAGTACATAAGCGTGGAGGAGAAAACGGTACTTTTCTCTGGCGGCAGAGATGTATTCAATGAACTTGTCATAGTCCCGACCAGCGTTGAATATTTTCTTGCGCTCATTGCCTCGTGCAGTGACGTGATAGGTAGCACC
>DIKU01000133.1:0-1883 GCA_002424645.1 Pelobacter sp. UBA5610 | reverse complement strand
AAATTCAATTTTCAAGGACCGACCCTTTTACCTCCCTTAGAACGCTTACGCCAATTAACATAGGCCAGTGCAGAGAACTGGGAATACTTGTAATAATCCTGAATAGTCATTTCGCCCCTCCCTTGCCTTGTGTTGGAATCAATGTTGCTTTCACCACATCACTGCTTCCTAATCTCAGCACATCACTTCCCGGTGGCGGCTCATTACCGCAGTGCCACAGCGCAGGGCCAGATCCCGTCAGTTTCAAAAAAATCCCGTCAAAATATCCTGGATGTATTGAAAAATAAACCAGCTCCCCTAGTACTTCCCCATTCATTCGATTAATAACTTGATGACTTGATTTTGATATATGCTTGTTAACCACCTCGTGATTTTCGCCAGCAAGTCTGTAGCTGCTTAGATATTCATCTACTTCCTCTGTAATTACTTTCTCATCCCGATTAGATATGCGAAATTTCTTGGTTCCTAGGCCACCAGTTTCCACATATTCAAATCCATACTTAATCCAGGACTCACCACCACTTCCCAAAAACCCCTCAGCCTTCACTGTCTTGTATACATGAAGCCCCCCCTGCTCACGACATAGACGGTCGGCATCGCGGCCAATCAGGTAGACATCGCAAAATGGCAGAGTCAACAAAGCCATAGACAAGGCAACCCAAACTGGCCAAAGTTTCCTTAATTTCCAAAATAGCAACCACAGTATTACCAATACCAATGGCAGATATATAGCCAGATAGGCCATCTTTCCTAATTCAGTCATATAAAAATGTTCCGGAAACATACTCAGATTTCCTTTCAAAACTGTCCAGCTCAGGACCCCATCAAGGGGTCAACTCTCCAAATTTCAAATTACCAATTTGCTCTTTACCCCTTGAATTGCCTCTGCCAGCTTTGCATCCCCTTCTATCCGTTCCTGCAACCGACGACTGGCTTCCGTTATGGCGGATGATCCTACGCCGAACAACTCGCCTATCTCTCGATTCCCCTTACCGCTGTATCGGTGACAAAGATACATGCCTATCTGGCGGGCAAGTTTCTTGTTTGTTCCAAAAGCTTTTTCGACCGCTTTGAGTATCTTTTGTGGCGATGGCTTCGATAGCAGTTGCCGAAGTGCCGGCACATCTTTTTCGTGCTCGCGATCATCCAGATGATTAGCCGTGACTCGCTCGACAAAGTCGGCCGTCCCGAGAACCACAGTCCCTATGGCTTTGCGCAGTGGACTGTCATAGTCTCTGCCTTGTAGTTCTTCGACGAAATGGCGATATCTGAACCCGGTCTTGGTTCCCGGCTGTCCAAAATAGCCCAGAACAAATTCGGTCTTAAACCATTCGGCAGGGGGGATCTGACCGATGTAGCTGCGATAGCTCGACCACGGATAGTCCCCGGGTTTTTCTACCAGGCCGACGCGAATCGGATTCAGATGGATGTATCTGGAAAGCTCTGCGGCGTAACTGTCGGCCTCCACGAGTATCGCCTTGTACCTGCCTTGGAACAGATGCCCGGATCGCTTGCGTTTGACGTTGAAATAGATCGTATAGGCACCATTGATATGTCGCATGATCTGGGGCTGATTTCCCTCGGGTGTTTCCAACAGCAGGTGATAATGGTTGCTCATCAGGCAATACGCCTGGATAACGGCGCCATAGCGTTCGGTTGCCGATGCCAGATATTCCAAAAACTTCTCCCGATCTCTTTGGCTTTTGAATATCTCCTTTTGTTCGTTGCCCCGCGACATGACATGGTAATAGGCGCCGGGATAGACAATTCTCAAAGGCCGCGCCATGACAGGCCCTCCTTTGTCGGTTAGCCGATTTTCTGTCCAATCAAATTCAAATGGGTTCCATGTTTGTGAAATGTGGAGAGTTGACCCCTATTGGTTC
>DIKU01000128.1:5601-8346 GCA_002424645.1 Pelobacter sp. UBA5610 | reverse complement strand
ATTCCTCTGCCTGCTCGATGGCTGTACGCAGTCGTTTGATCGCAAGGGGGTATTCTGCCCGGATATACACGGCGCCATGCCTGGCACCAATAGCGTAACCGGCTATAATCATGCCTTCGATAACGGTATGGGGATCGCCTTCGAGTACGGCCCGGTCCATATAGGCGCCGGGATCACCCTCATCCGCATTACAGATGATGTACTTGATATCCGACTGGTATTTGGCGGCAAACCCCCATTTGACACCGGTTGGGAAACCCGCCCCGCCACGACCACGCAATCCGCTGCGGGTCATTTCCTCGATAACCTGCTGCGGCGTCATATCAACCAGGCAGCGTCCGATAGCCTGGTAACCACCAACGGCGATGTAAGCTTCGATCTTTTCCGGATCGATGAAACCGGAGTTTCGTGTTGCTATGCGCAGTTGTTTTTTCTCAAACACGGCACGTCTCCCTCATTGAATTGGTTATTTGTTCCTGGATTTATGAAATCCGTCACAAAAAACAGACTCTTAGAAGTATGCCGCATTTTCCCACTTTCAAAAGCAAATGGATAAATTTTACAGAAAAAAGGTTTTTTAGAGCGTAAGGGGGGGCGTCAGGGAAAGAAGCTATTCGCGGAAAAAAGCAAAGGAACCTTTACCGCAGTGTTTGACCGTGTACATGGCCGCATCGGCCCGACTGATGAGCTCATCCGCCGAGGTACCATGTTCCGGGTAAAGACTGATGCCGATAGACGCGCCGATATGGCAGGACTCGCCCCGAACGACAAGGGGGGCGGAAATGGCATCCAACACCTTTATTGCTACCAGTTCGGCATCTTGCCTGCCAATGATTTTTGACAGAACGAGGCCGAATTCGTCCCCCCCCAGACGTGCGGCCGTATCGGCTGAACGCAGAAGATTCTTCAACCGTCGGCCTATAATCGCCAAAACTTCATCGCCAACCGTATGCCCCAGGCGATCGTTGATTTCCTTGAAACCGTCGAGATCGATAAACAACATGGCAAGATGCCCGCTATTGCGCTTGCCCTGCGCTAAAGCCTGTTCGAGACGATCGATGAGAAGGCGGCGATTGGGCAAGCCGGTCAACATGTCATGGGTGGCCTGCTGCTGCAACTTCTGATTGAGAACCAGCAGTTGCTGCTCGGCATTTTTTTGCGCGGTGATATCGGTGGCTACCCCTGCAAGGCGATAAGGATTGCCATGAGCCGTCAAAACCGGAAAACGCCGGTCTCTTACCCAGGAAATAGAACCGTCGGGCTTGACGATGCGATATTCCAGTTGCAGACTTTCCTGCGGGGGGTGTTCCATGAGTGAGCGAACCGCCTCGCGATCATGCGGATGCACACTCTCGAGAAACGACAGAGGGTCACGATGCAGGTCCTCCCGCCTGCGCCCCCAGATTTTTTCATAAGCGGGACTGACATACAGCAACTCCCTGAAATCAGGGCTACTGAGCCAGAAAACGTCATCTATGCTTTCGGTGACCAGGCGGAATTTCTCTTCACTTTCCAACAACTGTCGTTCCATGGCATGTTTATGCAACGCCATTTCGATGCCGATGCGTAAATCCTTCTCCTGGAACGGCTTGAGCAAATACCCGTACGGGGCCGTCCATTTGGCCTGTTCAAGGGTTTCCTCGTCGGCATGGGAGGAGAGATAGACTACTGGAATCCGGGTTCTTTCACGAATAACAGCGGCCGCTTCGATACCACTCATTTCTCCCTTCAAACGGATATCCATCAACACCAGATCCGGGCGTATGGCTTCCGCCTGCTGGATGGCCTCCACCCCGCGTGAAACCACGCCGCACACTCCGTAACCCATGCTCTGGAGTCGGGTTTTGATTTCCAGAGCAATGAACGCTTCATCTTCGACAACCAGCAGCGTTGCTTTCACCGGCAGTGCGCTCCTCTTCGCGGTCCATTATCACAGCATCCCACCCGGCAACCTTACCCGGGAAAGGAAATCGTGAATCGGGCTCCGGCGTCATTATTGACTGCCAAACTCCCGTCAAGCTGTTCGACCAGGGCTGAAACAAGCTGCAGACCAAGTGTCTGAGCATTGCGATAATCCAGTTTTTCGGGCAGCCCAACACCATTATCCGCAACGGTTAGCAGCAACCGTCCACCTTGCCTGGCGAGGGTCACTTGTATTGAACCGCACCGGGCATCGGGAAAAGCGTGTTTAAAAACATTGGAAAGCAGTTCTGTAATCAGCAGCCCGCAAGGGACCACCTTTTCAATATCAAGAGCCACATTTTCGATGACAACGCGACATTCATGCTGCGTTTCCAGTTCCATGTAAGCTTGCTGCACATGCGACACCAGATTGTTCACATATTCGCTCAAACTGACGTCGGCAAGATTTTGCGACCTGTAAAGTTGCTCATGCGCCAGAGCCATGGAGCAGATCCGGTTCTGGCTTTCCACAAACAATGCCTGCGCTTCGGGATCATTCAACTTCTGGGACTGCAGATACAGCAGACTCGAAACCACCTGCAGGTTATTTTTCACCCGGTGATGAATTTCCTTGAGCAACACCTCCTTTTCAAGCAGTGATGCTTTGATCCGCTCTTCGGCACGCTTACGCTCGGTAATATCTATAACTATACCCTGATAGTGGGTTATCTGCCCCTCGCCGTTACGTTCGGCAATGGTCTGATCACTTATCCAAGAGACCTTCCCCCCTTTACCGAGAAGTCGGTACTCTTGCTCAAACCGATCAATACCCCGTGCAGCGTA
>DIKU01000128.1:1273-5560 GCA_002424645.1 Pelobacter sp. UBA5610 | reverse complement strand
GTGCCGCTGAGGAGTTCTTCGGGATTGTATCCGAACTGGGTAATGTTTTTTGATACCAAAACCACCGGCCACCCCGGGTCGGCCTTCCACCGGAACAGCACTACCGGACTGTTTTCCATCACCAGGTTCGACTGCAGCAGTTGGCTCTCAACCTGTTTGCGCGGAGTTATATCAACCAACAGATTTAAAGCGCCCACCAGCATCCCATCGGAATCATAAAGAGGTTCGGGATAAGCCACTACATGCGTGTAGCCACTTTTTGAATGCTCGATGAGCATTTCCTGTCCTTGAAACTTTTTGCCGAATTTCAGGGTCATGGCCATAGGACAATCATCGAAAGCCATCGGTTTACCGTCGGGATACAACAGACGATGGGAACCGCACCAACGATCCGCGTTGAGCTCAGGTTTCCGTCCCCAGAGTTCCACGGCGTTGCGGTTGAAAAACGTGATCCTCCCATCGGCATCGGTAGTATAAGCGGCAATAGGCAGAACCTCCATCAGCTGCCGATAGCGTTGTTCGCTCTGGCGACGGGTCTCCTCTTCGGCTTTGCGCTTGGAGATATCGGTGACGAAAGAACAATGATACTCCTTGCCATCAAATTCCACCTTATTTACGCGCACTTCGACCGGATAGACCCTGCCATCTTTGGATCGGTGAAAACTCTCTATCATCCGCGATCTTTCGGTCCTCAGGGTTTCCCAACCCCGCTTGAACTCTGCCGCCGGATAGACGGGATCAAAATCGTAAATGGACATGCCCACAAGCTCATCCCGCGTATAGCCGAGCGCCCGGCAGGCTGCGTCGTTGACATAAAACACCTTGGCATCCTCGGTCAGCCAGAATGCCTGATCGGACGTGTTATCCACCACATACTGAGTAAAACGCAATGCCTCATCGGCCCGTTTGCGTTCGGAAATATCCGTAACAAAGGCACAATTGTAATTATTGCCTTCGAAATGCATAAAGTTGGCGCGAATTTCAACCGGGTAGACCTGCCCATCTTTGCGACGATGAGACCTCTCCAGAATAAGAGAGCCGCTGTTTTGCAAATCCTGCCAGATACAGGTGTACTCTTCAGGGGTGCAGTGCGGATCGATATCGAATATAGACATGCCGAGAAGCTCTTCCCTGGGATACCCAAGGGTCTGGCAGGCCGCCTCATTGACGTAGATTAAACGCCCCTCCGATGACATCCAGAAGGCCTGATCTTTCATCTTATCGACGGCGAAACGATTGAACCGCAACATCGTCTCGGAACGTTTGCGCTCAGATATATCTTCTAAAAACCCCTCGATTTGCTCCGGCGCATCCGGAGCTTTGCGCAACCGGACGCAACAATCGATAAAACTGCCGTCCCTGCAGCAAAATCGGCCCTCATAAATCTGCCATGCATCGGACATGAGAATGGTCGAAAGAACATCACCAAACTTGGCGGAATCCAGGTAGAAAGTATCGGCAATTCCGCGACGGTTGACCGTATCCACCAACTGTTCAGGAGAATCGTACTTGAACATGCGCGCCAAAGCCGGATTAACCGTCAGAAACAGACCCTTGAGATTCGCGCGAAAAATACCCATTGGCGCATGTTCGAAAATATTTCGGTACCGTTTTTCGGAGGCACACAATTCCTGTTCCCTCCCAAAAACACCTTCAGCCATGGTGCCCATGGTATAGCCATGTCTACGAAGAAGCTCCCCGAGAGAGTCAAGATCATAAACACCACCTTCAAGTGTCAGAACTTTTTTCATGCATACTCCACGGCAGGGCCGATGCTATCCTCCGAAAAAACGCTTTGACGTAAACGCGATTTTGTTTTATTGTCTTAATTTAATTTTAAGGTGAGATTTCATCGTACAGTGCGTACTCGATGAATGCACAAGTATTTGAAACTTAGTCTATTTGATTCCCTGACACAGAATCAATCAAAAAGTGTTCTATATTTTCTATAACAGTATATAAACACGAACATCTGTATCTTATTGGCCAAGATTAACTATGCGCCGGAAACAGCATGCTTGAGGACCAAGCACACAAAAGTATATACTGGCAACATCTGCTATAGCCTTTCAGGTCCTGACAAAACCCAAAAATAGCAGAGGAGATGGCCGTTAACGCTTTGTTTATTTACAAGTCCCAAGAAAGTTTTTATTTTGGAACACGATGCAAAAAAAATATCCGGGATCAAAATCCTCCTGGTTGAAGATGAAGCCATTACAGCTTTGGCCATGATTGGCGCACTGCAAAGCATGGGTTACATTACCTGCGACCCGGTTGCCACGGGTGAGAAGGCACTGCAAAGCCTTACCAGCAAAAACCCGGATGTCGTACTGATGGACATCAGCCTGACTGGCAACATGGACGGGATCGAGACCGCCCAAAAAATGATGGAAGCCGGGCACAACGCCATTATTTTCATTACCGGATATTCTTCGGGCGATCTGTACGAACGCGCCAAGGCTCTTAACCCCATGGCCATTTTTACCAAACCGGTCAAGCCCCGCGATCTGAAATCCGCCATCGATGCCGCTGCTTGTCCTGCACAAACCATGCACTCCTGAGCTTATCGGGAATGCCTCGCTCCTGTTTCCGGCCTCCGTTTCATCAGCCAATCATATAGTCTAAAAAAATCCCGACTTCACTGTCCGATCACAAACCGGACCAGAAGGCGGGAAAATGGAAACTTCCGACACTTATCCAACTACATGCCACTACGCAAATGAAGCTCAACCGGGTGCGGATGCAGATAGATCTGTTCATTGAGCCATGGCGGCTGGTACTTGCGTACGTAATGATTGAGAAGCGTCAAAGGCACAGAAAGGGGAACCTTGCCCTGCCGGTATTGTTCTATAAGCTGTAACATTTCTTGTTTTTCATCCCCGCTCAGTTGACGTTTGAAATAGCCCAGGGCATGCTGCAGAACATTGCTGTGCTTGGCCGGTGTTGCCAGAGTGCGCACTGTCTGCATAAGCAGTTGCAGATAATCGTCCTGCAACCGATCGTTCGGCAACTCCCCGGCCCGGGCCGCCAACCGGCCCATCTGCCGCGTCAGTTCCACACTGTGCGACATGAACAGCAATTTGTGGCGCGCATGAAATGCAACCAACGCCTCGGCGGTGGCTCCCGCAGCTAAAAGATCACGCCATCGACGGAAGGTGAAAATAGCCTCGATAAAATTCTCGCGCAAACGCGGGTCGTGCAAACGACCATCTTCCTCCACCGGCAGCAGGGGAAAATAGCCCATAAACAGTCGGGCAAACAGGCCGATTCCGGTCTTTGCCGGCACCCCGTAACGATCATAGAGCTTCACCCGTTCCATGCCGCTACTCGGCGAACGCCCTTTGAAAATGAATCCGCACAGATCCTCCTTCTCCAGAGAGGATAGACGTTTTTGGGCCCAGGTCGTCATACGGTCGGTGACATCTTCTCCGCTTTTGGAAAAAACCAGCCTCGGACCGTCAGGGGCCTGGATCAGGCGCAGGGTTTGGCGCGGGATGGGCAAACCCATCTCCACCTCGGGGCAAACCGGCACATAGTCCACAAACTGACCGAGGGTGTCGCGCAAAAAACGATCGAGTTGATGTCCACCGTCGTATCGAACATTTTGTCCAAGCAGACAAGCGCTGATACCCAGACGAATTTTCTCCATGGCTTCCTCCAACGGCGGTCGAAATGACCGGATGATAAAAAATGTGATGCCAAACGAATCTTATTAAGTTAAATTCTAACAGATAAGAATTTTCCGCACAGCCCTACAGGAGAAACAATGCCTGCAAAAAAGCGTCGTCCACAACCGTCGATCGTTTCGAAAAAACTTCTACGGAAAACCTCGCACAAAGCTGGCAAATCTCCCGGCACCATGATCCATATTGGTAACGAACGGGTCGATCCGGTCAATATAAACCTGATCGATTACACGTCCGACCATCTGGAGGAACGGGAATTGACTTCGGCGGATCAATGCCAGCCTTTTCGCCACAGTCCCACCATCAGCTGGATCAACCTCGATGGCGTCCACCAGTTGGACAATCTGGAAAGAATCGGTAACGATTTTGACCTTCATCCGCTGGTTTTGGAAGACATCGTCAATACCACCCACCGTCCCAAGTCGGAAGATTTCGGAGACTATCTTTTCCTGGTGCTGAAAATGCCGCGTTTCGAGACTGAAACCGCCTCTGTCACCACCGAACAGGTCAGCCTGATCCTTGGTCGCGGCTATGTACTGTCTTTCCAGGAACAGAAAGGGGACGTATTTGACGGAGTGCGTCAGCGCCTGCGCAACAACAA
>DIKU01000128.1:0-1223 GCA_002424645.1 Pelobacter sp. UBA5610 | reverse complement strand
ATACTGGAAAACCTCGGCGAGCAAATCGAGATCCTGGAGGAAGACATCATCACCCGTCCAACTCAGGATACGCAATCCCGCATTCACCATTTCAAGCGTGAAATGATTTTGCTGCGCAAGGCAGTCTGGCCGCTGCGCGAATTAATATCCAGCCTGCAACGCGAAGAATCGCCGTTGATCACGGATAGCACCGACGTCTTTCTGCGTGATGTGTACGACCACACCATTCAGATCATCGACACGGTGGAAACATTGCGGGATATCCTGTCCGGCCTGCTGGATCTGTATATGACCAGCATCAGCAACCGCATGAACGAAGTCATGAAAGTGTTGACCATCATCGCCACGGTGTTCATCCCGCTGACCTTCATTGCAGGAATCTATGGGATGAATTTTGAGTACATGCCGGAACTTCACTGGCGTTGGAGCTATCCGCTGCTATGGCTGGCGATGATCCTGATGGCCGGAGTCATGTTCATCTTTTTCAAGAGGAAGCAATGGTTGTGAGAGAAACGGACTGTCGGGACTATTTAACCCAGCTTGCCGCGCATGACCGCTTTTTCAGCGCAGTCGATCAGCAGCCGCAACTCGACACACTGTTGCAGAAACTGGCCGAAGCCATCGATATAGCACTTGAGCAGGGTTGTGCCGAACTGACTGCGGCTGACGCAATGCTGGACAATGAACTGGCCGAGGTTGCCGTCCACCTGGCGAGCAGTTCCGAACTTTTGGCTACAGCTTTCGATGAGGTGCGTGCGACCCCCGCCCTTGAGCCTGAGATCTTGTCACGACTGGCACGCACCATCGAAGGACGTATTTTATGGTTGTATGACCGGGTTCGATTGCGCCAGGAACGTAGTCTGAACCAGGTGCGCCCCAAAAACCGCCTCTGGAACAAAATTGTACAAAATGTCGGCGACGCCCTGTCACAAGTCAGTCGCAACCTTCCTGAAGAACTGACCCTGATCCGGGATCGCCTGCAGCAAAACGACTTAAAGGGACGCAGCGTCTGGGAGATCGAGGGACCGGCAATATTGCAAAAGGCCTGCAACGGACGTTCGAAGGCGATGGCCCACATCCTCTACTTGCGATTTCGCTACCAGCTGCAGCGGCGTTACCAGATTCTGCAGCCGGTATTGCAGGAAGCCTTCTCCCGCCATCAACCTGCCATGCTGCAACCGGATCACACTCCGACTGCCGGTGGTTACGCACAACGGCATGAG
>DIKU01000155.1:306-2833 GCA_002424645.1 Pelobacter sp. UBA5610 | reverse complement strand
GGATGCCGGCCTCGATTTTGCTCCAGTCGGGGTTAAATTCGTAGGCGGTGCCCACCATGCCGTCCAATCGCTCGAGAAAGGGGGCGAAAGGCATCTCCCGGTCGGCGGGCTTGACGCTGGCGTCCCACGACAAACCCATGGTGTTGGCAAGAGCGGCTTGCGCCATCAGCTCGTTTTTTTCCAGCAAGGCAACCATGGCGCGCAGCGATTCCACCATGACCTTGTTATCCAGCCAATCGGTTTTTTTAACCCTGCCGCTGCCCTCTTTGTACATCGTTTCGGTGAGGTCGAGGGTGGCTTCCATGCGTGCCAGTGTGTCTTTGCCGACCTGGTGGAGCTGAATGGCAAGAACCGCCCCGTAATAATAGCGCTTGACGCTATCGACAATTTCCAGGTCGGTTCGCCGCGAATCCTGTTTCATCATGTCGACAAGGCCCGCGGCTTGTTCGCGATAGCCTTTGCGCATGCCGCCGTCATAAAGGAGCCAGGTGGCTTCGACGGAGGCAAAATAGGACTCTTCGTCCATTAATTTGACATCCTGTTCAGGGACGTTGATGCTTTGACCTGGGAAAGAAGACACGCTGCCGACAATGTTGTTTGCCGGATCAACGATGGCGAGACCGAGGCCGGGAGGCAGCGGAAGGGTTTGGGCGGGAACTGCGAAGGATCTCTCCGGGAACAGAAAATTAGCGGATTGATCCATGCGCTGGTAACCGCCTTTGGCGGTGATCTGCGGCCAGTAACCGGCCAAGGCCTGACGGTGTTGGGCCTCGGCCATCGCCACGGCGTAACGGGAGGCCGGTCTCCTTCGATTGTTTTCCAAGGCTTTTTGAATGCATTCTTCCAATGTAGCCTGGTGATCGTTCGGTTGCTGGTTTTCTCCGGCGCAAACAGCGGTCCCGCAAAGACCCAGGACGAAAGTCGTAAGAACGCAGAGGTAAAACAAAGACACGGTAGGGCGAATAATGGCTTGTCGCATAGATTGCTATCCCTCAGTTCAGTGTTGATGACAATAAATAAAATCACATAAATTTATAAAAACTTATGCTATCTTAAGTCCAAGTTATCGGGCAATAAAGAAAGTATCTCAGCCGACTTTCGATCATAAAAAAGGCCTGTCTTCTACTGAAGACAGGCCTCCAAATATCGCGATACTTGGTGCTGGATTCTCCGGTAGACCTACTGCCCATTTGCATGGGTTAGTATCTTTGCGTCCCCGGATTACTCCGGGTTTGCCCTTGCGGAAATCTGAATTGTACTTATTGCTATTCAATATGCAATATTCAATATGTATACCATGATGTTCTCATGATAAAAGGCGGTCACGTTATATAAAAATATTAAATTTTTCTCTAAGTATTTATTGCCAATGTTGATCAGTTCTCGGTCCAGATTGATAGTTAAGCACATTTAATGCCATGTCTTCTATGCTGGGTACATCGTTCGGCTCTGTTTCCTCTCCGTTCTTTTATTGTGTAGAATATTCTGAAATCGTGAAACCTCAGGTATTGTTCCTGTTTTTTGTGCAGGCAGCCATCATGTCGGACATGAATCTGTTATGGTTGACGACCATTGATTCGAACCCGGGAAGGAATGCCCATGACTGCTCATGCCGTTCAAAAGATAGGGTTTGTGCTGATTTTAATAGCATGCGCCTTGCCGTCAATCTCCACAGCACATGCTTTGGTGGCCGGCATCCTTTTCAGTCTGCTTTTTGAAAATCCCTGGCCGGAAAAGACCGCGATCTGGAGCAGGACCCTGCTGCAGGTCTCGGTAGTGGGACTCGGGTTCGGGTTGAGTGCCACAGAAGTGTGGCAGGTGGGTAAAAGCTCGGTGGTGTACACCGTGGTGGGTATCGCCATGACCCTGGTGGTGGGGATTTTGATTGGGCGTTGGTGTAATGCGGGCCGCAATACCTCGATCCTGATCGCGGTGGGAACAGCCATCTGTGGTGGCAGTGCGATTGCTGCCATGGCGCCGGTTATAAGATCGGAGGATGACGAAACGGCTATAGCCCTTGCCACGGTTTTCACCCTGAATGCCGTGGCTCTGCTTCTGTTTCCTTTGGCGGGGCATTATCTCGGACTCAGTCAACAACAATTCGGCCTGTGGGCGGGGCTTGCCATCCACGATACCAGCAGCGTGGTTGGCGCGGCATCGAGCTATGGTTCCGAGGCTCTGGCCGTGGGTGCGACGGTCAAGCTAACCAGGGCCATGTGGATTGCCCCGGTGGTGATGGCTGCGGCCCTGGTTTTGAAATCGGAACAAAAAGCACGTGTTCCCCTGTTTATCATCGGTTTTATGGTTGCCGCCGGGATCACAACATTGGCCCCCCACTACAAGGGATTGTGGAGCGCCGTGGCGGCCCTTGCCCGCCAGGGACTGGTCGTTACCCTTTTTTTGGTTGGTGCGGGGCTAACAAAAAAGGTACTCAGGCATGTTGGGTTCCGTCCCATGTTGCAGGGGCTAACGCTCTGGCTCCTTGTCAGCGGGTTGACACTGGCGGCTCTGCTTGAGGGCTGGATTC
>DIKU01000155.1:0-264 GCA_002424645.1 Pelobacter sp. UBA5610 | reverse complement strand
GGGGGGTGGACAGCAAAAGCCGGGGTACGCTTTTGGCTCCTTGAAAAACATTCTTCGACGCGTACACTACAAGAGAACAGACGCTCCATGGGCTACCTGGGCGATACCGCGCCCGGTGCCGTTGATCTTTAGCCAACCAAGAGGGAGGGACGAAAAAATGAAGACATTGCTATTTGTGGTGGTGGGTATTTTCTTCGCATCAGGGGCATTTGCGCAAACAGCAGGGTTTCAGCTGAGTTTAACCCCCGATCTGGCCATCCATTC
>DIKU01000067.1:12137-32234 GCA_002424645.1 Pelobacter sp. UBA5610 | reverse complement strand
AAGTGACTTAGTCGATCTATTTAGCCTTTAGCCACCATGCAATCCCCCTGTCACTTTACAGCGACACCTATCGCATCAGCAGATCGCTCACTACTCATCTTATATCTATGTAATTTCGTATACTTACATTGCTGATAAAAAATAGCAAAGTCACCTCGGTGACAAACGAATCCACGATACAGCATTTGTCGCCATATCATGACGCACCCTTCATACCCATCTGGCTGGATCGGTTTATGACCCGAAAACATAAAAAAAAATGTCAACAGAATTTCTGTTTTCCAATGTTCAAGCGTACAAAAAACGTAATTTCAGGTACTTGAGATTCGGTTTCGGTAAATATGGACAAAATATAAAACCTTCGTTTTCTCGCCTCAGGGCCTATGCATCAACAAAAAATGGCTGACCGGATAAACCGGTCAGCCATTTGACGTCATATTTCTGGACAAAAAACCTTCTATGTCTGTATGAAGAGACGGTGTTCCTTACATAGAGTAATGCAAAAAATCAGAAATCATTTTTCGTTGCCATAACCTCATCGACTCTGCACGGGCAAGGCTCTGCATCAGGTTGAAGAAACCAACAGCCTATCCATGAGCTCGTGGCCATGCGCCAGAAAAACACCGCTCGATTCTGCAGCCGCCTCATCGTATCCGGAAGCAGGCCGTTCCGAAAGGAACTCTCCTTGAGATCCGTACAGGATAAAAGGAACCGGGTTGGATGTATGCGTCATGAGCCTCACAGGCGTGGGATGGTCGGGAGCAACCAGCAGTCGGAACGCCCCCATGGATTGCAATCCATTGAAAACCGTGCCCACCACCAGCTCGTCAAAGGCTTCAATGGCGCGGATTTTTTCCTGCAGCAAACCGGCGTGTGAAGCTTCGTCGGGGGCTTCAACATGGATATAAACATAGTCGCGGGTTTTCAGAGCTTCCAGAGCGTATTCCGCTTTGCCCCGATAATTGGTATCGATGAAGCCGGTAGCACCGGGAACCTCGATAACATCAAGACCGGCATAGATTCCTATTCCCTTGATCAGATCAACGGCCGAAATGACCGCGCCGCTCACCCCGAAACGTTCCTGCATGGTCGGCATGTGCGGCGCGCGCCCCTGCCCCCACAGCCATGCGGCATTGGCGGGACGTTTGCCATCAGCCTGCCGCTGCCGGTTGACGGGATGCGTCGCCAGTATCGTACGCGCCCGCTGCATGAGATCCAGTAAACAGTCGGCCCCTTCACCGCGGGGCAGTTGCCCCTGGGTAGGCTGGCCGGTAATATCGTGCGGGGGCGTAAAGATCATGGTATCGACACCGCCACGCCAAACCAGAAGATGCCGATAGGATACGCCGGGATAGAACTGAAACCGATCCGTGCCAAGCTCCTCCTGCAAAGTCAAAACAATGGCACGCGCCTCCTCGGTCGAGATATGCCCGGCCGAAAAGTCTTCCATGATTTCCTGGCCATCTTTGTGTCCGAGGGTCACCAGGTTGAGCCGAAAGGAAACATCCTCGGGATTCAGCGAAACCCCCATGCTGGCAGCCTCAAGGGGTGACCGGCCGCTATAGCAGCTGGCGGGATCGTATCCGAATACGGAAAGATTGGCGACATCACTGCCGGGAGGAAACCCCTCGGGGATAGTCTGGGCAAGACCGACCTGCCCTTCACGAGCGAGACGATCCATATAAGGGGTGTGAGCACATTGCAATGGGGTCTTCCCCTCGAGTTCGGCCATAGGCTCATCAGCCATGCCGTCTCCTAACAAAACTACATACTTCATCGTATCCTCTGCATCGCTATCCGGTAATCGTCGCCCCATTGGCGACAGGCCTGCACATCACCCTCGAGGATGGTGCTGTTGATGAATATTTTTTAGTCGTTCCCTTGTTACATGGGTATAAATCTGCGTTGTGGAAATATCGGCATGCCCGAGCATCGCCTGCACGGCCCTGAGATCGGCTCCGTTGTCAAGCAGGTGCGTCGCGAAGGAATGGCGCAAAGAATGCGGCGTGATATTTTTAGAAATCCCTGCCTGCAATGCCCGACGCTTAATCATCTTCCAGAAACCCTGTCGTGTCAACCCGTTACCGGACCTGTTTAAAAACAGGAAAACGGGACAACCGTCTCCTGCCAATTCACCACGACCACAGGCCAGGTAGTCAAGCACCGCATCACGCGCGGAATCACCCAGCGGCACGATGCGCTGCTTGCGGCGTTTACCGAATGCGGTAACATAGCCGACATCCAGCTGAAGATCCTGCAAAGTCAGGCCGACCAGCTCCGACACACGAAGCCCCGTCGCGTAAAGCAGCTCAAGCATGGCCCTGTCCCGCAGATCGTAGCAACTGTTTGATAGAGGAACGCCGAGCAAAAGCTCAACTTCGTCAGGGGACAGTGTATGCGGCAACGATGCAAGGCTTTTAGGGGCCGACACCTGCGCCGCGGGATTGTTTTCGGCCAGACCTTCAGCAAGCAGAAAACGATGGAACATCCTGAGGGACACAAGTTTGCGCGCGCGACTGCGCGGTGACAGACCGCGGTCCTTCAAAACAGAAAGAAAAGCAACTACGACGGGTGGAGCTATCTGTGCGGGAGAGGCTATGTTCCGGTCGCCAAGAAACTCAAGATAATGCGCGAGGTCTCGACCATAGGCGTCCAGGGTATTTTTTGACAACCCTTTTTCCACCACGAGATAATTAAGAAACAGATCGAGATATTGATCCATAAACCTCTATAATTTAATATATTTTCAAAAATCGGGCTTGTGCAACGCCACGGCACGCCATCCGCGTTCAGATTTTCTCATCATCCAGACAGGACAACAACTTTAACCGCATTTCCTCAAGGCGCTCAGGATCACGAATTTTCTGGCTGAAAATATCCTTGACGTAAAAGGTGTCCGCTACCTGATCAACCTTGGTCGATATCTTGGCCACGCCCAGATACAGACCAAGATCGCGCAAGGTTCTGCAAATGCGATACAACACCCCGATTTCGTCGTGGGTATAGATGTCAAGGACCGTATACTCCCGGGAGACTTCATTGTCGACATCCACGCGACTGGGAACTTTGGGATGCCCGGGATCCCCCCACGATACCGGCCGATGACGTTTACGGATCAATTCTTCAACCTTGAGCCGCCCTTCGATAACAGCCAGCAGCGATTCTTCAACAGCATGCCACTTTTCGCTGCCCGCATCGCTGAAACCGGAAGGCCCCTTGACCTGAAGCATATCAAAGGCTGTTCCATCCCGCTGGGTGAAGATCTGCGCCCCTAAAATGTTGATTCCGTAAGCGGCCATGACCCCGGTAATCATGGTGAACAATCCGGGCATATCGTGGGTAACAATGGTTAACTGAGTGTAGGAACCATCCGCCCCGTTGGCCACGAAAAAACCAAGACGCTTGTCGCGACTACCAAGAATCAAGCGGATATGGTCGGCAATAGCCTGACTGCGAAAAGACAACAGATAGCGGGTGCTGGCCTTGCGAAGCCGTTCCGCCACGACCTTGGAATCGAATTCATCCTCGAGCAGGGTCTGCACTTTGCGTCTGCGATTGCGCAGTTTTTCGGAACGGGTATCCAACAGGAAGTTCCCACGCTCCAGAACCCCATGGGCCTTGTCAAACAGTTCCTGCAGCAGCACCGATTTCCAACCGGTCCAGACATCCGGCCCTACCGCCCGCAGGTCCGCAAAGGTCAAAAGATAAAGCATCTTGAGGTTTTCACTCATCCCCATGGTGCGGGCAAAGTCGACGATAAGGCGATCATCATGCATATCCCGTCGCTGGGAAATATGTGCCATCAGCAAGTGATTACGCACCAGAAATTCAAGCCGCTGACTATCTTCCTTATTGAGACCAAGACGACGGGCCACGGTCGGCATCATGTCCGCGCCCTTGTTGCAATGATCGCGACCCTCCCCTTTGCCCACATCGTGAAGCAGCATGGCGAGTAACAAGAGCTCGCGTTTTTCGATATCGTTGGCCACACCTGTGATGCGCGGCAACTCCTCGGCATAATCCCCATGCCAGACCTTCAGCAGCTCGCCGACGGCAACCAATGAATGGGTATCCACGGTGAACACGTGATACGCATCATGCTGCACCTTGCAATAGATGCGACCGAACTCGGGAATGAAATGGTTTAGAAACCTCAGGTAATGCATGTCCTGCAAAGCCTGAAGAACACCACGGTGGTAACGCAGGATATCCATGAAAGTATCGATCATGGCCTTCGAGCGCCGTACCCCATTGTTTATGCGATGCAGGTTTTCCCGAATGTGATTTTTAACTTGCGGACTCAAAGCCACTTCATGCAACTGAGCCAGGCGAAAGGCAAGCATCATTCGCTCGGGATATTCTTCAAAAAGATTACCCTGAACCATGCGCAATTCACCATGCAGGGTATAGAACCCATCCGCGACCGAACGCTTCAGAATCGTAGTGTTGCTAGGTGTCGGTGAGGATTGATCGTGCATGCGCACTTTATCAATCAAACGTGTGGAAATTTCCTCGACATGCACGGCATGCGCATAATAATCCTGCATGAATTGTTCGACCGCCAACGCACGTTTATCATCTTTGTATCCTAAAAAACGGGCGATCTTCTCCTGATGGTCAAAACGGATCTGCTCATTTTTACCGGTGGACAAAAAATGCAGTTCATTACGAATCCGCCAAAGATAATCGAATGCGCGATAGAGTTCGTCGTACTCCCTCTCCGTCATGATCCCCTTAAGAACCAGTTCGGACATGTTGCGCGCCTTGAATTTTACCTGGGCCAGCCACAAAGCGGTATGAAGATCCCGAAGCCCCCCTTCACCCTCCTTGATATTGGGTTCCAGCAAATAAACGGATGAACCGTATTTACCGAGACGCCGGTTGCTTTCCTCGATTTTCTGGGTGATGTAGCCCTTGCTGTTCCAATTGAACACCTTATCAAGAACTGCCCGCTCGTACTCGTCAAAGCAATCGCGATTGCCGCACAGGTAACGCGAATCGAGCAATGCGGTTCTGGCCGTAATATCCTTCTCCGCCATTTCGAGACAATGCCGTGCGGTCCGGATGCTATAGCCGACATCAAGACCGAGATCCCACAACAGGTAAAGCATGCGCTCGGAAACCTGTTCAGCAAATTTTTTGCCTTTGCCATTGTGGAAAAACATGATGTCGATATCGGAACGGGGATTTTGCTGACGGCGACCGTATCCTCCGAGTGCCACCACGGCGCATCCGGCCTGCCCCTTTTTAGGCAGATCGGATGAGGCAGCCTCATACAGAACACCCATCAACGCATCGGCCACCCCGGTCAGCAATTCAACCACTTCGTGACCGCTTGCCCCGCTGCGATGATACGCCATGATGACATCCCGGCAGCGATTGGAATAGTTGCTGGCTGCTGAAAGCAACTCCGGACGCCGTTCGGCATATGGGAGGGAGGCATCGCAACAAAGGTGTCGTAATGCTTCGGGAATGGTGAGTTTTTCGGAGAGACCGGTTAATGAATTCATTTATTTGCTATGGTTTTGGAATCCTGGCTAAAAGTACGTACGGCGCGGGCAATGGCCGTTGCGGCATGATCCTGGTATTTTGAATCCCCCAGTCGGCTTTCCTCCATTTTGTTGCTGATAAATGCGGATTCAACCAGGACCGAGGGCATATTGGCTCCCAATAAAACATAAAACGGTCCTTGGCGCACACCGTGATTTTTGACGTTGGGAAAGTGTCGCCCGAGGTGGCCCACCAGGGACTTTTGTATTTCAGCGGCGAGCCGGCTTGACTCGTTAATTTTGGCATTGGCCATAAGATCAAACAAGATAAGTTCAAGATCACCTACCTGCTTGAGGGAGGTGCCGTTTTCCCTTGCCGCCACAGCAGCAGCCTTGTCGTTTTTCGAAAAGTTAAGGTAATAGGTTTCGATGCCCTGCGCATTGCTGTTATTGCTGGCATTGGCATGCAGCGATATGAACAAATCGGCACCAACCCTGTTCGCGATGGCGGTTCGTTCTTCCAGCGGAAGAAAGATATCCTTATCGCGGGTCAGAACCACCTGACAACCCAATTCATTTTCCAGACGAACCGCAAGCCGCTTTGCCATGGCGAGGGTGACATCCTTTTCCATGACGCCACTGGGCCCAATGGCACCCGGGTCCTTGCCGCCATGTCCCGCATCGACAACAATACGCCGCAAGTTTGCAGGGCGCGTGATTGGCGGCAGGGCAACCTTCAAAGGCTTCTCTTTCGGTGTTTTTTCCAGCACTTTAGCGATGGCGTCTCCAGAACCGACAACCGGCGCATGCAATTCAGGTTTTGCAGCCTGCAGGGTAGTCGTCTGTTCTCCGGACACGTCGATCACAATCCGTTGGGGATTTTCAAGAGAAAAAACCTTGTAATCCTTGAAGGTTTCAAGATCAAGAACGACGCGAACCTGATTTTTGCCGGGCGTTCCCACTCTTATGTTTTGCAACAAACCGTCGGCTACTTTGGTGGAAGCAGGTACCTGGTCTGCTACCGATCCGGCCTTGATATCGACGTAAAGACGAGGCTGTTGTCCTTTTTCGGCGCCAAGCAGATGCACCGAATAACTGGCGGGTTGAGATAACTCGACAACCACGCGTGTATATCCGGGGCTTGACCAGGAGCGAACCTGGCTCACCTCTCCCGTCCCGGAGACCGATCTCGAAACCGGCGCAGGCACCGCATTGGGCAAAACCACATCCGCAGAAGCGTAAGACCTTAAGCGCTTTTCGCCTTCGCGGCATAGAGCCGCCATGTCACCCGTTGGATGATTGTCGACAACCTTTTTGTAACGAACATATGCGCCGGGACGGTCATTGAGACTTTGCTCGAGTATCAGTCCGGCCAGGTAGCCCGCATCATCCGCCAAATTGCTTTCCGCATAACGGCTGGTCAAACGATCGTAAAAATCCACGGCCTGTTGCGCATCCGACTTGCGTTTGGAAATGGCAAATAATCCTTCGGCAGCTTTCCCTCCGAGGTACATGCCGTCGGCAGCGTGGGCTGTATCGGGATATTTATGGACAACGCCCTCGAAACCTTCGATAACCCGAACCCAGTTCTCGCGATAAAGTTTGCTTTTTGATGAATTCTGCAACTGCTGATAAGCCGATTTGGCTTTGGAAAACGCTTGCTCGCCGGCGTCTGCAGCAGCGGATACCGGCAAGACATGGATCAGGATAAGGAAAATTCCAAACAAAAATCGCGTAGGCATCATTCGTCAGACCATTTTCTGAAGTTCATGAAGGAAGTTAAGTCCCTCAAGGGGCGAAATTACCGAAATATCAAGATCCGCGAGCTTTTTCCGGATAGGATCAGGCGCGGCATCGAATAGCGACATCTGGGGATTCGGCCTGAGCTTGTCGCCTCTTGCTCGTTGTGCCAGCCGCGGTTGCCCCTCCGCCATCAGTTCCCCGGATTCGAGATTTGCCAGAATTTCCCTGGCCCGATCGATAACGGCCACAGGCAGACCTGCCAGTCGGGCAACCTGGATACCGTAAGAATGACTGGCTGGTCCCTTAACAATTTTGCGAAGAAAGATTATTTGCTCATTCCATTCCCGCACGGCAATGTTGAGGTTTTTCACCCGATCGCAGGTCAGAATCAAATCGGTAAGTTCATGGTAGTGGGTTGCGAAAAGCGTCTTGGCCGCCACATGTCCGTTATCATGCAGATACTCGGCCACCGCCCAGGCGATACTGATCCCGTCAAAAGTCGAAGTACCACGGCCGATTTCATCGAGAACGATCAGGCTGCGGGCGGTTGCATGATTGAGGATATGAGCCGCTTCGGTCATCTCAACCATAAAGGTCGATTGCCCCTGTGCAAGGTTGTCACTGGCCCCGACGCGGGTAAAAATCCGATCGATCAGACCAATATGCGCAGAACGGGCCGGCACCAAACTCCCCATGTGGGCCATCAAGGTAATCAGCGCCACCTGTCGCATAAACGTCGACTTACCGGCCATGTTGGGGCCAGTAATAACCATGATCTGATTTTCCGTGCAGTCCATTTCCACATCGTTAGGCACGAAATGCTCACCAAGATTCATGGCCTCGATAACCGGATGGCGGCCATCGCGGATTTCAAGCCGGTCGCTGTTATCCATAACCGGACAAACATAATCCCGGCTATGCGCCACATCCGCCAGGGACAAGATAACATCCAGTTCCGCCAGGGCATCGGCCGTCTGCTGAACCCGGGCCCCCTGGCCCGCAACCTGTTCACGAACAGACTGGAAAAGCTCGAATTCCAGATCGAAAAGACGATCCTCGGCACCAAGCACCTTTTCTTCGTATTCTTTGAGTTGCGGAGTGAAAAACCGCTCGGCGTTGGCCAGGGTCTGCTTGCGCTGATAATCTTCGGGAACCCGACCCAGATGGGAGCGTGTGACTTCGATATAATAACCGAAAACCTTATTGTAACGGACTTTCAGCGAACCAATGCCGGTACGCTCGCGCTCCTCGGCTTCGAGGCGGGCGATATAGGCCTTGCCATTGCGACGGATATCCCTCAACTCGTCAAGCTCGGGATGATACCCGTCGCGCATAAGCCCGCCTTCGCGCAATACGAATGGCGGATCATCGACAACGGCACGGGCGATCAGTTCCGCCACATCGGTGAGTGGGTCGATACGGGCGACAAAATCGGTTATCAGGGGGGTACTCAGCTCAGCGAGTCGCTGCAAAATAAACGGCAGCTGTTCAAAGGATCTACGCAAGGCGACAAGATCCTTGGCGTTGGCGTGCCCCATGACGATTTTGCTGTTCAAACGTTCCAGGTCATAAACGCCGTCAAGATCACTGCGAAGATCAGCACGCAGCAGACTCTGGGTAACCAGCTCCTGAACGGCAGCATGACGGCGGCGAATCGCTTGCACCTCCACCAGCGGATGATGAATCCACTGACGTATCTTCCTTCCTCCCATGGCTGTCACGGTGCGATCAAGCACGCCCAGCAACGAACCGCGCCGACCCCCATCCTGCAAAGTCGCCGTCAGTTCGAGATTGCGCCGCGTACTGTTATCCAGCACCATGTAATCGCGACTATGATACGTTGCCAGCGGGCGAATGTGACCCGAGACCCCTTTTTGGGTCTGCTCCACATAATACAACACCGCACCGGCCGCGCGAACGGCCTCCGGCAGGGATGCGCAGCCAAAACTATCGAGGGAACCACAGTTGAAAAAGGCCTGCAAACGCTGCCCGGAAGGCTCCAGGTCGCAGACCCAATCCGGCAGAGGATTGATGAGCCAATCTCCGTAGCAACCTTTCAAAAGTTGCGTAAGAGCCGGTTGCGAATCTTCAGCCACAAGGATCTCGCGCGGCTGCAACGACACCAGTTCACTGCGTGCGGCCTCCCCACCTTCCACCTGGGTGACACGGAATTCGCCGGTGGTAATATCCAGCACGGCAACACCGTAGACACCCTCGGGGGATAGAGCCACCGCAGCCAGAAAATTATTTTCCTTGGGAACCAGGGTATCGGTATCAACCACCAGGCCGGGCGTAACAACCCGCACAACTTCCCTTTTAACTATCCCCTTGGCCTGTTTGGGATCTTCAACCTGCTCGCAAATGGCAACCTTGTGACCCGCATCCACCAACCGCGCCACATACGGTTGGCAACTATGATACGGTATGCCGCACAAGGGGACTTCTTCGGCAGCACCTTTATTGCGGCAAGTCAGGGTGATATCGAGAATCCGCGAAGCCGTAACAGCATCATCCATGAACATTTCATAAAAATCGCCAAGACGAAAAAACAGGATGGCATCGGGATATTGCGCCTTTATTTCCATATATTGACGCATCATGGGGGTCAACTGACTCATAGTGCTTTATAATTCCTGCCATCTCCGGCACATTCCCACCGGATGGATAAATGGTTTGAAATAAGGCAGATGTTAACAAACCACAAGAGTTATGTAAATATGGATGACTATCTTTCCGTTCCGTTAGCACCTCCGCATGATGCTTATCGTGCGAGCCTGCGGCAACCTGGCTTTTATCTCCAGATTTTCTCCAAAAAATGCCGGTTAACCGCAATAAAAATCGCAGGCTCGATTTTCCATGACATTTATGCTAACTTTCGGTTCGAGAAATCACATATAAATTTTTAATCTTATTCCGGACCGGTTTTACCATACACTGATCCAACTGAATACAAATCATGCAAACTACATCGAAACGAAAAATCCGCGCGGCGCGAATCTCCATGGCCACGGCTACCAGCCTTACGCTGCTGAAACTTGTCACCGGCCTCATGACCGGTTCCATGGCCGTACTGTCCTCTGCCATTGACTCACTGCTTGACATCGTCATGTCGGTGGCCAATTTTCTGGCCATTCGCCAGGCGGAACAACCTCCGGACACCAAACATCCTTTCGGGCATGGAAAATTCGAGACGATAGCCACCATCGTCCAGGCTCTGGCCATCGGGCTTTCCGGCGGATGGGTCTGCTACGAGTCGGTGCGCCGCCTGCTGACCGGCGTTACCCTCGGAAAACTCGAAGGCGGCATGGCAGTGCTGGCATTCAGCGCTCTGGTCTCCTGGAAAATCGGGCGTTTTTTGGTCCACACCGCCCGCGAAACAGAATCGACCGCTCTCAAGGCAGATTCTCTGCACTTTTCCATGGATGTCTACACCAACCTCGCCCTTCTGGCAGGCCTGGTCGCTATTCGTGTGTTTAATCTCGCCTGGCTCGACCCGGCTCTATCGATCGTCGTGGCCCTGTATATTTTTTACCAGGCATTCGGTCTGTTTCGCTATGGATTGCGGGACATCCTTGACGAGCGGTTGCCTGAAACTATCCGCGAGGAAATAGCCACTATCCTGGAACAACATCGCGGCAAACTGCTTGGCTACCACCGCCTGCGTACCCGCAGAGCCGGGTCGCAAAAACTCATCGACTTTCACCTCACCCTTTGCAAATACCTGTCGGTTGAAGAAGCCCATGATATCGCCGACCATCTCGAAACACACATGAAGGAAAAGATCGGCCGCGCCGATATCACCATCCATGTGGAACCTTGCCCCTTTGAAACCTGCCCGGGACGCCATAAATGCCCAGGGGACTTCCCATTCAACAAGGAAACACCCTGATCTACCCAATAAAAAAGAGGCGCTTCACAGCGCCTCTTCAGTCAACCCTGAATACTCTTTTTAGGACTTATCTTTCCTTTGCCATGACCACTGTTCCCCCAAAAAGATCCCGTATAAATTTTGCGTGGCATGCCTGAAAGGTACGCACCACTGCCTTTATTATAGAAATCCCCTTGCTATATCCGGAAAAACGGATTAAGTTTCCAGGAATGAATAAGAAAATAAAACTCTTCAAGGCATTAGCTCACCAGACACGTCTGCAGATCCTTTGCCTGCTTCTCGAGGGGGAAATGTGTGTCTGCAAGATCATGGCTATCCTTGAACTGCCACAATCAACGGCCTCACGCCATTTGGGTATCCTTAAAAACGCCCGACTGGTGGAAGATCGCCGCGATGGAACCTGGGCACACTACTCTCTCGCAAAGGGCCAAAACGCCCTGACCGACCAACTTCTGGCAGTACTTGGGGAACATCTTCCACAAACCAGAGAGGGTGTCAGGGATCGCCAGAGACTCTTGGACATTTTGCAGAAACGAAATTGCGCCTGATTTTATTTATCAGACACATCTGCAATTCCGGATACCTGGATATACTTCAGGGGTGATCCTTTCTAACCCCTTGGGAGAAATGTATGGATAAAAAAACCTCGGAGTTGATCGCCGTTGGGGCATCGGTGGCTTCCGGCTGTATTCCCTGCCTGGAATACCACGTCAAGGAGGCCCTTGAGGCCGGAGCCAGTCATGCGGATTTGGCCACTGCGGTCAAAATAGGGAAAAAGGTTCGACAGGCACCGATGGACAAAATGAATCAGAAATGTGAAGAACTCGATCTCTGAAAACCGTGCTCCCTTGTCCATAACAAAAATTCAGCTACTGTCGCATGCTGTACATGGAGTGCCTGACCGACGAATCAGTCCGGCGTCCTTATTCAAGTTGCGTACTACTGACGATTCGACACCTATAAGCAAAGTGAATTCCAGGAAAAGGAAGGTGAAACGATGGATCGATCGCATGACCAGAAAGAACAGACACCGCAGGAAATTCTCCGGAACGTTATGCAGTTGTGTGCCGACTGTGATACCTGTCGCACCATGATGGAGGAGGATTGCGCCTTTTTCATCGAACTCTATCGACTTGTCGACCAGGAACAGGAAGAAGGCGTCCCGATCAGCGAATCGCAACTTCGCTATCTGGCCGAACTGTGTACCCTCTGTGGTTTGTGCCCTTGCCCAAAAGTTCCCATGGATGTGATGGAGGCCAAGTCCCGCTATATTGAGCAAGAAGGGATGCCGATTGCGACCCGCCTGCTCAACGATGTTCCTCGCATGGCCCGACTGTGCGGGACATTTCCCCGCCTGGTCAAGGCCATGCAGGCGAACAGTGTCCTCGGCCCGCTACTGCGCAAAGCGACCCGCATCCATCCTGAACGGCAACTACCTTCTTTTCC
This sequence comes from Pelobacter sp. UBA5610, assembly GCA_002424645.1. Lineage (GTDB taxonomy): Bacteria > Desulfobacterota > Desulfuromonadia > Desulfuromonadales > Syntrophotaleaceae > Syntrophotalea. Next base: position 19,667 of record DIKU01000067.1, on the reverse strand, counting down.
CAAACAAAGTTTTTTCCAGTGGGCGTCACGCAAGGGTCTCGACCAACGTCATGAAGGCAAAAACCAGGTGGCCTATTTCGCTGGCTGCACCGCAGGATACCTGTTCCCCCAGATCGGGCGCAGCGTGGTAGAGATTCTGCAGCACAACGGCGCATCGGTCTACGTGCCACCACAGCAGTGTTGCGGAATGCCTTATCTGGTCGAGGGTGACCGGAAACGTACCCTGCAATTGGCGCAGACAAATCTGCAAAAGCTACTTGAAACCGTTCAAAACGGCGATGACCTCATCTATTCCTGTCCCACCTGCGGATTTTTCCTGAAAAGATTGCTTAAGGACAGAGCGTATTATTCCGACGCATTCCAGAAGTCGGTCAACGCCGCAGAGGGTGAATTAAAGGTTCCCGCACCTGAAAAAGGCGAGGGTCAATTCTGGCACCTTAAAAAGATAATGTATCATAACATGCTGAAAGACGATGGCTACTTTGCTTCGATCGATCCCATGGACCGAATCCATCTCTCCGATCATCTTTTCGATTTCGGTTTTTATCTTTCGCGCCTTCATGCACAGGGACAACTCGTTACCGACTTTTCGGCCATACCTGAACGCATGGCCTATTTTGCCCCCTGCCACCTGCGGGAGCAAAAAATGGGGCGTCCGTATCTCGACCTGCTAAAGCTTATTCCAGAACTGGACATCGAATCGGTAGGCAGCGATTACGACTGCTGCGGCATGGGAGGCATTTTTGGATTCAAAGACCATTTCCACCAGAAATCTCTGGATCTGGGACAACCGTTGATGAAAAAGATCCGCGCCCACAATCCGCAGGCTATTGTCACCGATTGCATGAGTTGCCGACTGCAGTTCAATCACTGCCTGCCCTATCCTGTTTATCATCCGGTTGAAGTACTTGCCATGGCGTATAAGGGTGGCGCATCGCAGCAAAAACAATCGACGGAAATATAAAAAAGCCGGGATGAAAAGAAACTAACTTTTTTTCCGCAACAGAACAGGTTCCGGTATTGAGATTTGAAGGAGCACCCCCATGGACAACCAAACCTGCGCACCTCCGGCTTCAGAGAATGCAAGCCGCAAAACGCTTATGGGTATCCGAATCGGCCTGTTCCTGACCGCCTGGTTCATGCTCTATCACCAGCTTGTATCGCTGTCACGGTTTATCACCTACGATCTCATAGCCCTGAGGCCGGGTTCGCACCTTGGTTCGGCGGTGGAATTCTTTCTGTACGACACACCTAAGGTACTGATGCTGTTGGTGCTTGTGGTGTTCGGCGTCGGCATGTTGCGCAGCTTCATTACCCCGGAACTGACCCGTAAAATCCTCGCCGGTCGCCGGGAATCCACCGGCAATGTGCTGGCCGCACTGCTGGGCGTGGTTACCCCTTTCTGCTCCTGCTCTGCGGTTCCCCTGTTTATCGGCTTCGTCACGGCCGGCATACCGTTGGGTGTAACCTTCTCTTTCCTTATCTCGGCACCCATGGTCAATGAAATCGCCTTGGTTCTGCTGTTCGGCATGTTGGGTTGGAAAGTTGCAGCCCTGTATTTTGTCACCGGGATACTTATTGCCACGGTGGCCGGTTGGACTATCGGGCGCTTGAAACTCGAGAATCATGTGGAAGACTGGGTAAGGGAGATGCGGGTCAGTCAGGCGGCCATGCCTGATACCGCCCTGTCGTGGGAAGAACGCATCGGCTTCGGTATCGACGCGGTACGGGACATTGTCGGCAAGGTGTGGCTTTACGTCATCATCGGCATTCTGGTTGGAGCGGTCATTCACGGATTCGTACCGGAGAATTTCATGGCCGGCATCATGGGCAAGAGCGCCTGGTGGTCCGTACCCGTCTCTGTGCTCATCGGCATCCCCATGTATACCAACGCCGCCGGCATGATCCCGGTGGTCGAGGCGCTACTCGGTAAGGGCGCCGCATTGGGCACAGTTCTGGCGTTTATGATGAGCGTTATCGCTCTGTCCTTTCCGGAGATGGTCATTTTACGCAAAGTGCTCAAGCCGAAGCTCATTGCAACGTTTATCGCAGTGGTCGGAACAGGCATCCTGATCGTCGGCTACCTGTTCAATCTCGTAATTTAAAAACAAAAGGAGATGGTCATGAAAATTCAGATTCTGGGTACCGGATGCGCGAAATGCCAGAAACTTGCCAAGCAAGCCGAAGATGCAGCACAGGAACTGAACCTCGACTATGAGCTGGTTAAAATCACCGATATCAAAGAGATTACGAGTTTCGGGGTCATGATGACGCCGGCCCTGGCCATAGACGGACAGGTTAAGGTATCGGGGAAAGTCCCCTCGATTGACGAGCTCAAACGCATATTGGCGGCATGAGCTTTCGAATTTTCTATTTTACCAACGAGGCTTTTTCATGAAATTCACCGCCATTCTGAAAAAACATTGCCTTTGTTTCGGCGTTGCCGTACTTTTCGGATTGGGCATTCAGTCCATTGCCTGCGCCGCGCAGCCGGTACATACCAATGCCCCACATGCTGCTACCCTTCCGCAGCAACGGATCAAAACCGTGGTCTACTACTTTCACGGCAACATGCGATGCTCTTCCTGCAAAAAAATCGAAGCCTACACCAGGGAGGCTATCCAATCCGGCTTTGCCGAAGCCTTGAAGAACGGCAACCTGGAATTGAAAGTGATCAACGTGGAAGAGTCCGGCAATGACCATTACGTAGAAGATTTCCAGCTGTATAGCCGTTCGGTGGTTCTGGAAAGGCGGTCGGGAAACAAGCAGCAAGAGTGGAAAAATCTCGATCAGGTCTGGAGTCTTATCCGCAACAAAGCGGCCTTTATGCAGTATATCCAGGAACAAACCCTTGCCATGATAAAAGGGGGTTGAGCATGCACGAGTATGGCATTGCCATCGCCTCGGCCTTCTGGTTTGGCGTGCTAACCTCCATCAGCCCCTGTCCTCTGGCCACCAACATCGCTGCCATCTCTTTCGTCGGGCGACGTGTGGACAACCCACGGCAGGTTTTTTCCGCAGGACTGCTCTACACATCAGGCCGCAGCCTGGCCTATCTGGCACTGGGTTGTCTACTGGTGTCAAGCGTGCTTTCCGCACCCTTCTTAGCCCATGCCCTGCAGAAATATATGAATCGCGCCCTGGGTCCGATTCTCATTCTGGTGGGACTGATCTTATTGGGAGTTGTCTCTTTCAGTTTTCCCGTTACCGGTTTTGGCAACAGGCTTCTGAAACGGGCCGAAGCAATGGGCGTCTGGGGAGCTGGTCTTCTTGGAATTCTGTTTGCGCTGTCCTTCTGTCCAACTTCGGCAGCGCTGTTTTTCGGAAGTCTTCTACCCTTGGCTCTACATCAAAAATCCGGGCTGTTATTGCCGGGGGTTTACGGAATCGCCACCGGCCTGCCCGTACTGTTCTTCGCAGTATTGATTGCCCTGGGTGCCAACAGGGTCGGTATGGCCTTCAATCGCATTCAGGTGTTTGAACGCTGGGCAAGACGGTTTACCGGCACATTGTTCATATTGATAGGCGGATATTATTGCCTGGCTACTTTCTGGGGTATTTCATTATGACTTTTCCAAAAGAACAAAAGACGTTCGACCGGAAAAAGTCCCTGCCTGTTTGTGCATTGGTTTCTGCTCTGACCACATTCTGATCACGTTTCCTTCCATACGATTGTTTTTCTGGATACAATCAATCCGCATCGGTTACAGAAAAACCCACTCACGCATTTTCCGCACACCTGCAATGCATCCCCGCACTTGGGACAATAAGGCTCCATATCAAATTCATCAAAGGGGGTGTAACCGTCACAGCCCTTACAGAAAAACCGGGGACCTTCCAAGGTTAACTCCTTGATCATTTCATAACCGCAATTCCGGCACAGTCTTCGGATCATGAGCGCCTCCCCTAATTTTTCGCAGCAATTCGGTCGTCCTCCAAACGTGGGGTCACTAACGCGTACCGTCCTCCCTTCTTACATTCTTGCCTCGTCAGGAAATTTTGCAAGGATATAAATACCAGGTTTAGCGAAGCCATTTTCCATGCGGCCTCGATTAGCATTAAACTGAGACGAGCGAAATGAGCATTTTAGACAAAAAAAAATCCCGCTCCATTTTGAGATGAAGGGGATTGCGAAGATTTGTGGCGCTTTAAACACCCATAACCAAAAAACATCATAACGCTATTTTTAAAATAACCATCAACCGTTGATCACTGGCTTATCCAAACAATCAATAACATGGGACAAATGACGATTTTCACCGCCCCAACATAATGCCGAGCTGCTCTGCAGTCCATACCAGGTTACCGGCAGGATCAACCAGATTCTGACCGCTCACGGCCTGATCAATGGGAACGGATACGACATTGCGGCCGTGCAGAGCGACCATGTGGCCAAACTCCTCCCGTTCAATGAGTTCCACAGCGCGCACTCCGAAGCGGCTGGCCAAAATACGGTCAAACGGCGATGGCGTACCGCCGCGCTGGGTATGCCCCAACACGACAACCCGGGTCTCCAACCCCTTGCGCCGCTCGATCTCGCCGGCCACATAGTGGCCAATGCCACCGAGACGCTCAAGACCGTGCGTTTGTTCGGCCGAGGCCTGAACAACTTTGCGCCCCCCTAAAGGAAAAGCCCCTTCCGCTACAACGATGATGGAAAAACGGCTCCCCTGCTCGCGTCGTTGCATGATGTGGTCACAAACCAGATCCAGATCAAAAGGGATTTCCGGCAGAAGTATCACCTCGGCAGACCCGGCTATCCCGGACTCCAGAGCTATCCATCCCGCATCCCGCCCCATAACCTCCACCACCATAACCCGATGATGACTTTCGGCGGTGGTCTGCAACCGATCGAGCGCTTCGGTAACGATACCAACAGCAGTATTGTAACCAAAAGTAACGTCGGTTTCCTGCAGATCGTTATCGATGGTCTTGGGCACCCCGATCACGGGCACCCCCAAATGACTCAAACGCTGGGCAATCTTGAGGGTGCCGTCACCACCCACCGCAACCAGAGCATCAGCACCGAGACGACGGAAATTATCCACCACCCGTTGCGACACGTCGGATAAAACCACCGTCCCATCATCCTGGGTTACCGGATACCGAAAAGGATTGCCCCGGTTACTGGTGCCAAGTATCGTTCCGCCGAGCGGCAAGATACCACGCACAGACTGAAGATCAAGTTCGCGACAGCGTGGGCCATCGGCTAAACCGTCAAATCCATCTTCTATTCCCAACACGCGCCAACCACGCTTCAATACCGCAGCGCGCACCACGCCACGGATGACACCATTCAGACCCGGGCAATCCCCCCCGCCATTCAGTATCACAATGCAACGGCTCATAAAATTTTTTCCCATCAGAATGAGTGCCAATAGTCTTATCAGCCAAAGACCTCAACATGGATGACGCAACGTCAAGACTCCACAATTCAAAAAGCAGCCTATAAACTCATAGGTTATTAAGCATGAATACCGTGTAATAAATTAACAGGTTTCCCTATTTCAATATCGTCAGACGCCTGCGGATATCTCGCGGAAAGCACCAGCAGCACCAAGTATCCCTGCCCTGTCCCCCAAAATGGCCGGCACCACTTTCATCCGGCGAGCAGACACGTCAAACGCACGTTTGTCGATCTCTTCACAAAGGGATGGCCTAATCAGATCAAGATTGGCGCTGACGCCTCCCCCGATCACAGCACCCTCAAGATTTAAAAGATTGGCGATACCGGCGAGTACTTGCCCGAGATAGCGTCCGGCAGACTTAAAAGCACCCAACGCCGCGGGATGCCCGTTAAAAGCAGCGACAGACACATCTTCCGCGGTACGGGGTTTAATCAAAGGCTGACTGCCTTTTTGATTGAAATGATCCCACTGTTCCAGACATGTCCTGATCAGTGCCGGTCCGGAAGCGTACTGCTCCAAACATCCATACCCGCCGCAACCGCAAAGACGACCTGCAGGCTCAACAGTGATATGCCCCAACTCGCCTGCGGCACCATCGGCCCCGCTCCAGATCTGACGATTGATAATCAGTCCGCCGCCAACACCTGTACCCAGGGTCACCATGACGAAACTTGAGAAATCACGACCGGCACCCCACCGGGCTTCTCCCAGGGCTATGGCATTGGCATCATTAACAACCCGGACCGGGAGTTGCAAATGGCTGGCAAGGCGGTCAGCCAACGCGAACCCGTTTAAAGGGGAAAGATTCGGTGAAACATGCACGAAACCTTCTTTTGCGACGATTCCGGGAAACCCAAGGCCCAGCCCCCCAAGCTCGTAACCCTGCCTTATGCCATCATCTATCAATGCCCGGCAAAAACAGAGCAAACGCGACCAGAAACTATCGAAACCCGCATCGATCTCGGTTTTGATGCTACGCTGAAACCATAGTTGCCCATCATCACCCACCAGGGCACCCCGGCAATTCGTGCCGCCAAGGTCTATTCCGATAACGGCTCGCCGTTTCATGGGTTTTTAGCGTACTCCGTAGCGATGGCCAGGGTTTTGAATTGCGCGGCCTTGGCCATATCCATCAGGCGCACCACCTCACCGTGGCGGGCGTCACGATCCGCCAGCAATACAAAGGTCATTTGTCGGGCTTCGTTTCCATAGGCGCGCAGACGATATTCAAGTTCCTCCCGGGTCACCTTATCCTTACCGATGGATATTTCCCCGTTTTGCGACAAATAAACTTTTATTTCCTGCACTTCAGGCTTAGACGCCTGCGAAGAAGATTCTGGCAATTTGACATCGATGCCGGGGGCTTCGACAAAAGTCGTGGAAATCATGAAAAAAATCAGCAGGAGAAAAACCACATCAACCATGGAAGTCAGGTCAACCCGTGGTTCTTCGCGTTTTTTGCGTAAAAAAGCCATGGGCTATTCCCCCAGCAGGTCGACAAGGTGCAGGGAGCTTTCTTCCATTTTGAGCACCATGTGATCAAGACGACTGGTCAGGTACTTGTGAAGCAGGATAGTCGGAATGGCTACGGTCAAACCGGCCGCAGTGGTAATCAAGGCTTCGGATATGCCACCACCAAGAGTTTCCGGCGTTCCCGATCCCGCGGTCGCTATAACGGTAAAGGCCCGTATCATGCCAAGTACGGTTCCAAGCAACCCAAGTAACGGCGAAATAGTGGCCATAGTACCGAGCAAACCCAGAAAACGTTCAAGGGGTGCGGCCTCCCTGCTACCCGTTTCTTCAACGACGGTCTTGATCTGATCGCGCGTACGGCCATGAGCGCGCAAGGCCGACAGTAAAATACGTGAAAGAGGCGTATCGCTTCTCTGGCAGACGATGATCGCCTCTTCGATGCGACCTTTCAAAACCAATTGCTCAACCTCACGGACCAGTTCATCCCGACCCCGCCCTACGCGAAAAAAAGTCCATAAGCGTTCGAAAAAGATAGCCATCGCCATGATCGAACAGAGCAGAATGGGATACATAAGGGGGCCACCCTTTTGAAAAATTTCCAGCATGGTTGACGCGTTCCTTTCAGAATGAAAAATATGGCCCTTACAAA
>DIKU01000067.1:0-11984 GCA_002424645.1 Pelobacter sp. UBA5610 | reverse complement strand
TATCGACTTGAACCCTTGCAACAGAATCCCGTAGGTTTCCTCAAGGTGTTGCGGTATAACACGCACATCGGCAAATACCGGCATGAAATTGGTATCACCGGTCCAACGCGGCACAATATGCATATGCAGATGGTCCGCCACGCCGGCACCTGCAATCTTGCCAAGATTGATACCCACATTGAAACCTTGGGGTTTCAGACATTCCTGCATGACCATACGACATTTCCGCAACATCCTGAACATCTCATCCTGCTCTTCAGGGGTCACGTCGAGGATATCGGCAATATGTCTATAGGGAGCGATGAGAAGATGGCCGTTTGTGTAGGGAAACTTATTCATGACCACAAAGGCATGTTGCCCGCGCCAGAGAATCAATCTCTGGGCATCCTCCCCCTTTATATCACGCACACAAAAGACGCAACAGTCTTTGGCCTGCTGATCTTTGCATTCAAGATAGGTCATGCGCCATGGCGCCCAGAGATGCTTCATAGTTACCTCTTATCCAAGGTTAAAGCCAAGGCTATCCTCTTCAAGGGACAAAATCCTCCCCCGAATACCGGCATCGTCCACCTCCAACAATCCCACACTTGCAGGATAGCCGCCTCGCGGACTGGTCGCACTGCCCGGATTGAAGAGCAGAAGGCCCTCATGACGAGAGCAATCCGGCAGATGTGAATGCCCATAAACGAGACAATCAAGTTTATCTGTTGCAAATTCTGCCGCCATACGCGGACCGAGACCTTCTGGAGGTCCCCAACCATGTATCAGCCCTATCCTGTAACTCTCCACCTCCAAGACCTTGCGTGCCGGAAAGGTTACATTGGGAGGATCCATATTCCCCCGCACTGCATGGATAATGCGCGGTTCAAAGACATATAACAGTTCTTGATCAACCATGTCACCGGCATGCAGAATCATCTCCACCTTCCGAAACACCTTCCGATCAAGCACTTCAAGAAACCGGGCATAGCTGATAGCATGGCGAATATGCGTATCGGAAATCACGCCAATTCTAAACATAACACCACAACCTTCATCGGCAGATAGCGCCAAATCTCATGCTGGACATCCTCGCCAGAATGACAGGAACTTGATTTTTACAGCGGGAATTAAGGACTGTCAATCCCCTCACCGATCTGAAAGGTGGAAGTATAGCACTCCCACCCGGGATCGGTGCAACTGTGAGCATACACCGACTCGCGGTTAAAAGGGACATCGTATTTTCCCCCTCGCCTCTTTTTTTTTCAACTCTTTACTGGTATAGTTGGCAAGCCATTTTCCGTGGCGCTCATTTTATTTCTACCTATCTATATGTTGCCGCTGATCAGAGGCATGAGCCCTGAATCAGCATAAAGGAGCCATTGACCGATGCAATACATGAGCACTCGCGGCAAGACCAGCGGACTTACTTTCAAAGATGCCGTCATGATGGGCCTGGCCAATGATGGCGGCCTGCTCTTGCCCGAATCCATTCCGACCCTCTCCCGCGGGGATATCGCCGCGCTTTCCAAAATGGCTTATCCGGAACTGGCGTTTCGTATCATATCCCTGTTTTCCGGCAACATTCCCGCTGCGGACTTGAAACATCTCATCGATAAATCGTACCAGACCTTCCATCATCCGGAAGTAACTCCGGTCGTCCACAAGGACGGGATTTATATCCTTGAACTCTTCCATGGCCCGACCCTGGCATTCAAGGATGTCGCTTTGCAGTTTCTCGGCAACATGTTCGAATACCTGCTTAAAGAAACCGGCGCCCACATGAACATTCTTGGCGCCACTTCCGGCGATACCGGCAGTGCAGCCATTTACGGTGTACGGGGCAAAGAGAATATCAACATTTTCATTCTGCATCCCGACCAGCGGGTTTCACCGATACAAAAACTGCAGATGACCACGGTCACCGATCCAAATGTCTTCAATCTTGCCATACGCGGAACGTTTGACGACGGACAACGGATCGTCAAGGAAATCTTCGGGGATCTTGAGTTCAAAGGACAGATGTCCCTTGGCGCGGTAAATTCCATCAACTGGGCCAGGGTGCTTGCACAGGTGGTCTATTATTTTTACGCGTTTGGCAGAGTACAGCGTGAAACCAATTGCACAGAAGCCTACTTTTCCGTGCCTACCGGCAATTTTGGAGATATCTTTGCCGGCTACATTGCCAAACGTATGGGCTTGCCCATCCGTCGATTGATTCTGGCCACCAACGAAAATGACATTCTTTCGCGCTTTATCACCCATGGTGACTATTCAACCGCGAATGTCGTACCGACTCCATCCCCGTCCATGGACATCCAACTGGCGAGCAATTTCGAACGGTACCTTTTCTACCTTTTCGATCAAGACGCCAGCAAGGTTCGGAAGACCATGGAGGAATTTGCAGCCACGGGAAAACTCCAGTTCGGCCCCGAATACATGGAGCACGTCGCAAAAGACTTCCTGGCGGGCGCTGCAACCCGTCAGGAAACCCTCGACACCATCAGCGCTTTCCACAAAGCCACCGGCTATACTCTTGATCCGCACACCGCTGTCGGAGTCAAGGTCGGCAAAGAACTGACCGGCGGCGAATGCCCGCTTATTTGCCTCGCAACCGCCCATCCGGCAAAATTCGGCGAAGCCGTACAACAGGCGATTGGCCAGGATCCAATCCTGCCGCCTGAATTTCAGGGCATTGAAAACAAAGAACAGCGATGCGAAATCATCGACGCCGACACCCAGGCTATCAAAGACTACCTGGCAAAGAATGCACTGATGTAATTTCGCCCCCTACAAGACAAAAACCCCCATCGCAAGCGGTGGGGGTTTTTTGTTATCGAAATGCGTGAACAAGTGATTAGTGATCGGTGATTGGTGAATAGTTAGAAACCGAAAAAGCAGTCACCAGTCACCAGTCACCAGTCACAAAAAAAGCCCCCGGCAAAACCGGGGGCTTTTTGATGCACTGCTGAAAAACTTAGCAGTCGTAGTACAGAGCGAATTCGAGGGGTACCGGACGCATGCGAACGGGATCCACTTCGGCTTCGGTCTTGTACTCGATCCACTTTTCAATAACGTCTTCGGTGAAAACGTCACCTTTGAGCAGGAAGGCATGGTCTTCTTTGAGAGCCTGGAGAGCTTCAAGCAGGCTGCCGGCAACGCTGGGGATAGTTGCCAGTTCCTCGGGGGGAAGACCGTAGATGTCCTTGTCCAAAGGCTCGCCCGGATCGATCTTGTTTTCGATACCGTCAAGGCCTGCCATCAGGATGGCAGAGAAGCACAGGTAGCCGTTTGCCGAAGGATCGGGAGTACGGTACTCAACACGCTTGGCTTTGGGGCTGTTGCCCTGGGGGATACGCAGAGCGGCGGAGCGGTTGCGGCCCGAGTAAGCCAGGTTAACCGGCGCTTCGTAACCGGGCACCAGACGCTTGTAGGAGTTGGTGCTGGGGTTGGTGAAGGCGCACAGGGCTTTAGCGTGCTTGATGATACCGCCGATGAAGTAAATGGCGTTTTTGGACAGACCGGCATAGCCATCACCGGCGAAGGTGTTCTGGCCATCTTTCCAGATGGAAACGTGGCAGTGCATGCCGCTACCGTTGTCGCCGAACAGGGGCTTAGGCATGAAGGTTACGGTCTTGCCATTGCGTACCGCAACGTTCTTGATGATGTATTTGAACCACTGCAGGGTGTCGCCGGCGTTGAGAAGAGTATCGAATTTGAAGTCGATTTCGCACTGACCGCCGGTAGCAACTTCGTGGTGAGAAGCTTCGATGTGAATGCCGACTTCCTGGCAAACCTGAACCATCTCGTTACGCAGATCCACCAGGGAGTCGGTGGGGGCGCAAGGGAAGTAGCCTTCTTTGTGGCGGGGCTTGTAACCGAGGTTAGGGAACTCTTCGCGACCGGTGTTCCAGATACCTTCGCTGGAATCAACGCTGTAGAAGGATTCGTTACAGGTGGAGTTGTAACGAACATCATCAAAGATGAAGAATTCAGGCTCAGGACCGTAGTAAACGGTGTCGCCGATGCCGGTGGACTTAAGGTACGCTTCAGCCTTCTGAGCGATGAAGCGAGGGTCGCGGCTGTAACCTTCTTTGGTGATGGGATCGAAAATGTTACAGATCAGGCTCAGGGTCGGAACCTTGATGAAAGGATCGAGTCTGGCGCTGTTGGGGTCAGGAATAATAGCCATGTCACTGTTGTGAATAGGCTGCCAACCACGAATGGAGGAACCGTCAAAGCCAAGACCTTCTTCGAAAGTATCTTCGCTGAATTCACAAACAGGTACGGAAACATGCTGCCAGATACCAACGAAGTCGAGGAACTTGTAATCCACCATCTGGATATTCTTTTCCTTGACAAACTCCATTACCTCTTTAGGTGTCATTGCGATTACTCCTTTTGACTAACCTCGGTTGAAATGATTGTAAACGTAAGATTCGGCAAACAGCCGGCCTACAGCGCGTCCTCACCAGATTCACCAGTACGAATACGAACAGCTTCCTCTATGGCGCTCACGAAAATCTTGCCATCACCGATACGGCCGGTACGCGCCGCATCACTGATGGTTTCGATAACCTTGGCAACCATATCGTCCTTGATAACAATCTCAATCTTGATTTTAGGAATGAAGTCAACCACATATTCGGCACCACGATACAGCTCGGTATGACCTTTTTGCCGTCCAAAGCCTTTGGCTTCAGTGACAGTCAGACCCTGAATGCCAACTTCGTTCAGTGCCTCTTTAACTTCATCAAGTTTGAAGGGTTTGATTATTGCCTCAATTTTTCTCATCAATCGGCCTCCTACAGACGATGTTCCCCGACAGCGTACGCCGCCCATTTTCGCCGAAGCCGGCACCTAAAAAACGCCGGTCTCCAAAATAGATAACGTGTAGCGGTTTTCTACTTCCTTCGGCCGCATTAACAAGCAAATTAACTGCCAACACCACAAAAACAACAAAATATTTACATAACTATCTGTTTTAAATGGCATTGTTTTACAATACACCAAAAGAGACCACCTGTCTAACCTTGGCTGCCTCTCCTTCAATAGCTTATTTTTTAAACACAATGAAGGCAAGAATGTTCATATTTTAGGCACGACTGGAGATCAATACCATAGCGTGCCATTCATAACACCTCACATGCTTGGGTTTGACACCAGCGACTGTAAAGCGCCCATTCTTCCTCAAAATTGGGGGTAAAAAAACCTTGTCCAAGGCGCCCGTCAATTTCTTCTGCAGAAAAAAACCGTACCGCGTCAATTTCAACAGGATCAAAACAAATTTCGCCATCGTAACGCGTAAAAAAGGTAGCGATGTTCTCGGATTCGAAGTCGTTGCGGATACGTGAGCGATACAGAAATTCAATGGGAACATCACAAATTCCCAACTCTTCGCGCATCTCCCTCAAAGCGGCGACGCGATACCCCTCACCCGGATCAAGGTGACCACCGACACTTGTATCCCAACGCCCGGGTTGTACATCCTTGGTCATGGAACGCTTTTGAAGCAGAATGTGGCCGTCCCGATTGACAACGAGAACGTGAGCAACACGATGAATCAGATCGGGATTCCCATGGCATGCGCTGCGCGGCGCCCTGCCTATAACCCGGTCTTCATCATCAACTATTTCAAACCACTCCTCGCCAATCATCCAACTTGCCTTTATTTTCTGTCGAAAAAGGGACTTTTACCCGTTACCGAAAGAGGCAGCCCAAAGGCCAGAGCGGCATCCTCTCCCAAAAGTCCCAGTTCCAGTGCGGCTTTACCCGCTGAATAAAGGATACGATTATCGATGCGCAGATCGGCGGCGCGGCTCACAGCGGAACCGATGGCAATGCCGAGATCGCCGCTATTGAAAGCGCACACACCGCCAACCCGTTGAAGTTCCGCACAGTTGTCGAAGCCACAAAAACCGCAGTTAGGCAAACCGAGGGGCTTCTTGCTGGTCGCAAAAAGGATAATAAGTTGCGCCTGGCGAACGTTTTCAGCATCACGGGCAAAAAAGGCAACACCATCACGCTCCGCAATAAGATGCATGCGTTCGACGAGACGGTCCTTTTCATCACCACTAACGATGGCGGTGGTCATCAAATCAAGGCCACGGCCCTTAGGTGCCGTACGCGCCGCTGCACAGATCATACGGGCACAATCAAGCAACCCGTTTTTCTCATCATTTAAAAGCAGCATCCGCTATCCTTAAACCAGCTTTTGTTTATATAAAAATTTTTAAAAACAGTCTTCGCAGGTTGTTAAAATACACCCCGGAGATTGTGAATGAAAGAACAAAAATACACGATCACTGAGAGTGCTAATATTTTTTTGTTAGATGCGACGCCTGAGCGTCCCGCACATAACGCCTCCGCTATCCGATATGCAGACCATGCGTTATGAGAGGTTTTCCCACACAGGGTAAAAAATCACCGACATCCTACACGGAGTTTTTCTGCTGTCAAGAGATTCTTGGTCCTCGGTAAAAAAGGACACAATCGCCCTGCTCCCTTTCAGGTGTTCGGACTGTCTTCACGCTGTGATATCAAGTGGTGCATCTTCGCCATAAGCAAACCCGGAACATTCTCAATAAAATCATACGATACCGGCATGATTGGCTTATCGATATGCAGCAATCGCCCCAAATCCACCGGGGTAGCCGACAAGATGAGGTCGCAGGGTACAGCATCCAGGGTACGTTTGAGATCATTCAACTGGGATTTGGAATAACCCATGGCCGGCACGATACAATCGATATGCGGATAATCGGCATAAACCTGTTCAAGACTTCCTGCCGCATAGGGCCGGGGATCAACAATCTCCCGGGCCCCAAAACGCCGGGCGGCAACAACTCCCGCCCCAAAGGCCATATCGCCATGCGTCACGGTAGGCCCATCCTCGACGACCAACACACGCAGGCCGGCGACCGCATGGGGGTTTTCAACCATTACATCCAGATCGCCCTGAATAATCGGCTTTCCCGGAACCGCATGGTTAAGATTTTCATGGACAAGCCGGAGGTTTTCCTCGGGCACTCCGGATAACTTGCTGATAATAACCACATCAGACCGCAGCAAGTTGACATAGCCAGGATAATACGACAGCTCATCGCCGGCACGCAGCGGGTCAACCAGCACGATTTCCAGATCCGGCCTGAAAAAGGGCGTATCGTTGTTTCCACCATCCCAGATCAGCAAATCCCCTGATTTTTCAGCCATAGCCAAAACCGCTTCATAATCCACCCCTGCGAACAAAGGAACGCCAAGACGCAGCAGCGGTTCATACTCTTCACGTTCTTCCAGGGTTGACCCGTAGCGGTCAAGATCCTCCATACTCAAAAAACACTGCACCGCGCGTTCCTCAAGCGAACCATATGCCATAGGATGTCGCACGACCACCGGCTTGCGGCCTTCTCTGAGCAATGCCTGGCAAACATACCGGGTTACCGCGCTTTTACCGCAACCGGTGCGCACCGCGCATACCGAAACCACGGGCAATGCAGCCTTGAGCATCGTTCGTTCCGAACCGACAAGGTAAAAATCACACCCTGTAGTCAAAACCTGCGATGCCAGGTCCATAATCCTGCTATGGGATATGTCACTATAGGAAAAAACGGCCGCGTCGATTTCAAATCGCCTCACCATCTCACCCAGGCCATCATCTTCAATAATCGGTATGCCCTCGGGATACAATGGCCCTGCCAGGCAAGGCGGATATCTGCGTCCTACCTGAAAGGGGATCTGCGAGGCGGTAAAGGCGACCACCTCCACATCCCGGCGGTGGCGATACAAAAGATTGAAGTTATGAAAATCGCGACCTCCCGCACCCAGGATCAGTATTCGCATAAGCCCCCTTCAAACCGTTCAGGACATATCTATCTGAGCCTTCTGCAACTTGCCGCTGTAATCGCGGTATACCACCTTGATCCGTGAAAAGAAATCGATGGCGCCCATCCGCCCACCGGCCTCCGGATGTCCGGATCCCGAATGTTTGAAGCCACCGAAAGGCAGCTGAATCTCGGCACCGATGGTGCTGGCATTGATATAGACCAACCCCGTCTCAATATCTCTTTCAGCGCGCGCAGCGAGATTTACATCACGCGTGTAAATGGCAGCGGAAAGCCCGAATCGGCTCTGGTTAATCATCTCCACGCCCTGCTCATACGAAGAGCACTTCATAACGGCCACCACGGGTCCAAAAATTTCCTCCCGGGCGATGCGCATGGTCGGAGTAACACCCGAAAAAACCGTAGGCTCAACAAAAAAACCTTCTCCCAGAGAGCCCTTCTGCGCCTGCTTGCCGCCACAGTGTAAATACGCCCCCTCGTCCTGCCCGATGCGTATGTAGTTCAAAACCTTGCTTACCGCCCTGCGGTTGATCAGTGGACCGACATCCGTGTCTTTTTCAAGACCATTTCCGAGACGCAATGCCGTAGCAGCCTTTACCAGGCGTTCAAGAAAAGCATCGTAAATCAGTTCATGCACGATGATACGGCTGGAGGCCGTGCATCGCTGTCCGGTGGTACCAAAAGCGCCCCACACAACCCCCTCAAGAGCCAAATCGAGATCGGCATCGTTCATGATAAGGATGGCATTTTTACCCCCCATTTCCATGGCAATCGGACGGTGCAATTCAGCAACGCTGCAAGCCAGTGCTTCACCGACCGAGCAGGACCCTGTAAAGGACACGCCCTGAACATCCGGATGCTTAACGAGTTCACTCCCGACTGCTTCACCCGAACCCGTAATGACATTTAACACACCGGCGGGCAAACCGGCCTCCTGCAAGACCTCTGCGAAACGCACAGCACATAAGGGTGCGTCGGAAGAAGGTTTGAGAACCACCGTATTGCCGCATATGAGCGAGGCAAAAACCTTCCACGAAGGGATGGCTATGGGAAAATTCCAGGGCGTGATAAGGGCGAACACACCCCATGGGACACGTATCGATTTTGCATCCTTGTCGGGCAGCTCGCTGGGGACTGTCTCCCCCTGAAACCGACGCCCCTCGCCCGCCATAAAGTATCCCATGTCTATAGCTTCTTGCACATCTCCCAAACCTTCAGCGAGCACCTTGCCCATCTCAAGGGTCACCAACCTTCCGAGTTCATCTTTGCGGCGGGAGAGAATTTCCGCAGCACGAAACAATATCTCGCCCCGCTTGGGTGCCGGCATGTCTCGCCAACCGGGAAAGGCTTTCTTTGCTGCCGCCACCGCAAGATCAACATCGACTTTACCGCTTAATGGATAACGAGCGACAATCTCGATGTCATGAGCCGGATTGACACTTTGTCCATAATCGCCAGTCGATGGGGGAACCCATTGGCCACCAATCAAATTTTGAATTGTGGTCATAATAAAAACTCCTGCTTGGTGATGTCGTTGCAATAATCCACTCTTTAAAAACTGTCCTATGGCCATATCCAATTGCGTAAAAACCGATAATCCCGGGATCCTGACGCGATGTGCACCTTCAATCGCATGGCTTCTGCCCCATAAAAGGCATTTTCACAGCCGCGAATACCTGGCCATCGCGACCTGCTGGTCAAACAAAGCTTGAAACATTCATTTTAGTCGCATGGGGTATGCACCCTAAGCTTACCCTGCCAGGATCGGAATATACCGTTACCTTCAGCTTAGCAGATGCCCCACCCCTTTCAAGACAGGGCCATCCCATCCAGGAAGACCAAAACACCTTGAACACCGCAGTTATTTAGGGCAGTATAGGAAAACTACATAGCCCCCTATCAATTTCTTGCGCCGCCTGCGCCCTTTGTTTTGAGGAGCCTCTATGGCCATAATCCATCCAACCGCAATCGTCGATTCATCCGTAAATCTGGCTGACGATGTCGAGATAGGCCCCAACGTCTTTATTGACGCCGACGTTTCCATCGGAGCCGGCACCCGCCTCATGCATGGAGCCCATATCGCGCGTTGGACCACACTGGGCAAAGGCAATCAGATTTTCCCCCACGCAGTCATCGGACAGGCCCCGCAGGATATCGGATACCATGGGGAAGAAGCGCATACAGTGATTGGCGACAACAATATATTCCGCGAAGGCGTGACTGTTCATCGGGGTAATCGTCAGAACACCTCCACCATCATCGGCCACAATAATTTTTTCATGGTAAACAGCCATATCGCCCATAATTGCCGGATTGGAGATCACGTTATTCTGGTCAACGGCGCCTTGCTGGCCGGCCATGTCGAAGTTGGCAATCGTGCCATCATCTCCGGAAACTGCCAGGTACACCAGTTTGTACGCATTGGCGAACTGGCAATGATGCGTGGCGGTTCCGGTGCCACAAAAGACGTTCCACCTTTCTGCATCAATGACGAAATGAGCTGGATTCGCGCTGTTAACCTTGTTGGCATGCGCCGTAGCGGTCTTGAATCCAAGCGGATTCTCGCTGTCAAGAGAGCTTTCAAAGCGATTTTCCGCTCAGGCAAACGCCTCGAAGACGTACTCAACGAACTCGAGACATCCCCGGACACAACACCTGAAGTACGCTTGATTATCGACTTTATCCGCGCCTCCAAACGAGGTATCGGCTATGGACGCAACAAATCCATGGATTGACACCTTACCGGGAGCATGAACGACCATCACCGGGATAAGCCGCGGACAGGTTTAGCTCACTAAGACACACAACCGGATAGCTTGCCTTGGCAAAAAAAAAGGGATAGCAAAGCGCACCGCTTTACTATCCCTTTTATTCATACCTTCACCAGACGACGTTGTCACTGGCTACCGAATACCGCAAAAACCCGCCAATTTACTCCGGACGATATTTAAGCTGTAACCCTTGAAGAAAATTCCGTAAAATTTGATCCTGGCAGTCGCGATAATGTTTGTGATCAGGCTTGCGGAAAAAGGCGCTCAATTCACTTTTACTTATCCGGAAATTAGCCAGGGCCATAATCTCAATGATGTCTTCCGCCTTGAGATTTAAAGCAATTTTCAATTTCGTGAAAATCATATTGTTGGTCAACCGTCTCTCCGGTTCGGTCTTCGCCCCTTCTTTTTTGCCCCGCTTATCAATAATCAAGCCATTAAGAAAAAGGGCCAATTGCGTATCGGTGCATTTTTTATACGCAGGATCTTCTTCTTTTTTCAGCCATTCGCTGATCTGCTCGCGTGTTACAGCATAATCAGCCAAGCCGTATATCTCTATCATTTTCAAATCGCTAAAATCAAAAAGATAACGGACACGGCGCAAAATATCGTTATTTATCATAATGCAACACTCTCTANNTTTTCTGAAAAAGTTCTTGAATAGTAACGCCAATAAACAAAGTGAAAAGCCCAAAGCCTGATTAAAAAAAGCAAAAGGGTTAAATATCTTCGCAACCCTTAATGTTAGGAATTTTGTTCCGGAGATTGTACACCATAGGCCAACACGTGTCTCTAACTCTGGTTGCCCCAAAAAAATCCGCATCAGCCCGATCCCGGGACCGTATCCCGCTCCTTGATTTCAACAAAAACAAGTCCGTGGCTGCACACAGCTTAGGTCGAAATTTTATCGACAGCAACGATCAAAGCCAAGGTGCCGGCTATTTTAAATTCCCGATAACGATGTAACCTTTACCTACCGGTAACATTCGTGAGGCTGCGGCTTGCCACAACGGCGAAAGACCGCAACCCTACCCGGTTTGACGGGTAGTTTCACAGCATGGAGTCAGCGCCCATGGAGCAAAGTGCCAAGAAAATAGTCGCCTATCACGAAGCCGGCCATGCCGTGATCGGCTATCGCTTCGGGCAACGATATGCCGACCTTGCTATTTTTTCCCTACAAGACAAAGAAGGCTTTTGCCAATTTTTTTCGGGATTGAGCAATCCAAGACATACAGCACTTGTATTATTGGCCGGACATACAGCCGAAATACACCTTTGCCAGAATGGCCCGGAAAAGCCCTCCAGATCCGACCATCGAAAAATCTCCCAACTTACCGGGTCCATGTCTACCGGCGAATTCAAAGAGCTACTAATGGAAGCTGAAGGCCTTATC
>DIKU01000167.1 GCA_002424645.1 Pelobacter sp. UBA5610 | reverse complement strand
TCTTCAGCGGCGTACTGGGCGCACTCTCCTATTTCAAAAACTTCTCCATCTCATTCCCGATCGAAGTGGCCATATTCCTGGCACTTACACTTACCATTGTTATCGAATGGGGCAAGTTGAAAGCTGCCACCTGGGCAGTTCGTATTCCTTTTTTCCAGGGCTGGAATTCGCTGGGGCACAGTCCATCCAACACTTTCATTTTTCTGGGTTTGGTGGCCGTGGCCATTGCCACGTTCACGATGAGTATCTACAACTCAACCAAAGGCGGCGAGCAACTGGCCACGATGCTGAGTCACGAGAAAAACGCCACCACTTTCAAACCCGACACCCGCGAAATAGATGCCGCGATTGCGAATACTGACAAATCAATCGCCAACGCCCCAATGCAAAAATGGAAGGGTAAAATGTATTACCAGGACGCTAAGTCCGTGCGCGCTCAGTCTCAGTCCAAAGAATCCCTTCTCCGCCAACGCGAGGAGGCTGTGCGCAACCAAAGGGCTGACTATGAAGCCAAAGAGGCCAGGATGGCCTCACAAACCACTTTCGCCTCAAAGCTCGTACTCGCTTCAGGCGGCTGGATAGAAGTGCTGCAAATCCTGCTCATTCTACTCCGGGTGGCCTGCGAAAAGAACCTGGACGGGCGCTCCTCCCCTACTCCAGGCCAGGCTTTCAAAAGTCAGAATGGACAGCCCGTAAATATCGCCAACAGCCGCCCAATAGGATTTAATGTGGCAAATGATGGCAATGTTATATCAGTTGAACCAGAGCCACCGTCTGTGCCACAGACGCCAACATCTGTGGCACAGACAAACGCCTCTCATTCCGTCATGAGTCCCGGCGAAGCACTGCGGTGGTTTGAGAACGAATTAAGGCGCGAACCAAGCAACTTAAAAAACCGCCACGCCAATGCCCAAACCGTGCTCAGCCGGATCCACAACAAACTGGATCGGACGGTAGAATACCTGGAGAGGGTAGACGACCTTCCAGAGCAAGCCGCCTTTCGGCTCAAAACCTATCTCAATGATGAGTTTTTCCCCATCATTGAGCCGATTCAGCCCTACCCAAATGCCCAAAAAATCATTAGTCTCCTTACCGTTAAATCAACCGCACATGGAGCCTAAGCAAATCGCATTGATATACGGCATTGGCCTCATCGCATCCGTACTGTTTTTATGGCCCGTGGGCATTCTGGCCCTATTCTTTTTTGCACACATGAATGGCGATTTAACGCCTGAATCATAACAAAACACCTTACCACCAGCCCGGTCTCGAATCAGAACCCTGACCGGGCAGGGTAGGGGAATCCGCCCGGAGGTTGGATTGCGACTTATCTGATTTTGTAACAGTCAGACCGTCAGTTTCCCAGCCCATATCCATGCCTTCGGGCGGATATTTTTTTGCAGACAAAGCACAACACTATAGTCAGCTTGCCCCGGCTGGCATCCAACAAATTTCACGGAAACAATTAACCGTTGCCAAGGGCAAGGACTGCGATAGCCATACCCGCTTTCAAGTCCTTCCCACCCGGCAAGGAGCCATTCACATTTGCGGTCCACTCGCGATACATAGCCTAACGGGCGAAGGTTCGCACATCCAATAACGTATTATGAACATTGAAATAGTCACCGTCACCCCAGAAACAGCCCAAAAGTGGCTGTCCACCAACACGGAAAACAACCGTAAACTTTCAAAAACCACCGTAAACCGATATGCTAACGATATGATCCGTGGCAAATGGCTGCTTACGGGCGAGGCAATTAAATTCGATACAGATGGGAATTTGATTGATGGCCAGCATCGCCTACAGGCCGTAGTCGCCTCTAAGAAAACAGTCCAAATGTGCGTGGTGAAAAATCTGCAGCCCGAAACGATGCTTGTCATTGACACTGGTAAAAGCAGAAGTGCAGGGGATGCGCTCAATATCGTCGGGCACAATGGATACTCCAATGAAATGGCTGCCTTGGCCAGAAAGATCATCGGATTGAAACACGGGAACGATGTGTTGGACACAAAAGCCATTCGGATTGCTGGGCAGCCTATTACCAATCAGGACATCGTCGCTTTCTGTGCCAATAGCGACATAACTGAGCACCTGAAGTTTGGCCATAGGATTCACTACCAACAGGTTACCTCCGTGCTAAACAGAGCTGAATACCAATTCTTTCACTGGTATTTCAGCCGTATTGATCCAGCCGCCGCAGAGTCGTTTCTTACCAAACTCGCTACGCTGGATGATATCGGCACAAACAGCCCAATCCGAAAGTTGATTGAAAAAATCAACCGTTCCCAGGTCAAACTCGATGCCAAGCAAAAGTTCTGTGCCATTATCCTGGCATGGAACGCCTGGAGAAAAGGTGAAACCCTTTTATCCATCAATGTTGGCAGAATATTCAGCGAATCAGAAATCCCTGTAGCTATTTAAAAATTAAACTTCCATGCTCACACTATTCACAGCCACTACGCCCCCCGCCCAAATGGACGATGAGTCCCTCGAGTCTTTCATCAAAATGTCGATGGCTAACATAACTGCCCTCACTTACAAGCTAGAGCAGTGCTGGAACAATCCAGTCCATAAGGCCGAATCAGATAGAATCCGGGCCACAATCATTCAGCAGGGCAAAGACCTGTCGGTGTTTCTTGATATGTGGAACTACCGTCAACAATCAATGCGCTAATCGTCCATCACTACACACCATGATCAGAAACGCAGAACAAATCCGTACCGAAATCAACATTGTTGACGTAATCGGTCGCCACGTAACACTCAAGCGCAGGGGTGTGAATTACGTGGGTCTTTGCCCATTCCACGACGAAACCACGCCATCCTTCACCGTATTCCCCAACACCAACAAATTTAAATGTTTTGGTTGTGGGCAGGCTGGGGATGGCATCCACTTCCTCATGGAGCGGCAGGGCATGACGTACCCCGAAGCCCTGGAGTTTGCAGCTTCAGAAAGCCGCATCGAGGTGGAGTACGATCGTCGCGAACAGCGCGCAGAAATCATCGAGCAGGCTAAAAAAGAAAAGGAGCATCGTTCTGCACTCTATGAAGCCCTCAATGGAGTGCATCTCTACTACGCAAACAAAGGCCCCTTGCCAGGATCTTACTGCGATCTGGAGACAAAAACCGAACTCGTGGACGCTGATGGGCGGCTCATCAAACGAACCACCGCAGATGCGTTCGGTATCTGCTGGACACCCGATGACAACCTGATATTCAAATCCGGTTTTTGGGAACAACGAATTTTGGAAGAAATCGGCGTCATTGGCAAAGGAGACTTTGGGCATTATGACTTTTTCAAACGTCGGCTTCTTTTCCGAATCACCGACCAGCAGGGCAAGGTAGTTGCACTTGCCGGCCGCAGACTGAGCACAGAAGATGCCAAGCCGGAAGAGGGCGGCAAACAGCGCTCCAAATACATCAACTCCAAGCAATCCGCACTCTACGACAAAAGCGAGGTGCTATTTGGCCTTTTTGAAAACCGACGAGGCATCAAGGACGCCGGATATGCTACGCTTGTTGAAGGCTACTTCGACGTGGTTACGCCCCACGATCACGGCATTCGCAACTGCGTAGCGCCCTGCGGCACAGCCCTCACCGACCAGCAAGCAAAGCTACTCAGCCGTTTCACCGATGAAGTCGTCATCCTGCGCGATGGCGATAGTGCTGGCACAGAAGCGGCCAAGCGAGACGTAGAAACCCTCGTTCGCGCGGGGCTCAAGGTCCGCATCTGCCAGATGAAGCCCAGTTCAGAGCTGATTAAAAACATGCTCCTTCAGGAGGACATCATCGGTGCACAACTCCGCGAGCTGGAGTCGGCAGAGAAGATGGCCCCTGAAAAAGGGAAGGAGAAAAAACACCTGGCCAACATCGAAAAGATGAAGGCAAACCTCGTGGCCATGCGCGAATGCATGGCCACAATGAAGGAGGACTACGCTGCGCTCAAGGATCCAGATACATTCATGCGCCGTAACGGTAAAAAAGGCTTCGAAAAATTCATCCAAAACACCGCCCAGGATGGCATCATCTGGCGTGTGATGGAGGATTATGATCCTCAGGATGTGTTTTCAAAAGATCAAGCTACCCAAATCGCGGCCACTCTGCTCGCCCTCATCGAGTCCGAGACACTCAAGGATCACTACATCCGCGAACTCTGCAAGCC
This sequence comes from Pelobacter sp. UBA5610, assembly GCA_002424645.1. GTDB lineage: Bacteria > Desulfobacterota > Desulfuromonadia > Desulfuromonadales > Syntrophotaleaceae > Syntrophotalea. The sequence goes on along the minus strand of DIKU01000167.1, from coordinate 31,052 downwards.
AAGCAATCTCGGGGCGGTAAAAACCATACTTGGCCAGGCAGTTAAGATTCAGTCCGATACCAAGGGCAGAAAATCAGACCTGAATCCAAAACAGAAACAGGACGTAATCACCTACGGAATGTACGAGCGCGATCAGAAATACTTTATCTCCTCCGATATCGGTGGAATAGGGTGGCAGGTCAGCAATTTCACACTCCGGCCAATCATATTCATCGAGGGCGCAAAAGAATCCATCCGCCTGGTGGAGATTACCAACGAAAAGAAGATCGCCCGGATCCTCGACATCAACTCACGAAATTTCGTGGAGCTTGGCCCATTCAAACAAACCATCGAGGCCCGTGGAAACTACCGTTTTGAGGGAAAACCAGAGCACTTCCTGAAGGTAAAAGCCAAGGTTTACGACGAGATGAAAACCGCTTTCCCGATCTACACCCTCGGCCTGCACCGCGAAGGCTTTTTCACCTTCGCAAACGGTATCGTTTCTGAAGGTAAATTCACCCCGGTAGATGAGTACGGCCTTGTTTCCCATGCCGATACCACCTACTACCTCCCGGCCTTTTCCAAAATCCGGGATCACGTCAAATCCGACGACGTGGACAACGACTACCAGGACGAGCAATACTACGTTTACACCGAAGGTGGCCAGCCAATCAGCTGGAAGGAATGGACCGCCCTGATGATCAAAGTGCATGGAGAAAATGCAGTAATCGGGATACTTTACCTGTGCAGCTGCATCATCCGGGAGAAGGTTTTTGAACGTCTGGACAACATGTTCCCCCACCTCAACATGTTCGGCCTGCCCGGATCCGGCAAAAACCAACTGGCCGCATCCCTTTGCGCCGTGTATGGCAAATACAGACCACCGGTGCACATCGTAAACGCCACCGATGCAGCCTTTTTCCGGCGCATTGCCCAGGTACGCAACGGCCTGGCCTGGTACGATGAATACAGCAACAACGCAGAGCACAAGCGCGTAGAAGCCCTGAAGCAATTCGCCGACGGCACTGGTCGCTCCCGAGCTTCCGTAGACAATCCGAACCGCACCAACAGCAGCCAGGTCAACGCCGGTTGCATCATCAGTGGCCAGCAGCAGCCTACTGCCGACGTGGCGCTATTCACCCGCTGTATCTCGCTCAGCTTCAGCAATACAGAGTTTGATGCCGCCGCCAAGGAAAACCACGCCAGGCTAAAGAAAATTGAGCAGGGTGGGCAATTGACATCATTCGTCGCGCTACTTCACAGCCAGCGGGAGCACATGGGCGAGCAATTCGCTCAGGAGTTTGAAACTGCTTACTCCCGCTTCCAGGAAATCGTGGCCGGCCAGAACGTAATGGACCGGATCCTGCGCTCTTACACCGCGCTCCTCACCACTTTTCGATTGCTCAAAGACAAAATCGAATTCTCATTCGACGAGACTGAGGTAGAGCGGATCCTTGAAAAGTCAATCATGACCCAGAAGGAGAGCGTGTACCAGGAGAACGAGGTTTCTATTTTCTGGCGCATGGTGGAATTCTTCATGAGCAACAACGAGATCGAGCATGGAGCCGACATTATCGTCGAAGAAACCACCTCCGAATCCTTCGACCTGGATTGGAAGGGCACAAACAAAGAAACCAAAGATTACCGCCCTGCTAAACGCCTGCTTTACCTCTACCTCGCCCGGGTGCATCCATTCTACCTGGAGCGCCACCAGCGCCAGCGGAATGCAAAAGGCCTCGACGTAGAAGCCCTCAAGTATTATCTCAAAGCTTCAGGTGGATGGGAAGGCTACAAACGCGGCAAAAAGTTCCTTGGCGTCACCCGTGCATGTCTTGTTTTTGATGCCGACAAACTGCCCTTCGAGGTAGAAGATACCGTTGCCGTTCTATCCCGTAAGAAACGATTTACCTCCGAGGATCCGGAGGCCCCTGTATCGGAGCCAAAAGCCCCTGAGTTAAAGGAATCACCAACTAACGACGATTTACCATTCTAACTATGAAACCAGCACTTGATCCCAGGCTTAAACGCCGATACAACTTATGCCACCGGCTTCGCACGAGAGGCGTGTCGGTAGATGTAGATAACCATGCCATTCAACTCAGTGGCCAGGAAGAATACAACGAGCTGGAAGGCACTGCCCGAAAGTATGTGGATGCCTTGCTGCATGAATACCACTACGTCGTGCAGTTCACCATCGCTGATCAGCAGGGTAGGGATGCGCTCAAGTTTCGCAGGAAAGTAGCCCTGAACTCTGCCCGCAGGCCCAACAGTCTGGAGTGATTTTGGCCCATTTTTCAAGTTTTTTTTTGAGCAAAAAAATACTCGTAGTAACCGACACCTAATTCAACAACAACCCTACAACCGAAAGTTTAAAAACAATAGTAATTGATTAACAATCAATCAATTAAGTACTAAAATGCGCTACAACTTTACGACAACTTTCCCACAACTTTCCCACAACCGCCCACAACCGTTGCGGCTCAAAGTTGTAGCGGTTGTAGCGCTACAACCAAAAGTTGCGGTTACTACAACCTTGCAACTAATTGAAAATCAATAGTTTAATTTCCGGTTGTAGGCGGTTGTTGTTGGTTGTCGTGATTTTAGCCCCCTCCGGGATTTTGAGACAATTTTTATTTCAGGCCATGGAAAAAACGCAAATCATCGAAAGGGTAGGGGATACCCTCCAATCCGCTCCGATAACCGCTCACGAGGCAGTCATCCATATCAAAGCACAAACCGGGAATCCTGACAAGTTCAAAATCAGAAAGCGCGGCTACGTGGATTGGAAATTCGGAGAACTAAGCGAGTACCAGGGCTATACCCGCGCCCGGCAATACATAGAGTCCGTTCGCCGCTGGCATGACTTCCGGGAGAAATATTCCGATTGTCTGCTCGAAACTACATACTCGGCCTTTTTGGCCGCTGAATCATTAACAGTCTGAATTCACTCAAATGCAAATCAACGTCACACTCACCATACAGGAATACAATGGAATTGAAGACCTGCTCACACGCTGTCTCGCCTTGTGCGACCATTCTCAAACGATTTATTGCGCCATGGGCCTTGAATCCACCGACATCATTGAAGCCACCGGAGGACTTTCCAAGCTGCGGCATGCTGCCGCCAATGCAATTGGCAGCCCACGCCATCATAACCGCCCCCGTAGCATACCTCAGTACCGCCCTGGTTCAGCTGGGCAGTTCTTCGAAACTGCTTCGTAGCCTGGCTATAGAATCGCTTTTACAATTCACACGCATAAATTCACTCAAATCATGAAGATCGAATTCGAAAAATTTTGGCAAGCCCTGGATCTGCTAGGCCCGAATGCCATTCAGCCTACGATTCATCAGGCATTCAGAAAATTCCCCAAACTGAAAGAGGCTTTCACCGAAGCCCTACTCACCTTCGATACTGAAGCTGGTGGCCAAACCATGAACCTTCAAGCCGCACCCGCGGGAAAGGAGGAGCAGCCATGATCCTATTCGTCTCCGGCTTCATAACAGGCTGCGCGCTCATCCTTTTCCTGAACTACAAAATGATACACGGCAATGCCAATCGTTAAATCAAACTACCACCCGGAATGGTCTACAATCTCACTCCAGGTCCGCGAAGAAGCGGGCTGGCAGTGCGAGTGGTGCGCTGCTCCGGGTGGTAAGGTGATCCAGCGATTCCCGGGCGGATCCTGGGCCATTGTCGAGGAGTGCCGTGCGCATCCCACGGCTGCCCTGGAGCGCACCGAAGGCATGACATGGAAAAGGCTCAAATTCCACCACCTCACCAAGATAGTCCTCACCGTAGCGCATCTGGACAGAGACTCAACAAATAACCAAAGGGAAAACCTGGCCTGCCTGTGCCAGTGGTGCCATCTCAATCACGACAGGCATGCCCAGCATCTTCCGAACAAGAAGTACGGGCGCAATCATCGAAACTTTCCACAATTAAAACTTGAATTTTGAAATGCTACTAACTCCTCGCTCCACGCCGCCGCCCGCATAGGGCGTGTGGGCGTGGAGCGGCAGTTCGCCGCATAATTTTTCACTAATAAAAGATTTGAAATGAATAATCAATTTGATCCACTTGCAGATTTTAGAACAGAGGAAACAGTACTAAGCCTTGTCAAAGAGGTGATGGAGTTCTCCGTAGATCCAAGAGAGTTTGCTAACCTATCATTTGATGTTAGACATGAGTTTGGCCGTTATATGGCACGGATACAGCGTGAAATGTTTGGGGAAAAGATTGAAAAGGATGTTACAGTAACATTTACTTTTAAGCAACCCGCTACTTGGTGGCAGCATTTCAAACAAGAAAACTTACCTGCCTGGCTGCTAAGGCGGTTCCCTGTAAAATACGTTTCGGAGACCCAAAAAAGGACTATCGAATTTGACAGGACTTTTATTTTCCCAAACGCCTACAGGGATGGTCATGCGGTCCTTGGGAAATTCATCATTCGAGATTACCACCGTATTCAATAGCGGCAGTTAGCCGGCTTTTTTCTGTCCTTTCCTCCCCACATCCAAGCATCCAACCTTTGCCCATGCTACTGCCACAACGCCGCTTTCTCGAACCCAAAAAGGTCCGCCCACGCTTGCCCCTCAAGGCACTGCGGGGCATAGTGATTCACTGGACCGCCAACGAATCACGAGGAGCCAACGCACTCGCAAATCGCTCCTACTTCAATCAGGCATTCCGAGCTGCCTCAGCACATTACATCGTGGACGACTCCAACATCGTACAGTGTATGCCTGACCTCGAGGTAGCTTACCACTGCGGCGATCGGCCAAGAGGCGTGTACCAAGCTGCCGGACTCAAACTGATGACCGGCTACAGCAGAACCACGCCAAATTTCTTCACCATCGGCGTAGAAATGTGCGTCAATGCTGATGGATATTGGCCGTCTACTTACCATCATACGGTTGATTTAGTCGCTCGCTTATTCCTGGCACATCAGCTACCAAACGGTTCCATCTTCCGCCATCGTGACATCACCGGCAAAGCTTGCCCCCGCCCATTTCTGGACGCCCTAAGCTGGAATAAATTCCTCGACGACGTACAAGTCGAAATCATCTCCCTCACACTCGAGCGCTACAGAATCGGCACCGTCACGGCCAAAAACCTCAACGTGCGGCCCGGTCCCGGCAATTTCAGCAAAGTGCTCAGCGTACTCGACCAGGGCGATCGTGTGCTCTGGACCACTGAGCTCAACGGCTGGGGCCAAATTGCCGACAATGCCTGGATCAGCCTTAATTTTGTAAAACCCCTCTAACCAATGGCCGCAAGCCTCGAAACCGCACCGCCCAGCCCAGCCTACAACGGAAACGATATCTGGCTCCGCGTAGAATCAGACCTGGTAAATACATCAATACATGGCTACGTGGACATCTTTTCCCAAATTCCCGGCGAACCAGCCCTGGGCGAAACCCTGGAGCTTACCTGGGGCGGATCCAGCGTGTTACTTACCGTAGAAGCCACCAAAAACGCCGCCGCCACCGCCATCCCGCTCCGAGGAGTGGGCGAATCCTTGAACGACTACGCAGCTCGCTGGGCCGAGGCACTACGCGAAAACGCCGCCATATCCGCCGACTTCCACGTCACGGTGCATGCCGTAGGCCGAATTCGATTGAAATCTCGCACAGAAGGCGTTTTGGATATTTCAGTTACGGAGAATATGACCAGCACCGAATTCACGGTGGTAGATGGCATAGACCCTAACACAGAGGAGAATCTCGCCGCCGCCCTGGAAGTCTGGATCCCGAATGAATTCGCCCACACCCCCGACACCTTGGTCGCATCCCTTCAGGGAACCTACGGGGCCACCACAGGCCAGACGGAATTCAACCTCAAAGGCCTGTTCCCAGTCAAGCCCAGTTTACCTGCCGAAAATAGCATCGGAGTGGGCATCAGCCTTTCCTGGCGTCGGGCAATCGCCACCGGTGCTTGGGTAGAATACTACCTCCGACTTGCGGATCGCTACGGTAGTCCGCCCGTGCCGGAAGCGCTGCTAAAATCAGCAGATAACTACATCTGTATCCATGGCGCGCGCCCGGAAGATCACGACACCTCTAGCGCGCTAGTGCCCGTGCGCATCCCACTGCATGGCTATACCCGCGCCGATGGTGGCACTTTCCGCAAGCCCGTCACCGACGTGCAGCCAGATTGGGCATATATCTACACCAAAGTAGAGATCACCGCATGCAGCGTTGAATTCGAAGTCACCTGGGAAGACGGTACCGTCACCATCGAAACCCCATCCGGATCCGCGTTCACCCTCTTGGCCAAAAAAGTGTACTGGATCCGCTCCACACCTTACGACGCATCAGCCATCACGCCGCCCACCGCAGGGCTATTACCCTGGTACTACACCTTCCGGCTCAAGGGCAATGCCGGATCCGGGGTGGAAACTATCCACGAGGTATTCTACATCATCAAGCCCTGTACAGACTGGGATATTTACGCTCTGCTCGACAATGGACTGGGGGGCTGCGAATCCGTGCTGTTTCGAGGCAAAACCGCCTTTGGGCAGGATGTTTCCCGCGATATCGCCCGCCGCGCTAGAACGAGTGATTTCAGTATCAAGGAAGGCGAGATTATCAATTTCAATGCCGAGGGCCAAAAGGTGTTCGATTTGAACACCGGGTATCACGAGCTCTACTACATACAGCATCTACGGCAATTGCTCTACGGCGATGTCTGGCTCATTGACACTCGGAGCAAACGCTTCCTGAAATTGGTGGTAGATACCAGCAGCTTCAGTACGCATGAGTCTGACGGGGATTTGTACAGCTTGTCCCTGAAGGTGAAAACCGCCTGGCTTGATGCCGGTCATAACCCCTAAAATATGTGGCGAATAGAACTCCCCTCAGGTGAATTTCTGGATACCCCGCCGGATATGCAATTGCAGTTCAATCTGAGCAACCAGGTATTTACCACCAACGCCACCAGCGCTTTGCCAGGCTCCTACTCCTTCCCGGTAGAAGTGCCACTCACGCCCCTGATGCGAAGCCAGCTGAACAACCCGCAGCGTGTGGACAATGCCGCCCGGGTCACCATCATCGAGGGCGCTTGCGCCTATGCCGATGGGGTGAGGTTATTCCCTGGCACCCTCAAGATCTTCGAGGTGGACCAAACCCGGGCCAGGCTTTCACTCATCTCCAACCCAATAGAATCTCTGAAGGAGCAAACGCTCCCTCAGATTGATTTGGAAGGCCCGAGAACGGTAGCCCCAAGCTCCTGGGCTAACTATATGAAGGCCACCGCCAATGAGCCGGAAGATTATGACCATATATTTTTTCACGTGTACAATGCGGACGACAATCCACAATTCAACCCATGGAACGACATTACCGAATTGTTCACCTTAGCCTCCGGATCCGTTGTCACGCCTTTCGTTCGATTGAAGTACCTCCTGGAGCGGATGTTCGCACCCACCGGATACCAATTCATCAACAACTGGCAAGGGAACGATCTCGAACTTGGGAGGCTCTACGTGTTCAATAATGTAGATGCCCGAGTCTTGATTGGTACCGATCCAAGAGCACCTGCCCTCCCAGACTCTTTCGAGCTAAACAAACATTTGCCTCCAATCCTTCAGGCGGACTTTTTGAAAAGACTCGTGGCGCAGTGGGGGCTCGGATTATTCACCAATATTTTCCAGAAAAAAATCGCTCTTACACCGCTCAACACGGTGATTCAGAGAGCGCCAAAACACGACTGGACACAGTACGCGCTGCACAATCCAGTCATCATCCCGGAAGATGCGCAAAAGGCACCGGGTTACTATAATTACAATCAGCCGCAATCCATTCCGCCCTTCGCGCCACCCGTGGAGGATGCGATTGTGATCAATACCACGATAGACGTTTCCTTGCCAATTGCCCTGGGCGATTACTACATCGAGACCAACTCAAATTATATCGAGTTCACCGATCCCAATTTCGGCGACCGGTTGGCACTTTGTCACCGTGGTGTTCGCGTCGGCGATGGACCAGACTATGAAGCTGGCATGGAAGCCCTTTTTGAGTTCATCACCTTCGCGGCCTGGAATGGCCCCTACAGCGGATGGATTGACAACGACGGATATCAATGGGAACAAACCGATTTCCCTTGCGCCTTGATCTTCTATCGTGGCCTTCAGGACTGTATCATCGGCGCGAACCGAACCACGCTCAATGGTAACAGCGTGTGGCTGGATGGGGTAGGGGGCGCAGGAGCCAAAGCAAAGCTCGTCACTAACGGTGTCGAGGTCGGGGAAGCGACCCAATCGCTCAACTGGTTTGGCGAATACGGCCTGTACGAAAAATACCACCGCCGCTGGTCGGAAGCCCTGCGTAATGGTAAGCACGTGAAGCAGGTCTTTCATTTGCCCATTGCAGAGCTCACAGCGTTCTCCTTCGAGGACAAGGTTCGGGTGGGCAACATGGACTATTTCCTTAAAAACATCTCGGTGCAAAAGCTCCGAGATAAGGGCAAGGTGCAAATAGAGGCATCTATGATTACGATTATTTAAGTAATTTGCAAACAAATAGCTTATTCTTTGCAAAATTGGCAAGGTTTTAGCTTGTTTGGTAATATACACGCTTAATCCATGGTCATATTTTTGCCGCTGTCATCTTTCAGCGAAAAAATACTTCGTACTGAATACGAAGGCTTTCAGCCCATTTCACCAGGCCGCGCCGATTGGCTGGCAGACGTGATAAGGATTGATCGCACGACAACACGCTTCACACCTGAGGAGGAGGCGGTGGTAAAATCCGGATTGGAGATCAAGGTGCCTGCTCAGCTCGCGGCACAAATCCAAGCCCAGGGGCTGCGTCTCGGCGTAGTGATTCACCGCCTCCATCTCGAACAACTTTCCCGACACATGCATGCGTGTTCGCTTCGCTTCCCGGGCAAGGGTTTGGCCATGTCGGCACTCCGCGATTTTTACGCTCAGTATAGCCTTTCAGACGACGACTTTTCACAGGAGTCGGCATACCGGGAATACTCTCGTTTTCGCAAAAAGTTTCTTGCCAATTCCGCGACAAATATTTCGCGAACTGTCCGACCTCAATCGCGGATTTGGCAGTATCGCGACAACAGCGTCGAAGCAATAAACCAGGCAGCCCTGGATGAGCTTTGTCGGGCACTCGATGCCAGGTTAGAAGCCGCCCGGATCCGGCGTAGGGAAATACTCGCTCGACATGGATACATATATATCTACGCCGTGCGAGGTGGACGAGACATTGGCGAAATCAAACGCAAGTTCAAGAAGCACCGCGCTAACATTTACCGGGCCCTCGCTCATATTCGGCACAGAATCAAGACAGATCGCAAGTTCGCCAGGGCTATACTGCCACTGCTCGATCCTTCCTACGTCCTTCCACCCCCATCAGGGGCCCCGCACATTTGTGACGAAAAAGATAGCGGCCCCGCACCTGCTAATCAGGAACACGCTTCTGCCAACGGCTAAACCCCCAAAAACCGCGCGGGGCCGCACTTTTCAAACTCCTATATTATGTTTGCTGATCTACACGCGATAAGGAAAGCTTGTTTGAAGCCACCTCCCGGCTTAAAGGGAGTTGCGATGATAGATCCGCTTGATCTTGAATCAGATCCGGCGTGGCACATCGTGCCGGCGATATCGGAATTGACCTTCAAACCAGGCAAGGCCGCTTATGCTTTTGAAGCGGACAATCTTACCGCTCGACTCTCAGATAACACAGACATAGCCTCGCCTTCGGGCGATTCAATAGCATACGTCTTTCGCGCCAGCGTGCGGGGCATCAGCGCATCGGTAGAGTGGCTCCGGGCCAAACTCATGAATCGCCGTATCCACCTGGTTGTTACCTATCAGGACGATACGCGGCGTTTCCTCCCCTACATCCGGCTCAAAGCGGCTGGAGACTCAGGAGATAGGAGTGCCGCAAATGGATACGCATTCGAGGGCTTGCTCAAATTAAGCAAGCCCGCTCCTTATTTCACAGGAGTGCTAGAAGTGATTGGCGGCAGTGGAGGCGGCGGCGGATCAATCCCGCCTGGATCCTCATCGGTCAGCGATGCCGAAGTAGTACGTTTACCCGTCAGCACCTCCTCCGCAACGCTTACACAGAGCATCCCTGAAGGTGTGTTGCTCATCGCCATTTGGGTGCGCTCCAATGCTGATCAAACCGTCTCAATCGGCCTCACTGCTGGAGGCGACGAGCTTGGCGGGCCACAAGACCTGGCCGCTGACGAGGCATTCAACTTTGCCCAGGCACTTCGTACCACCGCTGCTACGGATATTTTCCTGAGCGGATTGGACGGATCCAACTCCGTAGAGTTCTGGTATTGCCAGATCGGCGACGGCGATATCATCAAGGTGGTGATTTCAACCTCCGAGGATGCCTACGAATATGCAGTCCCCAGCGGGGTGCTGCTTACCGCAGTATTTGTGAAAGGAGATACCGCTCAAACCGTCTCTATCGGCCTCAATCCGGACGGCGACGAGCTGGGTGGCCCACAAGACCTGCTCGGCGGAGAAGGGCACACCTTCGCGCAAACCCTGCGCACCGAATCCACAACATCTATTCATGTTTCCGGCCTGGCCGGGTTAAATACAATTGAAATATGGTACGCCATTTAACACGATTCTTCGGGCTTTTTGCCCTTCTCTTTTTCACCGCTTCCTGCGCAGCGCAGGGCAGCACTGACACCAAGGATGTCCAAATCGCTCGCAAAAAACTGCGTGTTGGCCTGGATACTTCCAAGTACGTCACAAGCATCACGGATACCATTGACGCATCCTCCACTCATCGCGAGATGCCAACGGCCCAGGCAGTATATGAATACGGTCAAACCATCGAAGGCGGCGGTGGCGGCGGTGGCGGCGCGAACTTGACGTTTACGGGCGCATCCTCGCCCTTCACGCTTAACTCAGATAGCGGCACGGACGTAACCTTCGCCGCAGGCACGGGCATTCAACTGAGCCGCGCTACGAATCAATTAACCATCACCAACACCGGAGACACAGATGCATCCGACGACATCACTACAGCCAGCACGGCGGGTGGCGACCTAAGTGGAGCGTTCAGCAACTTGCAAATCGTTGCGAATGCGGTTGGGCCAAGTGAATTGGCCAGCACCGCAGTATCGGCGGGTTCGTATGGTTCTGGCACCCAAGTGGCCACCTTTACGGTGGATGCCGATGGGCGTTTGACAGCAGCGGCCAATACGAACATCACGACCGGCACGAATTACCAGACTCTGCGCGATGCAGGCGTAGGGCAAACGGCGCGAGCAGCGGCCAACTATTTAGATGGCAGCATTGTGACATTCACGCTTGCGGATGACGCGGCAAACAACGAAACCGAAATAACGGCTAACATCGCGGCTAACAGCATCGGCACAGCGCAAATCGCCACGGACGGCGTGGGTGCTGATGAGATTGCGGCGAACGCGGTTGGCCCGAGTGAATTGGCCAGCACCGCGGTCGCGGCGGGGTCGTATGGCTCCGGCACACAAGTAGCTACCTTCACGGTGGACGCTGATGGGAGGCTGACCGAAGCGGCTAATACGACCATCACGGGTGTAAGCCCTGTAGGGTCTGCACTCCAAAACGCCCGCATTTGGGTTGGGAGTCTGACTAACGTCGCGGCGGTGGTGCCTATGTCCGGAGACATCGCAATCAATGCAGACGGCGTAACGGCGATAGTAACCGGCACCGTCACCTCGAACAAAATTGCGAATGGTACCATCATCGCTGAAGACCTCGCCGATAATGCCGTCACTACAGCCAAAATCTTAGATGCCAACGTCACTACAGCCAAAATCCTAGACGCTAATGTGACGACTGCTAAAATCTTAGATGCAAACGTCACCATGAGCAAAATTGCTCAAGCCGGCGCAACAAGTGGCCAGGCTATCAAATGGAACGGTACGGCATGGGCCCCAGCAGACGATGCGGGTGGGGCTACCGATTTAAGCTTTACGGGGACGGCTTCGCCGGTCACACTGAATTCATCCACAGGCGGCGACGTGACCTTTACAGCAGGGGGAATAAATGCCTTTTCGGCTTCCGGCACCAATATCACCATCACGGCAACGGAAGTAGATGGCAGCATCACGAACGAACTACAAACCCTATCGAACACAAGCAATGCTACAACGCACACTGTGACATTGTCAAATACGGGGGGGTCAGTGCAATTGGCAGAAGGCTCTGGCATCACATTGACCACGACCGGCACTGGCCTGGACGGGATTGTCACCATCGCCGCAACGGGCGGCGGCGGGGGGGATGTGAATAACAATGGTAACTCCTTCGGTGCAGGGTTTGTGATAGGGTCAAACGATAACAACACCGTTTCGCTGGAACAGAATAACACGACGGTTCTGACCATCGGGACAAACAAAAACATCACGGCCACCAATAGCGTCGCTGCGACAAATACCGTCACCGACCAGCTTGCGCTGAACATCAACAGCACGGGCACGGCGGCTGCGAATTTCGGCAACGGGATCCTTTTCCGTGGCGAAAGCTCGACGACCAATGACCAAGAAATGGCGCGGATTCGTTCCTACTGGACCACAGCAACCCATGCAAGCCGCGAAGCCGCATTTGGGATTATGCTAGGCGACAATGGCGGGGCATTGGCAGAAGCCTTCAAGTTTGACAGGGCCGACGACGCAGAGGGCTCTTTGACGATCGGCACAGCGTCGGCTTTGAGAATAGACAATGACCAGATCGTGCCGACAACAGACTTTGTCGTTGGCGGCGGATCTGTTATCATGACATTCGGCAATACCACTGGAGCCACGATCATAGGTAATAGCTCTGGTATAGTACAACTATCAAGGAGTAGTTTAACGACTAATGCCCCTGTTGCCATTAACTTAAACACCGCCTCAACGAATACCACCGTTGCAGGCTTTGGTACTAGATTACAAATGGTATCACAAGCAGGATTGATAGGCAGTCGGGACATCGCTTCCATGGACGCAGTATGGACCAACGCTACCGACGCTACTCGAACCTCTGACATCGTATTCAACACAGTCAACAGCGCTGTTACGAACGAAGCTTTTCGGATCATTGGCAACCAACGTGCTATGGTCGGAGGCGGCACAAATGAGTCCTCTGCGGCCCTTCAGGTAAATAGTGCCACACGCGGCTTCCTCGGCCCACGCGGCACAAACGCAGAAATGTTAGCCATTGCAAGCCCGGTAGAAGGGCTTGAATTCTGGAACACGACCATCCAGGGCAAGTGTGTCTATGATGGAACCGACTGGCAGCGCCTAAGCTGTCGCCCAACGCCTACAGTCACCGTGGGCACAGGCGCAGGCACAGGCGCTTCGGCCTCTGTGGTAGGCAATGACCTGGGCGGCGTGATCACGGTTACGGTGGGTAGCTCTCCTGTGGCCAACGCGACGGTCGTCACGCTCGACTTTCACACGGACTACGATGTAGTCCCCAAGGCGGTGAACATCACCTCAGCCAACGAAAACGCGGGGCAGATGCTTTACCTCGCAGGTGGTGGACGACTGTGGCATTGTGATGAATCTTCAATCACAGTAGATGAATTCATTATCAAATCCGGCACGCTTGGCAATACTGCTGTGAATGGCAGTGTATACAAAATGCACTACAAAGTTTCACAATGAAAAAACTACTGCTCGCTTCGCTCCTATGCGCTGTTGCGCAGCTCTGTGCTGCGCAACAGCGGGACACCATGTGCGTGTTCGTAATCTATATAGATTCCGTTAAAATATTCGCTGGCTACCCTGAATATGACATCCGTGTGGAGGTTTTACCTGGTTGGCGGGTGAGCAGAATCGTCCAAGATGCAGACGAGGTTTACATCGAGGAAACTTTTTACGACACCAACGGGGTGAAGTTCAATCCCGATGTGGTGTTGATGTATCGAAAAAGGCAGCCTTCCAAAAATCCTTTCCGGCAATGAAAAAACCCACCCTTGCCTTACTCACTGCAGTACTGGTCAGCATAGCGGCTGACTGGCAACGTATTCGATATGAGATGAAAACCGTGCGCCGAATTTGGCAGATCGTAATCATCTGCATGGTATCCATGATTGTGGCGATTTCGCTTTTGAGCGGGCTGGATCTTCTACCGGAATTCCTCGGCATTTTCGGGCTAAAAATGCCCCTATGAGAAAGTTTTGAGTGTGTTAGAAAGGTAGCCACCCCGCAGCAATGCAGGGTGGCTTTTTTCGTGTCCTACCCGCCCACGCGAGCACCAGGCACTTTTGTACCTACGATTGAAGCATTCAATTTTCAACCCCAAAAAACCATTCATGAGAAAGGCTCTTTTCTTTACAGTGCTCCTCGCTTTGGCATATCTCAGCCCGCTTGGCGCACAAACCCTTACCCTTACGGCAGGTTCTGCCGAAGTCGTATCCAGTGGCGTAAAAAACCATCTATATGGACTTGACGATCTTTACTTCACCTACAACCGCAACACGGAAGTATTTGAAGCTCGCCTGGTCGAAACCCGGGCCAGCGTGTACAAGGCTAATATCAGCACTGTTAGCATCGCAGGCTTGAGTACCGCAAACCAGAAGCTCGCCTGGCTGGAGAACACCCACCTACGCGCCAACACGGCACAATTCAATCATTTGCTCCCTAAAAATGGTATTGCAGTACGGTACAACGTTTCTGGCAAATCCACCCATATTCTTAGCCGATACTCCAGCCGAGAGGCAAACTTGTGGTCCGGCCACATGGACTCTATCAAGACCTCCGCTACTGACTCTACCACAGCCATGCGCCTGGTGGCCCTCCGCAACATTGTGCGAGGAGCAACTCCACAGCTAATCGGCACGGATGCCAGAGCACCTACTATCGCAGCAGGCGCAGCAGCAGGCGGAAGCCCCACGGTATCAATTGTTGGAAATGGACTCAGCGGTGAAATTGACATTGATACCGGAACGAGCACCACTACGACCGGTGTAATCGCCACGGTAACACTTCCGGTTGCTTGCCCGAATGGGTGCAGGGTAGTACTTACTCCCTCGAGCACCTTCGCGGCCACGATGGTGGCCCGGGTTTTCGCCACGACTACTGCCGCAGGTTTTGCCCTCAACGCCGCAGGAACGGCGGTCACAGCCTCTACGGCGGACCTGAAATTCTTCTACACCGTAACCTGTAGATAGTCGCCCGATCCATCCTAAAATCCTTCACAGCCTCTTACGACCATGACCCCTGAAGAAATTAAAAACATACGCTGGATGCGAAGCCGCCCCACAGAGGGAGGTTTTGAGTCTGGCAGTATTGATGCCGACAACGGCATCATTCCGGATGTGGTCATGGTACAGGAAGGCCCTGCTAAAGGGCATGGCGTTCACCTGGAAGCGGAGTTCATCGAGAACATCGTGAAATACGATGTGAAACACTACGCCAAGCGCGGCCTAAAGGCTCGCTTTGGGCATCCTTCAGCGAGTGGCGAAACGATGGGCACCCAGCTGGGGCTTTTCAAAAACTTCCGCTTGCGCGAAGTGAACGGAAAGCTTCAGGAAATTGCGGACTTGCACCTTTTGTCGGCATCAGAGGAAAGCCCTACCCATCCAGGTATGCGCTCCTGGGTGCTTAAAATGGCGGCTGAGCAGCCCGACTTTATCATGTCGAGCATTGTGTTCAGCGTGAAGGGTTACTACCAAAGAAACCCCAACGGCAACAAGCACAACCTAATCATCAATGAGGATTATTACGGCCCGCCGTTCACAAACCTGAAGGATGAATTTGGCGAAATATTCGTCGAATTTCAAGACCACTACTACACCGACCTGGTGGAGGCCGGTGCGGCCACGGATGCGCTTTTTAGCAATGATGCCAACCCGCACCTATTCGTATCACAGTTCCTCAGCTTCATTGCTGAAAATCCTGAGTTGAAAACATTTGCCCAGGCACAGCCTGATAAGGTTTTTGAGATTCTCAAAGCCCTTGGCATCGAACCCAAAACCCCCAAAAAGTTTACCATGAATCTTAAAGAAATTTTCTTCGGTAAGGAAGCGCCTACCGAGGAGCTGACCATCACGCCGCAAGAACTGACCGCCCTGCGCAGCAAAATGCAGGAAGCCGAAACGGCCATGAGTGCGCTCACCGAAAAGTTCTCGGCAATTACCAAGGAAGTAGAGGCCCTAAAAACCACTGTGCAGGAAAAGGAAACGGCCCTGACAGCCGCCAACAAGCGCATCACGGAACTGGAAGCAGAACCCGCGGATGAACACACCACTGGCGCTGCCGGTGATGAAGGCTCCAGTGTAAAAACCTTCCAGAAAGACCCAATTACGGCCAAAGCCATGGCGTCCTACGAAGCCAGACAAAAGAGAAAGGCTGCATAGCCAACGATACAAACCCAAACCTGAAAACCAGCTCTGCCCGTCCGCGCTTTTTCCGTGCGGATGCGGCTTGAGTAAACCCCAAAAAACAAAATGGACAGCTTAAATCACGAATACGCGATTGCGTTTCAGGACTATGTTCGCACCTATGCCGATGATCTCTTTTGTGAGATGTTCTACGGCTTCAAAACCGCCGATCTGGCCCAGATCCACGAAGGGATCAAGGGCGAAAAAGTAATTACTCAGCTGGAAGTGGGGGATAACCTCACGCGCCGCTGGGGCAAAGCATTTGCGCCGGTAGCCAATGCCGCTGCGTTCAAGCCACGTATCTTGAAAACCGTGCTGAATAAGGTGGATTTCGAAATCGTACCACAACAGTATGAATCCTCTTACCTGGGCGCGCTCCGTAAAAAGGGCCAGAACCCAGGCGACTGGCCGTATGCTGCTTACGTCATGGAAAAAATGATGGGCAAGTTGATGCAGGAGTTTGAGACTGCCGTTTGGCAGGGAGTAGAAGAGGCGTCGCCAGCCGATGGAGATTTCCTGCGCCAGACTTTTGACGGATACCTCCAGATCATTGTGGAAGCCCTTGCGGCTGGAGACATCAATGCTGTGGTCACGGGCCCAAGCACCAGTGTTGACATTATCGCCGATTTGCGTTTAATGTGGGCGCAAGTATTGACGCCTTACAAAGAAGGTGGTGTGGATATCCTAATGTCTTATCAACTCTATGATGTCTATCGCATCGCCTACAAGGATGCCTATAAGGTGGATCCTGCGTACATCCAAATTACCGATGCAGGGTACCGAGGCGTCGAGTACGAACTGGGTAATGGCAACACCCGCATCATCCCGATCAATGGCTTGGCTGGATCCAATCGGATCATCATGACGCCTCGCGAGAATCTCGTGATTGGCATAGACAGCCCGACAGATACCCAATTCAATGTGAAGGATGACATCCGGGTACTCCAATTCTGGATGGACTTCCGCATGGGCGTTCAAATCCTTCTTCAGAAAAACGGAATCCTGGTTGTAAACGACCAGGCGTAGTCGCTCACCACACCATAATCAAGCACGGCGGGCCAGGGTAATCTGGCTCGCCATCCTTCTCACAAAATTTAGATTCCAACTTAATATGGAAAACGCATCCAAAGAGGCAAACCCGGTTCAATTATCGCCCGAAGAATTGAGTGCTATGCAGGCCGCACAAGGTGAGGCTCTTGCTGCACAGGAAAAACGCATTGCGCAGCTCATGTCTGACCTTGAAGCAGAACGTGCTACCAAAGGCGACGGCAAAGTAGTCGTTGTCAAAACCGGCGAACCTGTCAAGTTCAAAGGCAAAAACTACCTTATCGTGCATGGCGTGATTCTGGAAGAAGGGCACAAGACGCCTCAGGAGATTTCCCAGGACAAAGGCCTCTTGGAAACGCTCATCACGGGCAATTCCAGCGCGATTAAGGCCCTTTAAAGCCAACCAAACCCAACTAAAAACCTGCCGTTTCTTCGGCCAATCTCTTTTAAACCATGGATGAATGTTTGTGCACCATTGACGAGATCGCAGCCTTCTGTGGTGGCGTCAATGCTCCCGGCCTCGACCGAGAGCTTGCTATAACCTGCGAGGATCAGATTCTTGCAATACCCGCCGCTGGTGCGGGCACTCACGAAATTTCCAGCAACATCACTTATCGCGCTCCCGTTGTCGGCCCACCGGCTATTGCTGCGGGTAAATTTTTCCGCTGGGGCTTCGCAAAGGATGGCGCAAGCTGGGCATGCGAACGGGACGAAAACGGCCTTTGGAACACTGAGGTGAAAATATTCGTCCAGAAGTTGGAGGCGGGCAAGACCCACACTTTTAACGGATTGACGGGCGACAACCTCATTGCAATCATCCCAGACCGTAACGGATCTCCGCGCCTGGTTGGAAGCAAAAGCAACGGCTGTACGGTGCGGGTGCGTGAAACCACCGATCCGAAAAACGGCTACGAAGTAACCATCGTATGGCAGTCGGCGTACGCGCCTTACTTCTATACTGGTACAATCACTTACTAGTCATGCCTAGAACCAAAAAAACGGAGGAGCAAGAAACCCCCAGCAATATCGAGACTGCGCTTCAAGAAGCCGCAGTCTCGATGGCTGAGGTCACGTTTGTGCACCTCGAATACGTTGGCCCAGACTACACCCACGGCATTCAGTTGCCCGGGCGTAAAGACCTGGTGCGCCCACGCGAATTCACTCCGGAACAAATCGGTGATTTCACCGAGCAGTTCCCAAAATACACCTCTTGGTGGATCCCCGCTGGACAATGAACGAAGAAGCCGTACAACTCACCTACGAAGCAATCACCAACCCGATCCTCCGGCTGATGCTGTATTCGCTGGCGGCGGCGGTCGTGGCGCTGTCTACGGCAGTGGTGTATTTACACAGGCAATCGGTGGAGCTTCAGCGTGAGATGTTAACTGCAAACTACGACGCCATTAAGGCGCTCGATGCCGTAGCCGATGCCATCGGTGATCTGCGAGACGATGTGGCCAGAATCGCAAAATCAATTGACAAATGAAAAACGAACTAGTCGCCAGCAACATGAAGCGTAAAGAATCAGCCTGCAAGCTGATTGACAAGTTGCGCTCATCCGTAAAGCTCGTCACGCCGGAGCCGACCCGATCCAAACCCGCCCAGGAGCAGCGCAGAGACTCCCCGAAAGAGAAGGCCCGTGCGCTGGCCACTGTAACCGCTTAACTAAATTCACCTCAATACAATGAATTCGGAGAACAACCTCAAGGAGTTAAAAGAAGTACTCGATTTCGCATTTGGCGCCGTGGAAGCCTTCAATAAGGCCGCTGAAGACGGCAAGTTCAACTTGCTCGACCTTCAATACTTGTATCCCTTGTGGGATAAAGCCGCCGCCGCAATCAAGGACATCGGCAATCCGCTGCAACGCTTTCTCGCGCTCACTCCGCAGGAACGCCAGGACCTCCTGTCTTATGTGAAGCTTCGCTTCGAGATTGAAGACAAGGAGTTGGAGTACCTCATCGAGGACACCCTCAGCGCCCTAGGCAGCAACGTGAACCTGGTGAAAAGATGGAGCTCGCGCTTCAAAAAGCCTAATCCCGAAACCGAAGCCTAAGCAGACCATGCCAATACCGGTCGAGATCAAAATCCCGCGCCGGTGGCGCATCCTCAGCAGCACCTACCGCCGCGTACTTCCTGCCTCATTCGATGAGGTAGAGGAGTCGCGGCGGTTGCCGTTGTGGCGCGCGCTGCTTTCTCATGCCGGCGACGCCGGGAAGATGGCAGCCATCCGCTACCTGCTGAAGCTGCCCAAAGGCGTATTCCGCCGCCTGAGTGACGACCAGGCCTTTGCGCTCCTGGAGGCGATGCCCTGGCTGGAAGCAATGCCCCATCCTTCGCCCAGAATCACGCAGTTTGAATACAAGGGCCAGGAATACTTTTTGCCCAAAACACACGGCGTGAACCTCGTGGCCATCGAGTACGCCATTGCCGATGAGGCGTTCTGCAAGTGGGCTGAAACCGGGCAGGAGAAAAGCATATTGATGCTCTGCGGCACCCTTTGCCGCGAGGCGCACCAGGACGAATCAGCCGCCATCACGCGCGGCGACCGGCGCGCGCCACTACTCAGCAAAAGCGAGGCACAGGCCCGGGCCGATCACTTCGCTGATCTGCCGGAAGACATCCGGACAGCAGTGATCCTGTATTTCGCCGGGGTGAAAGAGTTCATCGCAAATTCTTACGGCAAGGTGCTTTTCGAGCAGCCTGAGGGTGAAGAAAAGCAGGGAAGCACGGCTCCTTCCCTGGGCTGGTGGTCGGTGTATTTTAGCCTGGCCATTGACGGCCCCTTTGGGCGAGACGTGAAGCTCGTGTACCAGGTACCCTTCCATGATCTGTGCCTATTCCTGGTGGACCGGATCCGGCAACAAAAAGCCGATGCCCTGCGGCAAAAAGTTGCCTCTAAAAGTTTTGGGCAAGAGTAGCCTCGACTTCTGTCCTATTGTGCGCCACGCAAGGTTTTGACTTTTGAGCCATGATTACCAACCCCGCCACGCTAAAGTTGTATTTCGCCGAATTGGCAGCCGAATTCGGCTGCTCGTTTGTGTACGGCAACTCCGACCGGATTCTGAACCGGCAACTGAGCTCGCTGAAGTACCCTGTGCTTTGGCTGGAAACGCCCGAGATGCGCCTGCGCCGTAACGGGACGCTGGTGCGCGACTTTCATACGGCTTTTTTATGCCTCACGGATGCGCCAGGAGGGGCCGAAGATGTTCAAGATGATGCACTCGACGAGATGCACCTGCTTACGGAGCAGGTGTTACAACGGATGCAGGCTGACAGCGAGACGCACCCAACGCCTTTCCTTTTTGATATGGAAGGCGCAATTTCCGAGCAGAAATACAAGTGGAGCGGCGACGACGACTGGGGATGGCGCACTGAATTTGAACTAACCGGCGCAGCCTGCGAAACGGAGGACTGCTGCGAGTAATTCACCATTATAATTCATCAACACATGCAAGTTTCAATCAATCGCCCGCACGTGTCGGGCATCGCCCGAAAAAATAAGATCCGCGTTGGAGACGCCGTGGCCCATGGACCAAGCAAGCAACGCGGACTGGTTGTCCAGGTAGCGGCGGACTGGGTAAAGTTCGAGGTCCTTGGTGTCCCCGGACCAGGTGGCGCAAAAATGTACCGCCGATTCAATTATACAAAATTGACCCTGTTGGCCACAAAGGAGCAACTACAGACCGGCTTTGCCGAATTTCAGAAACAAAGAGCGGCAGCCGAGAAGGCTGCAAAAAATCCGCTCAATCGTCTTGCCCGCTGGGTTGGAGCTAAGTTCGTCCGCAAGACGGCGCAGCCCCAGCCGGTACGATGATGTGATAATTGTGAATTGAGGGCCGGACGGGTGCATTGCATTCGTTCCGGCCTTTTTTATAATTTTGAGCCATGCGTTACTTACTCCCCTTATTCCTCCTGCTCTCCGCCTGCGCAGAAAACCATCTGCCAGATGCCCCATGCCACACCCCAAGTCTCGAGGGCCGATGGCGGCGACTCATGCCCATTGGGCCAGACTGGCAGTATGCGTTTTACGGCGGATTTATGGTGCAGCGCCTGGAGGAGTTCGGCGCCACGATCACGGAGCTGGAGTATCCTTATGCCACCCGGCAGGATACGGTGTTCATAGGCGGCGACCTGCACGACCCGGCGCGCATCTGGAAGATTGACTTCCTGGGCGATAGTGTGCTGGAAGTGCGCAACATCCACCCGGCACACCCCTTTGGAGAAATGTTCTGGCTGAGAAAGATTGAGTGAATTCAAAACCTTGCATTACCTTTGTCCCGCTACTCAACATCTGTCGAAGCAATTTCGACTCTCATTTCTTGGTTAAAATAAGCGGCTCCCTGGTTGCCACGTCTTCCCTAGCGGCAGATGTTGGGTAGCCTTCCAGGGTAGCCGTGCAAACTTTTTTCTGTCATGCTACCCGACGAAAAAACAACCCGCGAAGGCAACCTTCGCGATCTCCAGAGTGCACAGCGGATGTTTTCGCAACGCACCTCTGACGAATGGTCCTGCTTTGAAAGCCTGACTGCTCTAAACAATGCTGCCCTCACCATCCTCCTGGTTGATGAGCTTGACGAGATGGCTACTTCTGCCCTGAATGAGCGCGGATTGCTGTTACAGCAATCCGCGCTCATTCAGGCGGCTTATGCGCATTATCGGCTGAGGGATAAACCTGTCACTACTAAAACTTCATAATTTATGGAAAAAGATGTTATCTCCATCACACCGACCGAACTAACGTTCGACAATGTGAAAATCTCCTGCCCAATCCAAGATGGGCATCGGATGGTGCCAGTAAAAACCGTTTGCGAGCTCCTTGATGTTAACTACCAAACTCAGGACAGTTGGCTTAAAGCGCATCCTTTTTTCGCTCAACTATATAGGCTAGACTATACAGTTGGGGCTGATAACAAGCGTCGAGAGATGAACTGTATGTCAATTTTTGACCTCTACGCCTGGGTTGCTAGTATCAGCAATGATAAAAGAAAGCCGGGCTCAGTCGAGAAGCAATACCGCTTCATGGCATGGCTTCGGGAGAAGATGCTGGACACTTACAAAAGTATTGACGTGTGGATCCGTGAGAACGAATACGAGTCGCAGATGATTGACTTGAGGGAGCGGACTGAAGAACAGTTGATACTGGCCAATCAAACGGTGCGGGAACTGAAATCGAAGATGAAAGAGATTGATACCACAATTGAGGATATTCGGCTCAATCGTTTTACGGGGCAGACTGCGCTGCCTTTCCCGGAGGGGAAGTGATGCCACGCGCTCGAGTTCAAGTTTTTAAAAAAATAATTGCCAAAGGTATTGTTTCGTAATTTACGAAACAATACCTTTGTGCTCTCAACCAGCGAAGCAATAATGCAACGTTGCAAAACTCAAACATTAATACAATGGAAAATTCAAGATTTCTTCTGAACTCCACCCTGGCCCTCCTTGATGACGCTATGGAAAACCACCCCGAACATGCAGCCGAGTTTTCACACCTCTTTAATATTATTGAGAGTAAGGCGATTTTTGATAATGAGGCAAAAGGAATTCTTCGCTACGTTTTACACTTCCGCAATGAATAATCTCGAACTAAAACAAAAATTTGAATCTACGGGGAAAACCGCTCGCGACTTTATTCGATGGGTAGAAGCCGAAACCGGGATTAGATTCTCGGACGGAGAAATCTCTGATTGGAAAGGAGAAGGTAACCGCCCTCGCAGGCTAACTAAAGCGCCAAAGGCCCTGTTTATTCTTTTTTTTAGGTCTTTTGATCCGGCCACGCCTAAATAATCGGAATTCCGATTATCTCGGCAGGTGAGAAGATTTGAAGTAAAGATGCCGACAAAAAAGCCCTTCCGGAAACGGTCGGGCTTTTTTGTGTCCTATGGCGGCGGGTCAGTGCTGTGGCACCTTTGGGGCATGACCCCAGACCAAGCAATTAGCCAGTGGCTCCGCCCATTTGCGCTCGAGTTTTTGCAGAACCGGCGCAACGACGTTGTCAACCGAGGGTTGGTGAATAGTAAGGACCTTTTAAGGTCGCTCGACGCGAAAGTCAATTCGCAGCCTGACAAGGGGCTGCACTTCATTGTGTTCATGGCCAAGAGTTATGGCCGCTTGCAAGACATGCGCCGACGCTATGAGAATCCGGGCGGCGAGGAGATGATTGAACTTCTGAAGGAGTGGGCCGAAGCGGAAGGCCTATCCAAGTTTGCCAAATCAAACGGCCAAAAGGACTACGGCTTCGAGTATATCGGCCAGCCCAGAGAGCGAATTCTCAATCGCATTGCCTGGGGCATTCTTACCAATTACAGGAAGAAAAGAACTGCGCCCAAACGGTCCTGGTGGAATAAGGGCAAGACACGAGACATCGAGGTCGGGTACGACTTATTGATCCGGGTCTGGACCGATGCCGTGGCCGAGCATAATAAGAAGGCATACCAAGCATAAACCCCAACCAAAACCCAAATGAGCCTTAGAACCGATAGAGCTGATCTCATATTGACGATCAACAATGCGCAAGCCGCAAAAACCCTTCAGGAGATGGAATCCCGCGCGCGGGACTTGCGTAGGTTGCTGGTAAAGCTGCCTGTGGATAGTGAGGAGTTTAAAATGGCCGCGAAGGAGCTGAAAGAGCTTGATACCCGCACGAAAGGGGTGAAAGCATCCATGCAAGCTGCCAGGCAGGAAACCACAGCTTGGCAGCGCGTACTGAATGGGTTCGGTAAGACAGCTGCAGTGATCGGTGGCGTATTCGCTGCGTTCTCGGCCATTGGTGGCATCGTGAATGCTACCCGGGAAACCGAGAAGCTATTCGCGGTTTTGAAAAACGCCACCGGTGGATCCGAGCTGAAGGCGCTTACGATTTTCCAGCAGCTTCAGGAGTTTGCGGCCACCACGCCATTTGCCTTGAATGAAGTGGTAGGGGCATTTACAAAGCTTCAGCAGCGAAACTTCAACCCCACCATCGAGCAGTTGCGCACGATGGGTGATATCGCCGCATCCAGTGGCAAATCCATTGACCAATTTGTGGAGGCGATTCTCGACGCCCAAACGGGTGAGTTCGAGCGTCTGAAGGAGTTTGGCGTGGTGGCTCGCAAGGAAGGCGATAATGTTCGAGTGACCTTCCGTGGCCAGGCGGAGACATTCAAAAATACGTCTGAGAATCTAAACGCCTACCTGCTAAAGCTGGGGGAGCTGCCTGGTATCTCTGGCGCGACGGCTGCCGTGGCCGCCACACTGGATGGATCACTGTCTAACTTGGGCGACAACTTCACTCGACTGTTTGCTACGCTCGGTAGTGGTGGTGGCTTCCTGAAGGCGATTGTGGATGGATTTGGAAGCCTAGTCGAATCGGCCAATAAGTTTTTCAGCATCCCGCTTTCAGAAAAGCTGCGGGAGCAGCAGACTGAATTTAATGCCCTGGTTGCTGTGTTGAAAGATGTGAACTCCTCCGAAGCTACAAGGAACCAGGCGATTGCGGAGCTTCAGCGAAATTATCCAGAATATATCGGGAATGTTAACCTTGAAACGGCCTCGCAGGGAGAGCTGAACACCTTGCTTCAGAACGGGAACAAGCTGTTTGAGCAGCGGATTTTCCTCCAACAAAATGAGGAGCAACTGATCGAGTTTGCCAAGGAGCGGATCCGCCTGGAACGCGCTCTTTTTGATGCCCAGAAGGAAGCGCAGAAGTTGCAACAGGCTGGACAGGCAAGCACCAGGCCCGTACGCTTTGGCACCGGTGGCGATGGTGCTTTCCAGCCTTCCGCAGCGCCTACACGCGGCGAAACTGCCGCATCGAGGGTTGATGCACTTCGAGAGGCCCTGGAGAAGCTATCGGCGAAACAGCTACAGTTCACGCAGGAGCAGGATCAATTCGCGAATTCCCTTTTCAATACCGCCACGGCGGCAGAAGCCGCGGCTAAAGCGGAGCAGGAACGGCTTGAAAAGGAGGCTGCTGCACGAGCCGCAGCAGCAGGTGCCGGTGGCAGCCCAACCGAAAAGGCAAAAAAGGATGCTGAAGCTGCGGCGGGAAGCCTGGCCTTCCTGCGCAAACAGATCGCCGATGTCCAGAAGGAGATAGAAGCCACGCCAGGCGAAAGCAAGGCGCTCGAGCCGCTGATCCGGCAGCTTCAGGTGGCCGAGAAGGCACTGGAAGCCCTCGAAGCTCGCATCGAGCGAATTAAAAATCCAAGGGCGGAAGCTCCGCCCAGTGAGGAGGATATCACTCGGCAGCTCGGGTTTGGCACGAGCCTGAGCAAACCTCCCGGGGCCAGAGATGAGGATAGGCTAGCCATCATTGATTTCAACCAGTTTGTGTTGGAACAAGGGAAGTTGTCGGCGGAGGAACTTGCCGCTTTCCAAAAAAGCCTATCCGAAAAGAAAACCGCTGAGCAGCTCGCAGCAGAGAAAAAGGCCTCAGACCAAAGGGATGAAGATATTAAAAGTGCTTCACTTTCTGCTGCGGCCTCAATTGCTTCAGGGGTTATTCAAATCAGGCAAAATGCCATCCAAGCCGAAACCGACGAGGCAATATCGGCCCTGGACAAGGAGTACGAAGCGAAACGGAAGGCCGCTGATGGAAACCAGCAAGCCCTTAACCGAATAAACAAGGAATACGAGGCTAAAAAAGCTGCAATAGAAAAGGAAGCGGCGGTCAAACGCAAACGAACGGCACTGATTGAAGCCACGATCGCTGCGGCATTGGCTGTTGTAAAAGCGCTTCCAAATCCTTTTGCTGCCATCGCTGCAGGTGTAGCGGGTGCGGCACAAATTGCGGTCATAGCCAACACGAAATTCGCGGGTGGTGGATACACTGGCCCGGGCAAGGGCATAGCACCGGACAATACTGGGCATCGCCCGGTTGGCATTGTCCACGCCAATGAGTGGGTAAGTCCGCCGTGGATGACGCAGCACCCGGTGTGGGGGCCGCAGGTGGCCGCGCTGGAGATGGTGCGCCGTCGTGGCTTCGCGGATGGCGGATTCACAACCACGCCGAATGCCAGTGCCCTGGGTGCATCGTCGGCGGCTAGTCCGGCGGCTGAGGCTAACCTGGAGGTATTCATGATGCTTGCGGCTGAGTTCAGCGCTTTCAGAACAGAGATATCTGGATGGCAATCGAGGCTGAATGTCTCGTATCTGGATATCGAGAGTGTAGGTAATGATTTGAACACCGTGCGGGTGGATGCGGGGATTTAGGGCTTCGTGTCCTACCCGCCCGCGCGAGCACAAAGCACTTTTGCTGCATGGACCCCAAAAACATACCCTGGCGTGGCGAAATCAGCTTACAGCAAGTTTTAGCTGAAATCCGAAACGACTCACTGAAACCCTTCTGGCTGGCCTTCGTGCGCGCAGGCGGGAAACATGCCGGCAGCGTGAAAGTGGTATCCAGTGCGCGCTACGGAGCGCCTCTGGACGGCCATCACCAGCACGTGGGTACGCGGCAGATCAAGCGGCCCAAAGCCACGGTGCTGCACACCGAAAAAGGCAGCCTTCCAATGACCGACACCACGAGCGGGCAGTATATCACGCCACTTATCAGCCACATCATCGGCTGGAACCTCTACAAAGTGAAACACTAAATGAGCCAAGAACCCCAACAAATCACTGAAAACGCCTACTTCCTACCCGGGACGGGCGATCTGATAAGTTTTGCAGCCCCCACGCCATCCGTGACGGATCGGGCGGGAAACGGAGGGAAAAAGATGCGCATAACCTATGGCAACGGCGGATCCGCTGACATTTGGAGCTGGGGGGCGAACAACCTCCTCCCCCAGGAACGTGAGGCACTTGTCCTGGACAATAATATCGTCCCAGAGCTTATGGCCACCAAACGGGATATCACCGTTGGCGGCGGATTGATGTGCTATCGGGAACGCTTCGTGGAAGGCAAACGCAGCATTGAGGAGGTGCAGATGCCCGCCGCCGCAAAAGCCTGGTTGGATGAACTGCCTGAAAAAAACGGTGGGCAGGATATCGAGAGTTACCTGCTGAAAGCTTGTAGGAACCTCATCTATCATTCCAACACCTTCAGTGAGGTAGTCCGCGACAAGGCGGGGAAAATATTCTCTGTGAAGGCCTTGGAAGGGCGACACGTGCGGCCTGAAAAGATGACCGAAAGGGGCCGGATTTTGAATTGGTACTGGAGCGGCAATTGGAAGGAATTCCGAAAAAAGGAGTACGCGCCAATTCAGATCAGCAACTATGCCGGCGAAGTCCGCAAGCAAAGAAAATTCGTCCTGCACCTCATGGACGACGTGCTCAGCGATGAGTACCTGGGCATCCCCACCTGGTGGGGTGGCCGCGCCTGGATCGAATGCGCCAATGCAATTCCCATTTTCCACATCAACAACTTGAGGAACGGGTACACCATCCGCTGGCATATAGAAATCCCGAAGGACTACTTCTGGGATTATACCAGTGCCGCAAACACGCAGAAAGAGAAAACGGACGCGAAGGCGAAGGAGACCGCCGCTAAGCAGGAGTTTTTGCAAAAGCTAAATGCCTTTTTGGCGGGATATGAGCAGACCGGTCGCGCGCTGATCACGGAGTACGAGATGAACAAGCAGCTTGGGAAGGATTTCCCAGGAATCAAGGTCACGCCGCTCAATGTGGACCTGAAAGATAAGGCGCTGTTAGATCTGTTCGAGAAATCGAACGATGCGAACATAAGTGCCCAGGGGATTCACCCGACACTCGCAGCAATACAGACCCAAGGCAAACTATCCAGCGGCTCGGAGATCCGAAACGCATTCGCCATGTATGTGGCGATCAAAACGCCGGTAAAGCGGTCCATCCTCCTAAAACCCTTGCAGTATGTGCACCGGGTGAATGGATGGGGCGAAGGAATTAAATGGGGCTTCCGTGATATCGAAATCACTAAGCTGGATGAAAACCCTGCTGGCCAGCAGCAAGTGGCCGTAGGCGCATGAGCTACCAGGAGGCGCTCGAGGCTTTGAGGAAAGCGAAGCCCGACCACGTGCTGCTACGCATACTCAGCATGCAGCAAACGGAAGGGAATCGGCTGATTTTGGACCGCGAGCTAGAGAAGTTGGAGCCGCCTGAAGACGAGACACCCGCGCTGATCAGCGAGGTGGACGCGAGTATTGAGGTGGAAATCGAGGATGGCGGCGATGCGGTACTGGCTGATTTCTACCGGCAGCAGGCGACGCTTTTTGGGCAGCGGAGGAAGATGAGCAATTCATTCCACAGCTGTGGAACGGATTCGGAGCGCCGGGAAGTGAGCGAGGCGATCCAGGCTGTGCAACGCCGCATCGAGCACGTCCGGCAGCAGATGAGGGAATACAAAACGCTTGGCCATGTGCCAGCTGCAAACGAGAAATATCCCGTGCCTGAGGACGCATTCAAGCTACTTGCGCTTCGGGCATCGCTCAGATCAAACATAAGTAGGAAATCGAAGGAGGCCAAAGAATTAGCCCTGAAATCGCTCGAAAATGATGCCCAGGCAACCAAAAAGCTGACCCTGGCGGAAATGAAGCTCCGCGAACTCCAAAACCACCTTGAACGTGTCCAAAAATCAATCCACGATAAAAATATACAGCCAGGCCGACTTCGGGAAGGCTGATCGGATTGATCGCATCCGGATGCACATGATCGAGCCGGAACGTTTTGTGCTGAATGACCAGGACGAAACCTACTACCGTCAGCTCCAGGCGGCTTATCACCTGGTGTTCGATGAGCTGCGCGAATCGGTGGCCATGAAGGCAATCATGGAGACGGTGGAAGGTGCTGATACCTGGCACCGGGCGAATAAATTGATGCGGGATATTTATACGCTTTTCAGTCCTTTTGTTCAAAAAAATAAGGATTTGCGGCGGGCCATCCTTTTGGAAAAACTGTACCTGATGGCCGATGTGGCCCAGAAAAAAGCGGTCTTCAAATACACAGCTCAGGATAAGGAGGGCAACGATATTGAACATGAAGGTGCAGACCTGGAGTGGATGGAGTTGGCAGGCAAACTCTATGCTCAGGCCGCCAAAATCGAAGGGCTTGACCAGCCCGAAATGAGCGTGATCAATCCGGATGATCTTACGATCCCGGAAATTGAAATCACTTCGGATCCTCAGGCGTTTTTGAACGCCCAAAATCCCGATATCGAAGACGCTGAGGAGTGGCCGGATGAATACGACGATCCGGAGGAGGCGGAGGAGGATGAAGACTAGTAAAAAACAGGTGTATTTCAATCCGAAGCAAATCGCCTTCGTAACTGCTCTCCAAAAAATTAAGACCTGCGTAGCCGGTCGCGGTTTTGGGAAATCCACGCTCATAGCACTGATTCTGCTCTTTTTGCTCAAGGCGATGCCCAGGGCAAAGGTGTTTTTTTCGTCCACAACGCTGGAGCAGGTAAAGAATTCCACGCTGCCACCGGTGCTGGAAAAGCTGGCGGAAATGGGCCTCCACGAGGACAAGCACTTTGTGATCGGGAAGGATCCTTGGGGTTTGAACTCAAAGTGTAAGTGGTTTAAGCGACCAATCAGCCCGGTTAAGAAATTTGACAACGTGATCACCTTCTGGAACGGCTTCACGGTGGTCATTTTGAGCGCTGCCAAGCCTGACAGCCAACGCGGCGGCTCTTACGATGCTGGCATTGTGGACGAGGCCGCTTTTGTAAAGCGGTCTTTTTGGGAAAAGGTACTGCTCAAAATGGTACGGGGCAATCTGTATCGGTTCAATACGCCGATGCATCATTCCATTTTTATCCTCACCTCACAGCCTCGCAAAAGCGATGGCCAATGGGTTATGGAGATGGAAGAAAAGGCCCTGAGCGCACCGGATGATTTCCTTTTCATGTGGGCCAGCGCAAAGGATAATGGGGTCGTGCTGGGCAAGGAATGGTTCAAAACTCAAAAGGCCACCAGTAGCCACCTGGACTACTTGATTGAGGTGGAGAACGTTCGCCTCAAGAAACTACCCAATGGCTTCTATCACCGCTTCAATGAGAAGCGGCACCAGTATAAGCCGCCCATGGATCCGCTCGGCAACATGCTCGATGTGCGGCGTAATGAGTTACTGGAGATGTCTTTCGACTTCTCAGGTAAATTCAACTGTGCCAGCGTATGGCAGGAGCAGGACTTTGTGGAGCGTTGTGTGCGCCAGTTCCACCTGAAGGACGAGGGTAAGATCAAGAAGCTGGTGGATGACATCTGCCATCACTTCAAGGATCAGGAGTTCAAGTACATCCGGCTATGGGGTGAACCACGTGGCCGAGATCGCAACCCGTTCGATGAGGATGATATCTTCACAATCATTCGAAAGCGATTTGAGATGCGCGGATGGGGTGCTGAGATCATGGTGCCCACTGGTGTGGCCACCAAGCACCACAAGGAGCGATTCGCCTTCATGGAGACGATGATGGACGAGGAGGATCCACGCCTACCTAAGCTTCGGATCAATGAGGTGGCCTGTCTCAACGTCATCACTTCAATCCAGGGGTGTGACATCAAGCCAGACTATACCAAGGATAAGTCTGCCGAGCGAGACGAGGCGTTTCCTCAGGAGAACGCACCGCACTACTCGGACACCTGCGACTACTACCTGTACTACAAGCATGCATGGCGACTGAGTGACACGTCGAACCAACGTGCCGGCCAGGTCATGACGATGTGACCGCTCATATATCCTCAGAATTGGGGATTGTTAATCAACAAAAAGGTAATCCGCGCCTTGCCTCTCCTAAAGGC
>DIKU01000151.1 GCA_002424645.1 Pelobacter sp. UBA5610 | reverse complement strand
GCAACGCCAAGGGCATAACGAAGCTCCATTGAATCGCGGCCGCCGGCATCGATGACGATCTCGTCATAGCGCTCGGCCAGGTCCCGGATCTGGGCGGGGAGTCCCTTGCCGAATTTCTGGACGCAGGCGACCCGGGGCTCGATGTTTTCTTCTTCCCGGATCGTGGCCCAGAAAGATGCTGTTCCTTGCCGGTCCGTGTCCAGTAGCAGCACATCTTTACCCCTTATGGCCTGCATGGCCGCGACATTGGTCGCCAGCGTGGTCTTGCCGGTACCGCCTTTCTCACCGCCGAAAACTGTGATGCTCATAGCGAACTCCTTAAAGTATATACGATATATATAGTCTATATTGTTTAGTCGATATAAAATGTACAGGCAATAAAAAAACGGCTGCCCAACCAAAAAGGTTGGAGGCAGCCGTTTTGCGTCACATGGATTTATCTATGCAGCTTCGGGCAGATCCTCTGCCGCCTCGGCCGCCAGGCCCGCCTTGTCCAACACGAAGTCGGCGGCGGTCTGTGCCTTGGCGGCGGCGGTGAAGATGGCCCGGTTGTCTTCCTTGAGAATGCGCAACCAGGAATCGATATATCCGGGATGCCGCATCTCCTCGAAGGGGATGCCGGTGCTTGCCCCCAGGAAGGCGGCACCGATCTCGGCCACCAACTCCTCGAAGGCGTAGTCCTGATCACCGAACCGCTTGCCGAACTGGCGTTGCAGGCGGGCCGGATGACCGGTCCAGTGCACGTTATGCCGATATCGGCATAAGGCTCATTATGCCTGACTTCGGATTATGCCGAGCTAATACTCTAAACTGCGCAAAAATGTTGGGTGGCTGGTATGTTTTTCGGCATAATCAAAGTGCTCCTCGGGCATCCACAAGTTGTAAGCCAAATTTAGATTGAAAAACTCTGTCGTGAGTCCCATTCATAAGAATTTCACCTAAAACAAGGAGGACTTATGACATCGGGAAAAAAATTTGGCAACACAACCACACAAAAAGTAGAGTGGCTGGCACCTCATCGACAAATATTCATAGAAAAGCTCAAGGCACAGGGCTACGTGCTCTGTTCAATTCGCCATTATGATAGGATAGTCCGCCGATTCTGCGAGGAGATTGAACAACGCGGGCTCAGCGCCAAAGATCTTGATGGATCTGCTTTAGAAGCCATTCATGAGGCAGTATTGAGCAAAACAGGTAAAAGCATTCACACCTATACTATGTTTTGCTTAAAGCGATTCATCAATCATCTTATTGATACTGGAATTGTCGTCCTTCCAGAGCCACAAGCTAAGGAATTGACAGCCATGGACCATCTGCGTGAGGACTATGAAACATACTTACGCAAGCAGCGTGGATTGAGTGAATCTACAATTTATCATTGCATGCGTTTTCTAGAAAGATTCATG
The DNA here is from genome assembly GCA_002424645.1 of Pelobacter sp. UBA5610. Lineage (GTDB taxonomy): Bacteria > Desulfobacterota > Desulfuromonadia > Desulfuromonadales > Syntrophotaleaceae > Syntrophotalea. Next base: position 5,204 of record DIKU01000151.1, on the reverse strand, counting down.
AGTTTCCGCTTTGGTGATGTGTTAGGAGACCTGAACTCCATTACAGCGGCTGATGTTGTATCCTTCCTGTGTCAGCGCATGGCCGGTTCACAGCCTTATCGTGACAAAACACCTCCAACACATCTACGAAATTTGTTTAAGTTCCTGTTCTGGAGTGGAAAGACCAAGCGTAATTTGGCTCAAAGCATTCCGCGTGTCGCTCAACCCAAGCACGATAATCTGCCCCGCTATCTGAAGCCGGAAGAAGTTCAACAATTACTTGAAGCGGTCCGAACAAATGATGCGATCGGCCGCCGCAACTATGCAATGTTGCTACTGCTTGCCCGCCTTGGACTACGTGCGCCAGAGGTCATCGCAATTCAGCTCGATGATATCGACTGGCGGTCTGGTGAAATTTTGATTCGTGGCAAGGGTAAATTGCATGATCGTATGCCTCTTGTAACCGATGTTGGTGAAGCCATAGTTGATTACATCACAGACGGGCGGGTAGGAACTTCTCGTACCTTGTTTGTCACCAGTAAGGCACCTTACCATCCTTTTAAGGACGCCCAGATTCTGAACTATATCCTGAAAAAGGCACTTGTAAAAACGAAGATCAAACCGCCGCAGAAATATATTGGTTCTCATATTCTTCGCCACAGCCTTGCTACTGACATGCTTCGTCAGGGAGCTACACTTGGTGAGATAGGTATAATACTGCGACATCGATCTCGAATGACAACAACGATCTATGCCAAGCATGATATCGATTCATTGCGAGCAATTGCCCAGACCTGGCCAAAGCAGGGAGGTGCTCAATGACATCACTTACCACTCACCTCGAAAATTATCTCAATGTTCGGCGTAACCTTGGCTATGATCTCTCTACAGCAGAACGAGTATTACGAAGATTTACTTGTTTTGTGGATGATCAGGGTGCTGACCATATCACCGTCGATATGTTTCTACGATGGAAAGAACAATTTGGGTCAGCGAATAACAATACCTGGTCCAGACGTCTTGGGATGGTACGTTTATTTGCTGCCTGGCTCCAAGGCATTGATCCCCGCAATGAGGTACCACCCGTTGGGCTGATATCGGGAAAAAATCATCGGCCACGGCCCTATATCTACACTCCTGAACAGATAGCAAATATTGTTTCTGCAGCAGCCAAGCTTCCTTCACCCTACGGGCTGCGGGGAAAGACCTGTTCAACGATGTTCGGGTTGATAGCAGTCACTGGATTGCGTGTCAGCGAAGCGATCGGGCTTGACGAAAAGGATGTAGATCTCGATAACGCTGTTCTCACCGTCAGATGTGGAAAGAACGGTAAATTCCGATTCGTACCTATTTCGTCATGTGCTGTAGATCGCCTTGGTGTTTACCGTGCTGAACGGAATAGGCTCCTTGGCACCGGTAGGTCACCGTTTTTTCTCCATGAGAGTGGTCAGCGCCCCGGAGACTGTAGTGTCAGGTATAACTTTGCACGAATCAGCCAATTCATTGGCCTTCGTGACCGTCAAGTGTTCCACAAACATGGTCGAGGTCCACGTATACATGATTTGAGGCATACGTTTGCAGCCCGTACGATCATTGACTGGTACAAGAAAGGGCTTGATCCAGATCGCGAAATGATCAAGCTCAGTACTTATCTGGGACATTCAAAGCCTGAGTACACATACTGGTACATAGAAGCAGTTCCGGAACTGTTGCGACTTGCTTCTATGCGGGCAGAAAGATCCATAACTGCAGGGGGTGAGGCATGAAAATTTACTCACTACCCATTTATGTACAGCGGTTCTTCACCGAACGTCTCGCTACTCAACTAAAAGCCAGCCCAAATACGGTAGCAAGCTACCGAGATGCTTTCCGTCTTTTGCTGAAATACGCATCCGATCAGATTGGACGTGCTCCTACCGATCTTCAGGTCGCCGACATAGATACCACTATCGTCGGAGGTTTTCTCGTTTTTATAGAAACCGTACGTGGCAATGGTGCCCGAAGCCGAAACACGCGACTTGCGGCTATTCGGTCATTTTTTAAGTATGTAGCAGTCAATGAACCTCAGCTCCTGCACCATTGCCAGCGTATCCTCGCTATGCCGTCAAAGCGGTATAATAAGCGTACGATAGACTATTTAAATCCTGCCGAAATCGATGCACTCCTCGCTGCACCCAATTTGACGACCTGGTACGGTCGCCGTGACCACACTCTACTTCTACTTGCCTTACAGACTGGTCTCAGGGTGTCAGAATTAATCAACCTGACATGCGGTGATATCGTTCTGGGAACGGGGGCTCATGTTCGATGTATGGGCAAAGGACGGAAAGAACGTTCCACGCCACTCAGAAAAGACTGTGAAGAAGCTCTACGCAATTGGCTAATGGGACATGCTGATGATGATCAACCCAAGCCTCTCTTCGTTAGCAATCGTGGAGGACAGCTAAGTCGTGACGCCATTGAGCGTATTGTTCATAAATATGTAAAGTTGGCCTCCAGCGAGTGCGCGACGCTGAAAGATAAGAGGGTAACACCACATGTACTACGTCACAGTGCAGCAATGCAGCTTCTCCAGAACGGTGTAGATCGCACTGTAATTGCACTTTGGCTGGGCCACGAATCAGTGGAAACCACTCAGATGTATATCCACGCCAATATGGAAATGAAGGAGCAAGCCATGGCAAAAACGAAACCAGTAACTGCACCTGCTGGTCGATATAAGCCCAATGACAAGTTACTTGCCTTCCTGGAAGCACTTTGATTATGCCGATAACCAAACCGACCAACCGGTACTGCTGGCAGTATCAACAGTACCGGCTCGGCATAATCCGAAGTCAGGCATAATGCATGATTTCGTGATAGGCGGTCGAAAAATAAAAGTTGAGATTTTCAAAGGCACCACGGACCGGCATGGCGATAAAATCCTTTGCCTTGGAATAATAGGCCTTGCCGCCGCCATGCTTTATGGCAGGAAGCGATAAGATCCTTTCAGCCTCCTGGTTTTCCGAATCGTCAAAATCCCTGATGACTTCAAGGGAAGGAAGATCGAGATCTTCGCATTGCTCCACATTGAACACGGTGTACATGCGGGCAAAGGGGATCACCTTCCGGTCGCTGTCGTCGGAGTCGGCAACATGATCATCCTCATGATCCTGGCGATCCTTGATTGGCAGGAATTTCCAGAAGACGATGCCGACTCCTCTTTCGCCCTTTCTGACATGGCCGCCGAGCTTCTCCGCATTGCGGTAGGTAAGCCAGCGGGGATCGACAAAGCCCTTCATCATGGCCACCAGATTGAGCAGCATGATATTGAGGCCGCGATAGGGTCGGTTGGTATCTGCATTGCGATGCTCCCCGTACATGGTCGCCTCCCAGGGCCTGGCCCAGGGGATGACGCCGGTTTCCAGGGAATCGATGATTCTTTCGGTGATCTCTTCGTAAATACCTTTCTTTTCGTTTTTTTGTGTCATGGTCTTGTCTCCTTGTGATGAAAAAAGGGCAGGACCGCCCGTAAAGGGCGAAAATCCTGCCCTCAACGGGTTTGTGGTTATGACAGATATCCTGAATCGGCCAGTGAGGTTATTTCATCGCCAATCACCAGATGGTCAAGCACCCTGACATCGATCACCTGTAAAATGTCTTTCAATTTTTTAGTGAGTTCGATGTCTTGGGGACTTGGATGGCTTTCACCGGAGGGATGATTGTGGGCCAGGATGACGGCTGCGGCATTGAGCCGCAGGGCCTCCTTGACCACTTCCCGGGGATGAATTGTTGCACAGTTCACCGAACCGCGGAACATCTCCACGAACTCCAGCAAACGATGGCTGCTGTCCAGGAACAGACAGGCGAACATTTCGCATTGATAATTGCCGATTTTTTGCTGGATCGCCGCTTTGGCAACATCCGATGATCTGATGAAAACGCCGCGTCTGAGCTGATAACCGCTGATGCGCTTTGCCTCGGTGAATATGGCCTCTTTGGGGGCGGGAAGATAAGCCCCGTCTTGGTCTTGAATGTAAAGCATGTCCTGCCTCCTTGGATTGAAAAGGTAAAGGGGCAAGACACCCCTCGGGGCGTGTTGCCCCATGGGGAATTTTCTTATATTGGTTATGCAGCGTCCCGAACTTCGGCCAGCACAAAATGATTTAGATTTGGCGGTCGGTAGATCCGGATCGGCTTATTGTTGATCTCGCCACGGCCGTGTCGGTCGTAGTTGCCTATCTTGCGGTCGTTCCAGAAAACATCACCGGAACGCAACTTGAACTTGTTGCCGGCCACATAGGCCACGGCACTGTCACGTCGGATATAGACCCGGCCCCGGATGATCAGTTCGTGCTTGATCTGCGAGATGCGGCCATCCGCCGTGGTGAGCGTCGTGGTGGTTGTTATGGTGGTCTCTTCCTCGGCGGAGACACCCTGGTCATCGTCAAGGGCCAGGACGGAAGCCAGCTCGCGCTGCCTGTACCTGTTCCAGGCCTGGTTGACATCACCAACAGTAGTTCTGCCGGTCAGGGCCTTGGCCAGTTCGTACACCATGCTGTTTTCCGATTCGGACAGGGCCGCAAGCCCCTGGTCGGACAGTTCGCCTTCCACAGCCAGGGATGTCTCCATCTTCTGGGCCATGAGGGAAAGCGCCTTGTCCTGCATGGTTTCGGAATAGGCCATGAAAAAGACCCGTACCGGCTGCTTCTGGCCGATCCGCCAGGAACGGCGGCTGGCCTGTCGCAGGGTGAACACCGAATAGCCGCATTGAAAGAAAACGATGGTAGGAAAATCCAGCAGATCGAGCCCGGTTTTCACCAGGTTCGGATTGCACAGCAGACAGTCGTACTGACCTGTCGCCAGATTGTCCCGCAGCCACTCTTCCCGTTTTTCCGGTTTTACGGCATGGCCGCGCAGGACCAGCGGCGAAAAACCGTTGGCCTTGAGCTTTTCCTCCAAGGTGGGGAGGAGATCGCGGGTGCCGGTGTGTTCCAGGAAGATTGCCGCCTTACGGCCCTCTTTCCGTTCCGTTGCCAGAATTTCCAGCAGCCGCTCTTCCTTGGGAAGAAGATCGAGATCGAGGGCCGGCGCCGAAGCAACGACTTCCTCTATCCCATTTCTTTCCAGGGTAACTACTTCCTCTCTTCGACAGCCGTCCGGATAGGCGAGCAGACTCTGAAGCATTTTCCCCAGAAGCCGCATGTCGCCCCGGGCCAGTGCCTTTTGGGTTGCGTCCGTCAAGT
>DIKU01000138.1:2586-3664 GCA_002424645.1 Pelobacter sp. UBA5610 | reverse complement strand
GCTTAATGGTGTAACGACGTTCCTCGCGGATATCGCCGTTTTCATAACGGCTGAAGAAGACTTGCACTTCAAGATTGGTTCCACCCTCCAGAGTAATGAATCCTGCATTGGAAATCGGCAATTCGCCCCGGCTCCATTCCTGAAGCTTTTCGCCAAAAAAAACAATCTTATCGGCCGCAATCATCTCTGGAGGCAACCAACCAATGAGCCCTAATGCCACGAGTGGAGATGCGTGCCAGAGGATGAGCTCGGCAATTTGCGTTTCGAGGCTGAAAGAATCAAAGGTAAGCTCCCCATCTTCACGTATCTTTTCTGTAAAGTTTGTTATCGCCACTTCGGCATCATGCTCGGTATCGACCTCGATCGCCATGCAGCAGAGCGTGAATATGTCGGGCAGGCTCCCCTCGTAAAGGAGAAGATTGGTGGAAATATCTTGCCCAGCATTAACGTGGTCGTTTCTGTAATCAAGCAACTTGACGGTTTCTCCTTCCTCATTAAGATATGCGTCAACCGAAACGATCGGCCGGACCCACAGTTCATCCTCCAGGACTTCACCCTCTGTCTTCTTGTTGCATTTAACCTGTTCAAGTGTCAGCACATATGGCGTTTCCGGCAGGGATGCCCCGCCCCCCATTCCACCGCCGCCACTAAGCGCAGCCGAAACAGTCCCAATTCCAAGATCGGTGATCGTGCCGTGCTCGAATTTTTGGACGGTAATCCTCAGGTCGCCAGCGGTGAGATTCTGGTTATCCCCGACAGCCATTCCCAGTCTGTCACGATCCATCCCAAGACTTTCCCACTTCTCGTAAATTGGCAGTGAAAACGAAGAAAGCACTGCCCTAAGGCTGGTGTCGCCCGTGCCGCAACAAGCACGAAGCCCCTGTTGCGCAAAAGCTCCTTTCATCTGCAAATACGGTCTCAGACGTAATTCATTCATGGGAGTCTCCTATTTTGCCTCAAGAGCGGCGACCTTATCCTGGAGTTCTTTGATCATCGCCTGCAAATCCTGAATGGCGCCCAGTACGTCAATGGGCAATCCTGGCACGCGTATTTTTTGGCCACCAGGTAAAATTTTGAC
>DIKU01000138.1:0-2527 GCA_002424645.1 Pelobacter sp. UBA5610 | reverse complement strand
TGACCCCACCTTTGTAATGTCCCCTATCATTTATCAAAAGCTCGTCATCGGCGCTTTGCGCTAGTGCAATTCTTTGCTGGCTGTCGCTCGGCTGGACATCCGGATTTATTACCATCAGTGCGTTGCTAGAACATTTCATGACGCTATGCGACAGATTAAGCCCCTTGAATTTTCCGCTGGAACGACTGCCGATCTCGATGGTGCCGGCCTCTAACTTCATCGTATCGCCAGCCACCTCAACTGTGCCGTTTTTAAGCTGGCTGAAGCCTTTGAACGTGCCACTATCGCCGGAGCCAAGTTCCACATTGCCCCCCTTTGCCCTGAGGCGGCCTCCGTAATACAACATCTCCAGATCGGTCACTGTCGTCTTGAAATTGGAGCCGTTCAATTCTACCGTACCGCCACCAAATCCTACGTCCGCTCTCACTTTTTCGCCTGTTATCTCTACCGTGCCATTTTGCAACTTGATATCGCTTTCCATTTACCATCTCCTTTTGTCTTCGTAAAAACGGCCGAGCCAGAGGGCAAGGAACCCGTTGGCCCGGCCACAAAGAAAAATCCGGGACACTCCCTATTTTCTCGCCTTCCAGCAGTCAATCATGATCAAAAAACGCAGAAAACGGAAACAGCCATGATAAATCCAAATTTTATCTAGCTTGATTTGATCAAGGCGTATCACCTATTTCGGCACGATTTGTATGCATTCAACAGTGCAATCAAATAGAGCAACAGGCCGGCAGCTATCACAGTGCCTGCATATGTGACAGCCTGCGTGGCACCGGCCGAAAGATACTCGCCTATCCAGGGGATAGAACTCAGACCTATTGCTGCCAGATACCCAACCACAACAATGCCTAAAGAAACACGGATGGAATTGATGCAGTTATTTATATTCGATGTTGAGCACTCCGACGGCCCGGATTCGCTGTCGCAGCATTGCTTGTAGCCATCAAAAAGACTTCCGATGGCTATTGCTAGCGCAAACGCGACAAGGGCGGCGCCTAAAGCAACATATGCATAACCAGCGCGTCCGGCAACAACAGCCCCTCCACAAGCAACAACGGCTAGCGCCAGCAAGGCATACACTGTGTCAAGACTGCATTTCGTGGATGGGCTCATGGACATTCTCCTTTTAAATTGTAGTTGACCTCATTTGAATCCACCGATGCACCAAAACGATTTATCCTATCAATCCTTAGCACCACACACAACTCCCAAAAAATCAAAAAATGCGATTTAAGCAATAATATTGCAGTGCATCACGCATCCTCGCCGCAATATCCACCGCGCCGTCCACATCATTTTTTCCAATAAATACCAAGCAGTTATTTCGTTATTACCTATTGGCCAACCCCTCCTCCCTGCTGGTACAAACATATCCTCACATTGCCCCACTTTTCATAACCAACACGGAGGAATACCATGCTCAAACGAATCGCACTGTCCCTGGCCTTTACCCTGCTAGCTGCCGGTCCCGCCCTGGCAACCAACTACATCGCTCCGGCCAATCTCAAAAAGATGCTGGATGCAAAGCAGGAGGTAATCATGGTGGATATCCAGCCTGCTGCCGACTTTGCCAAGCAGCATCTGCCCGGCTCCATCGAAACCAACGCCTTTCCCGCCAAAAGCGACGAGGAAAAAGGTCGCCTGAACAGGGCGTTGCCTGTCATCAACGGGAGCAAGGCACCGGTGGTGGTGCTCTGCCCCCGCGGCAAAAGCGGGGCAAAGAACAGCTACGAATACTTGCAGAGCAAGGGGGTGCCTGAGAACCGGCTGCAGATACTGGAAGGGGGAATTGCGGACTGGCCCTATGCAGGGATGTTCGTCAAGGGGCGTTAGTAGATTGTTTCGCCAAGTACCGTTCGGCCTGAGCCTGTCGAAGGCCAGCAGTGGCACATGAACCACGGTTCGACGGGCTCACCGCGAACGATACAGCAGGATCGACCGAAAAACGTGGGCACCCTTTGGGCTGCCCACGTTTTTTATCAACTCCGCTTTTCACACTTTTTGGGTTGCAGTTTGACGTAGACGAAGATGAGCAGGGCGGAAAGGATCAGCACCCCGATAATGGCCTGCTGCGAATATTTCATGATCAGCTCCTGATTGCTGCCGATGAAATAGCCGATCCAGGTGAGGACCGTCACCCAGATCCCCGCGCCGAGCAGGGTGTAGAGGGAGAACTTCAGGTGGTTCATCCCGGCAAGGCCTGCCGGAAGCGAAATGAGGTGGCGGACCACCGGCAGGAGGCGGCCGATGAAGGTCGAGATCTCGCCGTGCCTGAGGAAGAAACACTCGACCTTGGCAAACTTCTCCTCGGTTATCCAGACATACTTGCCATACTTCAACAGAAGCGGTCTGCCCAGATAATGGGAGGCGAAGTAGTTGAGATACGCGCCGAAAAGGCTGCCGAAGGTGCCGCAGAGAATAACGGTCAGCATGTCCATTTTCCCTGCCTGCACAAGATACCCGGCCGGGGGCATGACCAGTTCGCTGGGCACCGGGATCACCGAACTCTCCATGGCCATCA
>DIKU01000014.1:7859-30001 GCA_002424645.1 Pelobacter sp. UBA5610 | reverse complement strand
TCATCCTTTGCCACTTCATACTGAATCTTTGCCTGCGCTAATTGCGTGTCATCCATCTGGAAAAGAAGGGCTCCTTCTTTGACCTCATTGCCTTCTTCAACAAATATTTTTTCAATCCGTCCGGTTGTTTGCGCGCCAAGGTTCGCTTCTTTCCATGCATAAAGAGTGCCTACTAAATCAATTGTCTGGTTGATATTACTTTTCTCGACCTTCTTTGTTTCAACCGGGATCGCCGCATTAGAAACATTTCCGCTGGCATTGCCTCCCTTTTTCGCGCATCCTACAGAAGCCATCAGCGTAGCACCAATCAATATCACTAAAAAAAACTTCTTCATTTTATTCTCCTTAATCAATTTTTATTTTTTGCCTAATAAATATTGCAGATCGGCTTCAGCGACTTTCAAATCATAAATTGCCTGCAGTTTATTCAATTTTGCCTGCCTCAATGCCATCTCGGCATCGTTTATTTCAAGTTGAGTCCCAACTCCATTTTCCAATCTTGTTTTGGCAATGGCATAACCTTCTTCCGCTTGCTGCACGGTCTTCATTTGACCATTTATTCTTTTAACGGCTTGTTCAATTCTGTAAACAACGCTCTGTGCCTGTGTTTTAAGTGCTTCAATCAGACTTTTCTTTTGTTCATCTACCTGCGTCGAGGCGATCTCTGCCTGCTTTATCCTTGCTGATGTTTTAAATCCGTTAAAAACCGGTATTTGAAGTTGCACGCCTACGACAAAAGTGCTCACCCAGTTATAGTTCGCAAATTTGAAATCATTCGCTTGTGTCTGATATTGATAGCTTCCGAAAGCGGCGAGCGTAGGAATATATGCGGATCTTTCCAGTGAAATCGATTTGTTCGTGATCTCTAATTGTTTGTTCACTAAATTCAGTTGCGGGTTATTGATCATCACCTGATCAATAATATCTTGAGCGGAAGGAGTTTGATAAGAATCCGAAAAATCTATTTCACCAATTACGTCTATTTTTTGTTCGGCATTGATTCCAATCGTTATCTTTAGTCCTTCTTTCGCCAACTCGTAATTATTTTCGGCTTGCAGCACCAGGGGTTTTAAGTTTTCAACGCCTACTTCGGCTCGTAACAAGTCATAATTGGAAAGTATCCCGCTTTTATTTAGTTCTATTACATTTTCAAAATTCTCCAAGGCATTTTGCAAACTCTGTTGCATTACATTCTTATACTCTCTGGCAATGAGCACGTTTAAAAAAGCCTTTTTAACGTCGGTAATGGTCTTCACTTCCATCGACTTTGAGTTTACTTCGCTTAATTCAACTCCCAACGACGCAATTTCGATTCCATCATACAATCCTAAAGCGAAAATAGGCACGCTCATTCCTACGGCTCCAATAAATGAGTTATCGGAACCTATTTCCAATATCCCCGGCTGACCCGGAGGACTGAAGGGAGTACCTGCGGGTAAGAATATTACCGGCTTTTCAATATAGCGCTGATACTGCACACTGGCATCCAACTTGGGAAACAATCCGCTCCGGACTTCCCGTAATTTATTTTCCGATTTTTTAACTTCCATTTTAGAAATTGATATATTGGCATTTTTAGTAAGTGCCATCCCTACGGCCGTATCAATGTCTAAAACTAATTTTTCACTTGTTTGACCATAAATTAAATTCGCTAACGCAAAAAGAATTAAAAATATTCTCTTCATTTGGTTACCTCCAAAATGAAAACGAACGGCTAATTTCTGTCGCGACATGACTTCACTTCGCTTTGGCTTTATTTTGCACATAGGCGGCTTTCTTTTTGTAACTGAGGGAAATCTCGACCAGCGAACCCAAGGATTTCAAAAAGGACCCCCGCAGGGGCGCGGGCAGGGTGTCAAGGAAACCGTTCATGACGCGGAGGAATGCCTGCTCGAAATTTTTTATCGCCGCCCGGCCCGCGGCAGTTATGGCCAGTTCGGTCTTGCGCCGGTCGCGGGCATCGCTGCGGCGCAGCACCAGGCCGTCGTTTACCATGCGGTTTATAAGCTCGGAGAGGGTATTTTTTTTGTAATTCACGCAATTGGAAACAGCCGTCAAGCATTGAGATTCTGACATATCCAGGGATTTCAGGATCTTATAGCGGGAGATGCTAGTTCGTTTATTTGGTCCCAGAAATGTGCCGCCGCTCAACAAGTCGTGAAACAGCGAACTCAGTTCGTTGAGGTGAGCGGCGATAAAAGTTAAATGATCTTTATTATTCATGATACGAATATATCATGATACGAAGAAAATGTCAAGTAGATTTTATTGTGCACGCCAGAAAATCCATTTTAAGTAGGAGGCGCCAATTCGATTGCGGATGCCCGTAATAAATGGGACATAGCACTCAAATGAATCATCTTCTACAAATAATTATTTTGGTAAAGTATTGACACTGTAAAAATTCAATGTTATATAAGTTGACGATATAGGTCGAATAGTCGAATTTTGTTTAAATGAGGTCAATTTTGAACAGAGCAAAGCGTGGCGTAAAGGACATGGTTATTCAGGCTGCAAAAAATATTTTCGCAAATTATGGATTTCGCAAAACGACCATGAACGAAATTGCCAAGGCTATGCACATGTCAAAAGGTTCCTTATATTACTATTTTCGTAGCAAAGAGGAGATATTCGAGGCAATTGTGGAACAGGAGTTTCGGACGCTTAAAGCTGATATTGTTCAGGCCATTTCCGCCGTTCATTCTCCCCAAGAGAAGTTGCGTGCGTTTTTTCATAGTCGTTTTCTGGGCATGCAGAAGGCGACCAACTTTTATAAGGCGGTTATTGAGGAATATTTTGATTATTTCTCCTATATCGAAGGATTGCGAAAAGCGTTGGACATACAAGAAATGAAGATTATCAATGACATCCTGAATGAGGGAGTCAAAACCGGAATATTCTTTGTAAATAGCGTGGAGGCCACTACCATGGCTTTGCGTGCTGGTTTACGCGGCATCGAATATGATTTCCTGATAGTTAAAAAAAATTTCAAGCAATTGGTTAAAATCCAGGATTTGATCCTGAATACTTTTTTAAACGGAATATTAAAGAGGTAATTTTTTTTAATGTATATTCAACTTTTCGACCTAATTGGTCAAATTTGATCAATATGAGACAAGCAGCAATGAGTAATGTTGTTGCAGAAAATCTGTCACGGATGGTGCTGGCTGCACTGTACCTGCAGATCGCCCACAACAACCAGCGCAAAAGCAGCGAGCCATTGCCACTGCCGATGCAGAAGCCCCAGGTAAGACTGCAGCAGGAACGAAGCAAGTTGATCGACACCAAGGCCGTCAACCGCATGAAAACGGCCCAAGACCTGCACGTCACCGGCCAGTATGACGAAGCGCGCAACATGTGACAGACCACTCGAATGGAGATTATCAAATGATAATAAATTCAGTGACCGATTATATTCCGGATATTGTAATACCAAACGAATATTTTCTCGTCAGTTGCGGTATCACCAATGAGGAAATTATTTCCAAAAGTGGCATCAAGCAAAGAAGACATACCCGACCTGATGAGAACACCAATTCCATGGCAATTGAAGCAGTTAAAAAAGCTCTTATTGATTTGCCATTTGCAATAAATGAAATAGATTTGATAATAGGCGCAACCTACACACCTTATGATACAGCCGGCACATTGTCCCATGCTGTACAAAAGCAATTTAACATATGCGATGCAAAATGTTTTACTATTGATTCTGCTTGTTCTTCTTTTGTAAATGCAATAGAAATTGTTGACTGCTATTTTGCCAGTAAGAAAGCGAGTAAAGCATTGATCGTTATTTCAGAACACAATAGTGCTTATAGCGATGGCTCTGACAAGAATTCATGCTTTTTATGGGGTGACGGTGCGGCAGTTGTATTTATTACCAATCAAAGATACTCCGCTGCTGATATTGATATAATCGATGTGAATACTACCGGTTTGGGTCACATTGGTAAAAGTATAGATGCTGTATATGTAAGACCTCATAACGGAGGAATAAGGATGCCTTTTGGAAAAGATGTTTTTCAAAATGCATGTAAATATATGATAAGAGAAACTGAGCAAATTTTAAATAAGAATGACATTCTTCTTGATCAATTAAAATACTTTATTCCGCATCAGGCAAATGCCAGGATTACCGACTTTGTGGCAAAAAAGTTGAATTTAGAACCATCACGGGTACTCACCAATATTGAACAATTCGGCAATACCGGTTCAGCAAGTACGCCCATTGTATTATCCCAGAACATGGGGAAATATAAGCAAAACGATATAATTGTTATATCGGTTTTTGGCGGCGGGTATTCAAGCGGAGCCGTTTTATTAAAAAAATTATAATCAAAAGCAATGAAAACAATGTCAGGATTTATTCTCTCAAAAGTATCAGGATGGAAAATTATTGGCGAATTTCCCAATATCAAAAAGAGCATCATCATAATTGCCCCGCATACCAGCTATTGCGATGCAATATTAGGCAAACTATTTCTCAATGAAATCGGCATTAAACATACAATTTTATCAAAAAAAGAATTTTTCTTTTTCCCAATGAATATTGTAATGAGATGGTACGGCGCCATTCCTGTTCGTGGTGTAAAAGGGGAAAATGCTGTTTATCAAGTCGATAAAATGCTTAGAGAAGCCCAATCCTTACATGTAGTGCTTTCCCCTGAAGGAGCTCTGGCAAAAGTTACCAGATGGAATAAGGGCTTTTATTATATGGCTTTATTAGCGAAAGTCCCAATTGTTGTTTCTTATATTGACTACCAAAAGAAAGAAATTGGAATAAAAGGGGTAATAGATAACCTTGAAAATATAAATTCTGTGATGAATCGAATCAATGCAATGTATAAAGATGTTACAGCAAAATATCCTGATAATTTTTCGCTTGAAATTGAAGAGTAGTATATGAAACAGTCAATATCATTAGTTTTATCCAGTGGTGGTGCAAGAGGAGTTGCGCACATTGGTGTAATCGAAGAGCTAGAACGACAAGGATTTGAAATTAAATCTATTGCTGGGGCTTCAATAGGGGCCGTGGTTGGTGGCATATATGCATCGGGTAATTTAAACGTTTTCAGAGATTGGATATGTACGCTCGATAAGGTAGCCGTATTTAATCTAATGGACTTTACATTAAGCACAAATGGGCTATTGAAAGGGAATAAAATTATTCGGAAATTGAAAAAGATGATACCGGATATCAATATTGAAGATTTATCGATTCCATTCACAGCTGTCGCTACTGATGTTAAAGGGCGAAAAGAGGTTGTGTTTGAAAAAGGTGATCTTTTTGAGGCTATCCGTGCATCAATTTCCATGCCAACTTTCTTAACACCTGTCAAGAGAGATGAGATGCTTTTAATTGACGGGGGCATTTTAAATCCCCTGCCTATCAACAAGGTTAAAAGATCGAATAACGATTTATTAATTGCAGTTGATGTAAACGGTCCAGTACTTAAAGAGGATCTATCAATTAACGATAATCTGATAAATCAGGAGGATAAAGAATTGAGTTATTTTTCATTTATTCAGAATAAACTCTACGCTTTTTTACCTAAAATTAAAGGTTACCAGTTTAATTACTACACCCTTTTAACCAGATCAATCGGCTTAATGGTTCAGCAAATTTCATCGATGACTTTAGCACATTATCCGCCTGACATTTTCATTCAAATTCCGATAAATTCTTATGGGGCATTCCATTTTTATAAATCGGATAAAATTATTAAATCAGGTGAAATTGCTACACGAATGGCATTAAGCGAGTTTCAGCATAATAAAAAGAATCATTTGCCAGGAGGTGATGATAAATAACAAGAATTTTAAAATCGATAATATTTTCAAAATTAAAAAAAGAAAAGGAGGACACTATGATGAAAAAATCTATTTCGTACTGTGTTTTGGTAGCAGGGTTACTGCTTCTGCCTAACTTTAATAATTGGGCTCAGGAAAAATCTCTTAATGCTGATGAGATTCTTGCAAAAGTGGACGATGTTATCAATGCTCCGGAGGACCAGGAATTGAAAGTAAATCTTATCCTGATTGATAAAGATGGTAAAGAAAAATTACGAGAGATGAATATGCTTCAGAAAGGAAGCGAAAAAAGAATGGTAAAATTTCTCTCACCGGCCGACCAGAAAGGGATTGGTGTTTTATCTTTACCAAATGATATTATGTATCTTTATCTTCCGGCATTCAATAAAACACGACGAATTGCATCTCATGTGAAAAATACAAAATTTGCCGGAACGGATTTTACCTATGAAGATATGGAAGCAATAAGATACTCAGAAAAATATATTCCCGAAATTTTAAAACAAGTCGATAATTTTATTATCCTTCAACTTAAACCTAAAGCGGGAGTTAAAACAGATTATTCAAAACTGATTATGTGGGTAAAATCAGACAACTTCTGCCTCACCAAAATTGAACATTACGATAAGGGCAATACACTATACAAGGTAAGGACCAGCGAAAAGTTTGAGAAACTTGGAAAATATTGGATATCTAAAGAATCCGCGATGGAAGACTTGAAAGCAAGACATAAAACAAAAATGATTATGGTAGATGTAAGATTTGACTCGGGGCTGTCTGATGATATGTTTACAGAACGGTATTTAAGTAGATAAACTATTTGGATGATAAAATGGTTGCCGAACCTCTCGACCCCATTTGGGAGAAGATTTACATGGAGCAAGAGGATGAGAAACACGGGGCTTATATACAGTCGAACGAAAAACAAAGTGAACTCTGCAAGAGCTGAACCTTTCATGAAATCAAAGGCGTACTTCACTTATCATTTTCTAAAAGAACTCTTATTAAAAAAACCATGAGGTGTTTCAAATGAAAAACTACACTTTGTTTACAGTAATTGGCTTGCTGTTATTTTCCATTCCGGGCACTCTACTGGCACAAGAGAGTACAACAGCTACTGAAGTTAAATGGAACGGTTACTTGCAAACTGACAATCGGCTTCGCTTAAAAGGCGATAACGATTTTTCCTGGCAGGAATATCGTCTTGATCTGAAAATTGAGGTTAAGCCGTCAGCAAAAGCTCATTTTTACAGTGAAGTCTGGCTGCGGTCTTTTGGCTTTCCATCAGCACAAACTAGTTCGGATTTAGTAGATAAGAACAAAGTTTCGCCATTGAATTTGGATTTCCGAGAGGCGTATGTTGACCTTTATGGATTTCTTTTTGATAATCTTGATATTCGCATAGGAAGACAGCTTGTTGCCTGGGGAACAGCGGATAAGTTAAATCCAACAGATAATCTTAATCCAGATGATCTTGAAGATCTCTGGGATTTTGGAAGGCATCTCGGCTCTGATGGATTGAAAGCTTCTTTCTATCTAAAGGATTACACATTTTCTTTAATATATATCCCGATATTTACACCTGCTGTTTTACCTAGGGGTGATTGGGCTTCTGCGTTATCACCTTCTATGGAATTGCCCACCGGACTGATTCTGGGAAATTTATCCGATAAGATTATAACGCCGAAAAATAATTTTAAAGAAAGTTCCATAACTGGCGTTAAAATATCAAAAAATCTTTTTGGCTACGATTTTTCTTTAAGTTATGTTTATGGCAGAGATGACTTGCCTCTGGTAAGAAAAGTGACATTTACACCCACAACTACTCGAGGCGAAGTGGATATAGAAAGTGAACTTATCTATCCAAGGCTGCACATAGCAGGAATAGATATGGCCGGAGCCATAGCCAATATTGGAGTCTGGGCAGAAGCGGCAGTATTCTTCCCTGAAGAAGTCAATATGATTACTGATTTGTCTGCCCTGGGAATGGGGACTCAAGAGTCAATCGCTCTGGATGACAAGCCCTATGTCAGATATGTGGTCGGAGCAGATTATACTTTCAAAAACGGCATCTACATCAATGGGCAGTACCTCCATGGGTTTATACATGAAAGGGGTAATGGCAATCTGAATGACTATTTCATGTTTGGTCTGGAAAAGAAATTTTTCAATGATAAACTTAAAATTGCACCAATCACTGGCGGCATAGTGATAAGTGATTTTAAAGATATTAAAAACAACTATGCCCTTATTCTATCACCGGAAATTACTTATTATCCTGTTGATAATGCTGAGATTTCTTTAGGAGCCCGCTGGATAGATGGGAAAAATACAACCAGTTTTGGGCGAGTAAAAGACAAGGATGAGTTATATTTAAAACTCAAGTATTCTTTTTAATTTTGCGAGACAGTTGGCCTATGATGGCAAAGGAGGATTTATAAAATGATAAATTATTCTGATTTGGTAATCAAATACCGTAAGACGGTTATTTTCACTACTATTCTCATCACACTTGTTTTGGGATATTTTCTTAAAGATATGAAGATCAACGCGGATATTATAAGTTATCTTCCGAAAAGTGACCCGGTGGTTAAATTGTTTAATTATATAGGCGAACAATATGGTGGAAACCTTTCAGCAATGATCGCCCTGGAAACAGATGATATTTTCAATAAGGAAACAATTGAAAGAATTAACCATTTAACTCAAGAATTTAAAAAGCTTGAAGATGTTTCCTATGTAACAAGTTTGGCAAATGTTCTTGATATCAGAAGAGATGAAGAAGGAACATTACAGATAAGCCGACTTATTGATGAATATAACTTGCCCAATACGCCCCAAGATATTCAGAAACTTAAAAATTATACCCTCTCCAAAACTATGTACCGAGGGCGTCTGGTTTCTGATGATGCAAAAGCGACACTCATTATCTGTCGCCTTATGGAAGGGGCCGATAAGATAAAAACCGCCAACCAATTGAAAGAAATCATAAAAAAGTCAGGCGTAAAGGGAAAAGTGTATTATGGCGGACTTCCCTTTCAGATGATGGATATAAGCAAGATTATTTTAAGCGACTTAAAACTCTTAATACCCTTGGTTTCGCTCTTGATCGTTGTTACCCTATTTTTAAGTTTTGGTACCTTAAGAGGAGTATTGCTTCCTTTACTTTCAGTGGCATTCAGCACAATCTGGGTGCTTGGGATAATGGTTATTTTTAGGATTCCCATTACGGTTCTCTCTGATGCTATACCGGTAATTCTTATTGCGGTTGGAAGCGCGTATGGGATACATGTGGTAAGCAAATTTGATGAAGAGCAAATGAACGAAGTAAATAAAATTATTCGGTCAAAAAAAGCTCTACATGAAGTCGGTGTTCCGGTTATGCTTGCCGCAGTTACAACGATGGCAGGTTTTCTTTCTTTTATTTTTGGCTCCTATTTAAGTGCGATACGGGAGTTCGGAATTTTCACAAGTCTGGGGGTGTTTTTTGCCTGGATCATTTCAGTTACTTTTATTCCCGCTGTGTTATCTTTACTAAAAGCCAAAGGTAAAGTCGTATCTCTCGATAATCGTATAGAAAGAAAAAGTGTTCTCACTAATCTTATGGACAAACTTGGTGAATTTGTTCTGAAAAATGAAAAGATCATTATTGCCGGTGGAATTGCTATTATTCTTGTCTGTATTTTTGGTATGACAAAGATAGAGCGCAAGGTCGATATGTTGGATTATTTTAAACCAGGAACTCCCATTCGGATGACTGAAGAAATGATGGAAAACAAATTTGGCGGATCTATTCCCATTCAGATATTAGTAAAAGGCGATATTCAGGACTCCACGGTTCTAAAGGAAATGAAAAAAATGGGTAAGTATTTAGAATCACAGGGCGCCCATAATCCTCAATCTGTTGCCGACCTTATTGAAGAAATGAGCGATGTAATGGGCGAAGGAAAAACAATACCAGATAGTAAAGATAAGGTTGGCAATCTCTGGTTTCTTTTAGAAGGTGAAGAAATTTTGAGCCAATTGGTTAATCCAGATAAAACCGAAGCCGTCATTCAGGCAACTATTGTAAATGTAGATACGGCACGAATAAGGAGATTAGTTGAGAATATAGAGAAATATATAAAAAATACGAATACCACTCTTTTTACTTTTACTCAAACAGGGATGCCGTCCATCTATCAACATTTAGATGATAGCGTTATGCGCAGTCAATTTACCAGTCTGATTATAGCAATTGTTTTAGTATATATCTGTATGGTGTTTCTGTTACATTCCTTCACCGGTGCGTTAATAGGTCTGGTGCCGATTGTTTTTACACTTTTTGTTGTCTTTGGTTTAATGGGTTTTACCGGGATACCATTGGATATTGCTACAGTGCTTACAGGAGGTATCACTATTGGTGTTGGAATAGATTATTCAATCCATTTTGTGAATCGTTTCAGGGAGGAATTCAAAAAAGACAAGACCGAACTTGAAGCATTGGACAAAACATTGGAGACAACAGGTAAGGCAATTTTAATCAATGTGATGGCCATAATGCTTGGATTTTTAGTGCTTGTTTTTGGCAATTTAGTGCCACTACAACGCGGTGGCATTCTGATGGCAATCAGCATGATTAGTTCAGGATTTGCAGCTATCATTTTACTTCCGGCGATAATTCTCATGACAAAAGCAGGATTTATTGGCGACTTTAGCAGATTGATAAATGGGGTGAGAAATCATTTTGGAAGTAATGATAAGTGAAAAGGCTGACCACTCCTTGTCAACCAAACTGCACTTGCTAGGGATAAAAGTTAGAAGTGAAGAGGGTTTTAGCTTTTTACCGCGGAGCATGTCCAGATGGAAAGCCACGGTGAAAATAGAATTGCTTTAAATTTACAAATAAGGAGTGAAATATGGATGTTTTTAATAAGTGTTATGAGTATATCCAGGCAGAAGATCTTAAAAAAAATGGTTTGTATCCTTATTTTACTGAAATTGAAAAAGTCGATGGCAACCATGTCTGGGTCAATGGCAAAAAAATCCTCATGGTCGGCTCCAACAACTACCTCGGGCTCTTTGATGACCCACGGATCAAGGCCGCATCCATCGCCGCCGTCGAGAAATACGGCACGTCCACCTGCGGCTCCCGCTTCCTGAACGGTACCTACTCGCTGCACGTCGAGCTGGAGAAGAAGCTGGCCCACTTTATGGGCAAGGAAGAAGCCCTGACCTTCTCGACGGGCATGCAGACCAACCTGGGAGCCATCTCGGCCCTGGCCGGCCGCGACGACGTCATCGTCATCGACCGCATGGTGCACGCCTCAATTATGGATGCCGTGCGCCTCTCTTACGCCCACATCGCCAAGTACAAGCACAATGACATGAAGGACCTGGAAGACAAGCTGGCCCACCAGCCCGCCGAGAAGGGCAAGCTGATCGTCGTCGACGGCGTCTTCAGCATGGAGGGCGACCTGTCTAATTTGCCGCAGATCATCAAGTTGGCTAGTAAATACGAGGCCCGGCTGATGGTCGATGACGCCCACGGTGTCGGTGTCATGGGGGAAAAAGGGCGGGGCACGGCCGAGCACTTCGACCTGATCGATGAGGTCGATTTGGTGATGACCACTTTTTCCAAGTCATTTGCCTCGTTGGGCGGATTTGTGGTCGGAGATAGCAAAATCATTCAGTATATCAAACATCATGCCCGGGCCATGATGTTTTCCGCTTCCATCACCCCTGCCGCTTTGGGAGCCGCGCATAAGGCTTTGGAGATCATTCAAAGCGAACCCTGGCGCCGCAAGCGCCTGTGGGAAATCACCCGGATCATGAACAAGGAACTGATGGCCATGGGTTATCATACCGGCAATACGGAAACTCCCATTATCCCGGTCTTCATCCACGATGTGGAAAAAACCTTCATGTTATGGAAATTTTTGCGTGATTACGGAGTTTTCACCAATCCGGTCATCGCGCCGGCCGTCCCGCCTGAAGATTCCCTGATCCGGACCTCGTTCACGGCCACCCACACCGACGAGGACCTAGAGTTCATCCTGAAAGGTTTCAAGCAGGGCGGCAAGTTGTTGGGGCTAATCTGATAAATTAACTGCCAAATGGATATCAGCGCAGTTGTTGTCAGTTCAGATATTCCGTCTCTAACACGAGGCGCGCCGGCAACCGCAGGGCTTGAGCGATGAACAGGTCGCCACGACCCTGCACACCTTAAAAAAATGAAAAAAAAACGCCTAGCCATGATTTTTATCATGCTGGCCGCCTCTTTACTCCCGGCCGGCAACCCGACCTACCGCTTGGAGTACCAGATCTGCGGCAGCGTGGTTTCGCGGTTGCTGCTGTTCATCCCTCTCCACGTTTATTATGAAGCGTCGGCAGCGATCGACCTGACAGCCCTGCCTCAGCCTAATGGTGCTACCTGCTTCATTTACAAGGGTATTCCCCGTCCTGCCTACATCCTGAGAACGCTGGGTTTTTCCGGCAAAAGCCTAGCGCTGCTGACCGCAAGCGAGGAAGGGGACGGAAATAATTTTGTTGACAAAATCCTGATGCAATGGCGCAATCAGGCACCCGAATTTGCCGGCCGGGTGAAAACAGTTAAAAAATTCCCCCACCGGTTAATTATAACCGGGCCGGAAGCATTCGCCTTTGAAAGGGACAGCCATGGATATTACAAGAATTTCACTGTCGGCCTGGAACCGCGCTATCGCTACCACCCCGCCAAAACCGGGTTCTATTTCAAGGTTTTTCCTACGCTGGTGGAATTGCTGAAACTGCTGAACCACCGTTTCACTCCCCCCCAGGCCGCCGCTCCGTTCAGCCCTTTCCCCGCCGAGTGGACCGGCGACATGCTTGATTTTTCGGATAACCTGAACCGGGTGGCGGCGTTACTGGAGAAAGCCGTCGAGTCGCTGGTCACGGTCAAGCAAAAAAACCCTTTCCGATTGAATTTTCGCGTCAGCGATAGTACTGCCGAATGGATTGAGATATGCGGGCAATCTTTTCCCGACGTTCCACTTTGGAAAGGGATTATGATTAAGGAGGTTTTTCACAGGGTAAGGCTGCGATTGGCGGACCGCATGTTGCTTTCTGACGAATTTTGGATGGGGATACGCAACAGCAAAGGCCAGGGCGGTTTTGGCCGCCTGCAGCTGAAAATGATCGATTCAGGTGAAAACATGCTGGCTGCTCGAACATACCGATGATTTTTCCTTGAAAGCAGGGGAGAACACAACAAATCTCGAGGAGAAACGACCATGAAACTGACACGAATATTCATTTTTTTGTTACTGGCCGCAATAGCCCTGCCAGCGCAGGTGATCAAGATCGGCAGCGTCGCTCCCGACCGTTCGCCCTGGGACGACGCGTTGAAGGAGATCGCCCGCGAGTGGGCGGCGATCACCAATGGCCAGGTCAAATTAAAGATATACCCGGGCGGCATCGCCGGCAGCGAAGAGGACATGATCCGTAAGATGAAAATGGGAACCCTCGGCGGTGCCATCCTGACCAATATCGGTCTGTCCAAGATCGATCCCGACGCCTTCGTCCTCAGCACCCCATTCATGTTCCACTCCGAGGAAGAGATGGCCTATGTCATGGAGCGGCTCACCCCGGTCTTCGAAAAGCAGATCGAGAAAAAAGGATTCAAGGTCATCATCTGGACCATGACCGGCTGGGTGAACTTCTTTTCCAAGAGTCCCGTACTCTACCCGCAAGATCTGAAAAAGCATAAATTGTCGTTCAACACCGGCGTTCCCGAGATGGAGCATGCATGGAAAAAATCGGGCTACCACATTGTTCCCAACGAATTAACAGACCTGATGATGGCCCTGCAGAGCGGCATGGTTGACGCGTTCTATCTGCCGCCATTGGTGGCGGGATCGGGCCAGTACTTCGCCTTGGCCCCCCACATGTGTTCGCTAAAGATGGCCCCCCTGGTTGGCGGCCTAGTGATCATGGACCGCATATGGGAAAAGATCCCGGAGAACTTCAAGCAACCCATGATGGAGGTGGTGGCCAGGGTTTCAAGGAAACTGGATAGAGAAACGGTTGCCCTGGAAAGAAAGGCCCTGGACTCCATGAAAAAGAACGGCCTGATCATCCACGAGGCGCCGGCCGACAGCCTGGCGAAATGGAAGGAGGCGGCCGACAAGGGGATGGATGAACTGGTCGGGAAACTCTTCAGCAGAGAGATCTACGAGAAGCTGTTGCAGATCCTGCAGGAGTACAGGCAGAAAAAATGAAGCTCAGAGCATCAGGAAATCCGCCCGATCACTGGAATCCATCCTGGCATTCTTTTTGATCTTTCTGCTGGCGCTTTCCCTATCATGGAGTGATGTCTCCCAGTGCAATGCTTGAACTTTGCCGCTTTATTCTGGCTTTCAATTACAATTACACTATTGCTAGGGTCCAAGTCATAAGTACCAGGTCTTTCATTATTACTTTTTCCATTCCACTTACAGCCCGGCGCAGTTCTTGGGATCGTGGAATTGAGCCCAATCTCTGTTGGCGGCTCACGCGAAACAACGCCGGCATTTCCGCCCGGGCGGATTCCCGGCGTTTTGCCACAACAAAATGTTTATTATGTTGTTAATTGCGATAGTTTTTGAAAATTTCCGATTTTTAAAGAAACTTTCAAGAATTCAGTCATATTTATATTGTGGATCACAATTCAATAAAATCCTATTACGGTTCCCCGGCTTTCAATCAGCCCTGGCAGAATATTGATTACTTTAATAAAAATCAACTCAATATTTTAACTAAAAAATTCCAGGATTTCTATAAAAAGGCACCGGGGCCCTGGAGCGCCCGCGTCAGAGGGCGTTACTTTCTCATATTTTTGTTTTTGCGCTATACCGGCGCCCGGATCTCCGAGGTAACGGGCATCAATGACCAGGCCGATGTGGATTATCGTTCCGCTGACGTCACCCTGGCGGTCCTGAAACGTCACAATCCCCATAAAAAGAACATGAGAAAAATGGTTTCCATACCCCCGCTGGCGGTAAAAAAACTGGCCCGTTACCTGGCGCAGTACCCCGAAATGAAGGGCAAGGCTTTTTCGGTTGACCGTTCAAATTTTTTCGGAATATTTAAAAAGCTCACCCTGGAGTGCGGATTTGCCAGAAACCTGGCCCATCCGCACGTCCTGCGCCATACCCGGGCCATGGAAATGGTCCGGGCCGGGGTGCCGCTGACCATCGTGCAGCAGATCCTGGGCCATGCCAACCTGAACACCACGGCGGTTTACCTGCAGTTTTCCGGCCAGGAAGCCAAAGCGATCCTGAAGGACCGCGGGCTCATCTGATCCCAAAGCGCGGCCGTGAAATTTCGTTTTTCAATTGCAATGATCTGCGCAAAAAAGCGCAAATCATTTACCTTGAGGTTCTAGCTGTTCAAGACCCAGGAATGTAACCTCCAGCGATCCATAGTGGCGATTGAAAGCTCTCTTGACATCACTGGCCACGACGAAGTTCTTCCCTTTTGGGTAAAGGCCGCGGAACGATTTCAGCCCGGCCGGGTCAAAGGCGTCGGCCGACAACTTGCACTCGATTGCCGTGCTTCCGGCGGGAGAAGATAATACAAAATCAACTTCGTGCCCAGCCTTGTCCCGCCAATAACGGACGTCATGACGCTGGCCGCGGCCCATCAGTTCATTTAGCACGTAGTGCTCCCAGAGCAAGCCGAGATCCTCCCGACGCAGGTTTTTCCAACCCTTGAAAAATGAGACGAAGCCGGTGTCGAAAGCGTATACTTTCGGAGCCGCAATGATCTCCCTTGAAAGCCGGGAATGGAAAGGACGGACCAGGTAAGCGACATGGGTCGCTTCCAAAACAGCCAGGTAGTTGGTGATGGTCGGCCGGCTTACTTCGCAGGGAATGGCGTAATGAGTTGCCTCGAAAATGCCGCCGCTGTTCAGGCAGAGAAGTTCCAGGAAACGCAGGAACGAGTACCGCCGCTCCAGCCGGAACAACTCCATGACGTCCCTGGCCCAATAGGCTTCAACCCATTCCCGGTATTCGCTTTCGGGATAGCTGCGGGCCAGTAAAAAAGGGGGCAGGCCGCCACGGTGCAGGCGCTGGGTCAGGTCTTCCCGGCCCAAGTCTTTGCTGTCGCAAAAAATCATCGGCGGCAGCCAAATCTCCAGCTTGCGCCCCGCCAAAGTATCCTTGAAACGGGATGAGGCTCCCAGGGTGGACGAACCCGTGGCCACGATCTTCACTTCGGGGTAATGGTCGGCCGCGATCTTCAACAATTCGCTCGGGTTGGGCAGCCGGTGGATCTCGTCGAGAACGATCCTTTGGCCGCGTTGGGCGGCGAGAAAGGCTTCGGGATCAGCCAGTTCTCTCCGCATACTGGGCAGTTCGCAGTCCAGGTACAAGGAATGCGGTAAGCTCCGGCAAATGCAGGTTTTTCCCGTCCGCCTGGCTCCGGAAAGCCAAAGCACCGACCGCTTCCCCCACAAGGTTTCCAGGAGTTCGAGCCAGTAGCGGCGTTTTTTGATTTCCATGATTTAAACCTACCACATTGAATTACCAATCGCAAGTGTATTTGCGTTTAGATCATCTTGATGCAAGTTGTCTTCGCTAAACCCCTCGCCCTTTCTTCGCCATACCCGGGCCATGGAGATGGTCCGGGCCGGGGTGCCGCTGACCATCGTGCAGGGGATCCTGGGCCATGCCAACCTGAACACCACGGCGGTTTACCTGCAGTTTTCCGGCCAGGAAGCCAAAGCGATCCTGAAGGACCGCGGGCTCATTTGATCCCCTTGCCTTTCACGAATCAGTTTGCCTTAAAATATTTCTTGCGGAAGAAAAGCGCCACGTTCACCAGGCCGATCATCACCGGCACCTCGACCAGCGGCCCGATGACCGCGGCGAACGCCGCCCCGGAGTGGATGCCGAAGACGGCGACCGCGACCGCGATGGCCAGTTCGAAGTTATTGCTGGCGGCGGTGAACGACAGGGTGGCCGCGACCGGGTAGCCGGCGCCGATTTTCCGGCCCATAAAAAAACTGACCAGGAACATGACGACGAAATAGATCAGCAGCGGGATGGCGATGCGCACCACGTCCAGGGGGATCCTGACGATGAACTCGCCTTTCAGGCTGAACATGACCACGATGGTGAACAAGAGAGCGATCAGGGTGATGGGGCTGATCCGGGGAATGAATTTTTCCTGGTACCACTCCTTGCCCTTCCGCCGGATCAGGGTGAAGCGGGTGATGATGCCGGCGATGAACGGGATGCCCAGGTAGATGAACACGCTCTCGGCGATCTGGCCGATGGTGATGTCCACGATGCTGCCCTTGAGGCCGAAGAGCGGCGGCAGCACGCTGATGAAGAACCAGGCATAGACGCTGAAAAACAGCACCTGGAAGATGCTGTTGAAGGCCACCAGCCCGGCGGCGTACTCGGTATCGCCTTTGGCCAGGTCGTTCCAGACGATGACCATGGCGATGCAGCGCGCCAGGCCGATCATGATCAGCCCCACCATGTACTCGGGATAGTCGCGCAGGAAGGTGATGGCCAGGAAAAACATCAGCAGCGGGCCGATCAGCCAGTTTTGGACCAATGACAGCAACAGCACTTTCCAGTTTTTGAAGACGTCTCCCAACTCCTCGTACTTGACCTTGGCCAGGGGCGGGTACATCATCAGGATCAGGCCGATGGCGATGGGAATGTTGGTCGTCCCCACGCTGAACCGGGTGTTGAACGCGGCCACCGCCCCGGGAATAACGTAACCGATCAGCACCCCCAGGGCCATGGCGGCAAAGATCCACACGGTCAGATAGCGGTCAAGGAAAGAAAGCCTTTTCGTCGATCCATCCGTCATGTCACACCTCCACGTTGAATTTGTCGACAGCGCCGGCGACCTTGGTTCGTTTCATTGCGGTTGCCTCACTAACACCAGCAGTTCATTGAGGTTCTTGCTGACACTGTCACTGACACTTTGAGATCGGGTAAGGGTTCTTAAGGGCACTGGACGAACCCCTGCGACCAGAGGCAGCCGCCGCAGGCCGGGTGAATGTTGCCGAAGCAGTCCTCGCCGTTTTCATCGGGCAGGTCGCAGCTGTTGCAGGTGGTGCAGGGGGAAAAGGAAAACTCGTCCAGCTTGCGCCGGAACGCGCAATAAACCGGGTCGTTCCAGATGTCGCTCAGGTTGTTTTCAACCAGTGAACCCAAAGTGAAATCTGGCCAGGTACGAGTGTGGCCGTTGATGCAAAGCGCGTGGGCATGGAGCAGCGGCAGGCAGGGAGCGACGCGGCCGTCCCAACGCACGCTGACGCTGCGTCGGTGCAAAAAAGGACAGCGCCCGCTGCGGCCGGCTTCAGGGGAAAAAGCGGATATCGCCTCCGGGAACGATCGGGCGATCTGAGCCATCGCATCCGCGACCGGCAGGTTCGCATCCATGCGCGGCGACATGGCGCCCGCGGCCGGAATCGGTTCGAACACGCTCCGGGCGTACAGGATCTCTTTTTCCATATCCCCGGTATATGGTTCAACATTGCTGAGGGAAAAGCGAACGGCACCCAGCCGCTGGGCCAATTCGAGGATGGCCGGCAGGTCGGCGATGTTGCGCTTCATGGCCACGAAAGAGATCCCCAGCTCGGGCTTGGCGCTTCTGGCGTTCAGGCGCTCCAGGTTGGCGATGATCTGCGGCAGGTGATCGCCCAGGCGCACGTCGGCGTAACTCGCCGGCGAAGCGCCGTCGATCGAAACCCAGAGGCGGTCAAGGCCGGCAGCGACCAGGCGCTCGGCCATGCCGTCGTCGAGGAGGACGCCGTTGCTGATCAACTCCGTCTCACTGCCGATCGACTTGGCCAGGGCCACCATGTCAACGATGCGTGGGTGGCCCAGGGGTTCGCCGAAGCCAGCGAATAAAATTCCCGGCGTTCCGGGGAATGCCTTCAGATCGGATACGATCTTCTCAAACAATCCGAACTCCATGAACCCCAGTTCCTCTTCCCAGCCATGGCGCATGCAGGTGCGGCAATCAAGGTTGCAGCGGTTGGTCGGCTCGATATAGATCTTGTCCAAGCGATCGCTATCGCTGCCGATCAGCGATTCTGTTTCCCTAAACACGCTTCACCCCGGTTCCTTGACCTCAAATTGCCTGTTCTTCAAGTGAAACGCCAGCAGAAAGCCGATGGCGATGAAAACAGGGAAGCTGAAAAGGCCGCGCAGCAACGAGAACTTCCAGCCCAGGAAGCCGACTTCGAACGCCAGCATCGGGATCTTGATGGTGGTGAAGGCGCCCAGGTAAATGAAGACATTGCGCACGCTGCAGCCCTTGCGCCACAGCAGGGCGGCCACCGGGAAGGCGCCATAGAGCGGGCCGGCCTGCAGCATGGCCAGCAGGACGACCCAGAGGATCCCCCAGTGCCCCGCCGCCGCACCCAGGTGGCGGATGATCTTTTCCCGGGGGACCCAGACGTCGAACAAGCCGATCAGGATGAACATCAGGGGCAGGATCATGATCATTTCCATGAAGAACACGCGGAAATTCCTCCCGATCTCCATGCCGGCGGCAAAGCGCGTGCTCCATGAGGCCGCGATAAAAACAGCGAACACCAGGACGAAACCGAATTTCCTGAAGAAACCGTTCGCCCGGCTTTTCATAAGAATATGCCCATCAGCAGCCCGACCAGCAGGGCGCCGGCAAAACTCAGCGCATTGCGCAGGAGGCTCACCCGCCAGCCGAAATATTTCGCTTCCAGCGGCAAGGTGAGGAATCCGACCATCATCAGCGTGGTGATGAATACGGCGATGACCCCATAGGAAACGCCGCTGCGCACCAGGATCGCCCCCAGGGGAAAAGCGATGAATCCAGGAATGAGGGAGATCGAGCCCAGCACGGCGGCGCTGACAATGCCGGTCCAGCCGGTCCCTTCCCCCAGCCAGGCGGTCATGACGTTCGCCGGAACGACATACAGGAAAACGCTGACCAGGATCAGGACCCCCAGCATGGCCGGCAGGATGTTCAGGAACATCTTCGCCCCTTTTTTCAACCCGGCCAGTGTTTTTCCACGGTCGGCCACAAGTGACATGGCCAGCAATGCCGCGGTCGCCAATGAAAAGCCAATCATCGTTCAGCTCTTGATCATGTACGCCGCGGCAATGAGCAGCAACAGGCCGCAGATCTTTTTGATCCAGCCGAGCGCCTTGGAGCTCTCGTTCCAGCGCAGGTAGTTCTCGATCACCCGCGTGAAGGTGCCGGCAAAGACGATCACCGCGCAATGGCCGATCCCGTAAGCCAGGAGCAGCGGCACGCCATAGATCAGGCTGGACGACGACTTGGCCAGCACGATGGCCAGGATCGGCGCCATGTAGGCGAAGGTGCAGGGACCCAAGGCCAGGCCGAAGATGAGCCCCAGCAGGAACCCCGCCCAGGCGCCCTTGCCGCGGGCCTTTGCGTTCGTGGCACCGGGCAAGTCAAACCTGATTATGCCCAGCAAGTAGAGGCCGACCAGCACGAAAATGCCGGCCACGAGGTAATTGCTCCAGCGGCCGATATCGCCCAGCATGCGGCCGAGCAGCGAGGTGACCAGGCCGATCAGGCCGATGGTGACCAGGATGCCGAGCGCAAAGGCCAGGGAGATGCGGAAAGCCTTGCGCGTGGTGAGCTGCTCCTGCTGGCTGATGAAGCCGACGATCAGCGGGATGCTGGCCAGGTGGCAGGGGCTGAGCAGGATGCTCAATATACCCCAAATCAATGCGCCAAAAAGCCCGACCAGCGGATGGCCGTATAGCAGCTGCGTCACCCAGGTGAACAGCGCTTCCAGCATTATTTCACGCCCTTCTGCTTCAGGACCTTGACCAGTTCATCCTTGGGAAAGAATCCCTCGTGGCGGAAATACTCCTCGCCGTCCTGGTCCAGGAACACCTGGGTGGGAATGACGCGGATCTTGTAGCTGACGGCGAAGGGCTCGCCTTCCGGCGTCCAGACGTCGTGGAAGACCACCTTCACCTGGCCGGCGTAATCCTTTTCGATCTCCTTCATGATCGGCTGCATCATCTTGCAGGGGATGCAGCGCACCGAGCCCAGCTCGACAAAAGTGACCAAATAAGCTTCCTCAGCCGCCGCCGTGCTGTTTTTCTCGTCAGCCTTCGAACCAGCAGCGTTGCAACTTACAGAAAGGACTCCAAGCAAAAAAAACAAAATGAACCCGCGGATGAATGTGTTTTTCATTTCCTGCTCCTTGATTATTTGGCCAGCATTTTCTTTATGTCTTCCACACCCGGCACCTTGCCGGCCACTTTCACGACACCGTCGACGACCAGCGCCGGGGTGATCATGACTCCGAAAGCCATGATCTGCTGCAGATCCTTTACCTTCTCAATGTGAAAATCAAGGCTTAGCTCAGTAGCCGCCTGGCGGGCATTCTCTTCCAGTTTCCGGCACTTGGGGCAGCCGGTTCCTAAAATTTGTATCAACATGTCTCCTCCTTAACCTTACTCATGGTTCCGTCAGATTTTTCCAAAGATGAATCCGGCAATCGTGGAGAGGATGACCACCAAGATAACGAAGACAGCGGTTTTTTTCAGGCCCATGACCTTGCGCAGGACCAGCATGCTGGGCAGCGACAGCGCCGGTCCGGCCAGCAGCAGCGCCAGCGCCGGCCCCTGGCCCATGCCCGAGCCGAGCAGCCCCTGCAGGATGGGGACCTCGGTCAGGGTGGCGAAGTACATGAAGGCGCCGGAAATGGCAGCGAAGAAATTGGCCAGTAATGAGTTTCCGCCCACGGCGTTGCTGATCCAATGGGAAGGTATCAGTCCCTCATGTCCCGGGCGGCCGAGCAACACGCCGGCAACCAGCACGCCGCCGATGAGCAAAGGGAATATCTGCTTGGCGAAGTCCCAGCTCGAGGAAAACCACTCTCCGCCTTCACCCTTATCAAAACTCAGGACCAAGGAAAAACCGATCACTCCCACCCCGAACGACAACAGCGGCTGGGCGGGGAAAAGGAAAGCCGAAACCAAAGGCGGGACCGCAGCCGCGATCACTTTCCAGCGCGGCAAGTGGAACCAGAAGACCAGCATCAAGGCCAGCCCCAGGGCGGCCAGCCCGGTGATCAGCCATTTGAGCGAAAAGACGACCGCGAAAAAGCCCCCAGCGCCGCTGGGCTTGCCCCAGTTGGCGAAAACCAGGATGGCGACCAAGGAGAAGAAGAAGAGGGCATTTTGCCAGAGCGGCCGGCCGGCTTCGGGTTCGGGCATGGCCATTTGGGCATTGGCTTTTT
Organism: Pelobacter sp. UBA5610; assembly: GCA_002424645.1. Taxonomy (GTDB): domain Bacteria; phylum Desulfobacterota; class Desulfuromonadia; order Desulfuromonadales; family Syntrophotaleaceae; genus Syntrophotalea. The sequence goes on along the minus strand of DIKU01000014.1, from coordinate 7,956 downwards.
CCGTCTCTTCCTTGCGGAAGATGAAATGCATCAGCAGGCCGATGACGATGCTGAAAAGGACGGCGCCGACGGCGCGCGCCACGCCGATCTTCAAGCC
>DIKU01000014.1:0-7786 GCA_002424645.1 Pelobacter sp. UBA5610 | reverse complement strand
ATGCCGGAAAACAGCGGCAGCACCGTGCACGAGCAGACGGCCAGGACGGTCCCGGAAACCGAGGCCACGCCGTAGGCCAGCGCCTTGTTGGCCTTGGGTCCCAGGTATTTCATGACCGATTCTTTCCTGATAAAAACGCCGATGGCGCCGGCGATGAAAAAAGCCGGGATCAGGCACAGGAGCACATGCTCGCGCGCGTACCATTTAGCCAGGTGCAGGGCCTCCATGATCGCCAGATCGAAGCGCAAGGTCCCCACCGGCAGGTAGAACAGGGCCAGGAAGGCGGCGACGATCCAAAGCAATGGCTTCCACTCTTTTTGCCAATCCATGTCTGCTCCTTTTATTGCAGCCGGTTGTTGTCGCTGAATCTTTTGTTCAGGAAGAAGATCACGGCGCCGAACAAAATGGCGGCGGGAACGATCAAAAACCAATGGTTGATGCGCAGAAGGACGGAAATGTCTCCATTCACTTCAGCCGACAAAAACAGGGTCTTGACCGGCTTGATGGTGAGCGCGTAGATGAAGATGCCGAACGCCATTCCGAAAACTGCGAAGATCGACTCCTTCTTGCCCTCGCCGATCCTGGCAGCCATGGTTCCGGGGCAATAGCCGAGAATTCCCATCCCGGCCCCGAAGATCAGCCCGCCGACCAGCTTGCCCCAATCCAGGTTCTTCGGCACCACCTGCAGCCAGCCGAGATCCCCCAGCAGGTGGAAGAGGATCATGGAAGAGATCACGGCGGTCAGCATGAATTTCATTATCTTGAAATCCTTCAGCAGCAGCATGCCCATGACGCGGGGATACTTGGTGATGCCGGTTCTGGTCAGGATGAAGCCGAAAAGGAAGCCGACCGCCAGGCCGAACAGTATCTTGATGATGATCATTGTTCCCCCCGGATCCGCGGATAAAGGATCCTGGCGACCAGGATCCCCGCGGCAAAGAATGAGATCCCGGCCACCATGCTGCCCAGCGAGAGGTGGGCCCAGCCCTGCAGGATGTTTCCCGTCGTGCACCCCGAGGCCAGGGCGGCGCCATATCCCAACAGGACACTGCCGATAAGGACGAACAGCCCTCTCTTCCACAAGCTCGGGCCGTGATGCCGCTTCCACAAGTCGGGAATTCCTTCCGCGGCGAATGTCCCGGTGATCCTGGATGCCGCGTAACCGCCGGCGATCAGTCCGAGGATCGTGAAGAACTCAATGAATGCGTCAGGCTTCATCGCAAAGCGCTGGATGACCGGGTTGGCCGACAGCGTTTTGAAAAGGCCGCCGAATTTTCCCGCCAGGTATCCAAATCCGGCGGTGATGCCGAAGGGATAGTTGCGGTTGGCGATAGCGGCAAAAATGAAGTAGGATGCAACGGATAGCAGGGAGACGAGAATGCCCCCCTTGAACCAGTGCCATTCTTTCGAATTGTCAAAGTTCATTCTTTCTCCTTTGCGCCAGTTTCAATTGATCATCCACAGCAGGAGCAGCCGGCCGGCTTCCAGGCGCGGACGGTGATGCTGGCCAGAAAGGGCTCCTGCCCCTGCAGCTTTTCGGCGGGCAGGTCGAGGGCCTCCAGCCAATCCTGCATGATCTCGTTGCCGTACGGGCTGTCCTTCAGGACCTCCAGGCGCGTGCCCCCGGCCGCGGTGATGGCCGCCAGGTATTCGTCCTTGGGAACGGCGCCGGAGATGCAGGAAGCATAGGCGGCGTCGTTGTCGCGCAGGAAGGGGGGGAGGTCCCGCAGCAGGACGATGTCGGAAACCACCAGGCGGCCGCCCGGCTTCAAGGCCCGGAAGATTTCCCGGAAGACTCGCCCCTTGTCCTCGGCCAGGTTGATCACGCAGTTGGAGATCACCACGTCGGCCGTGCTGTCGGCTACGGGCAGACTTTCGATCTCGCCCAGGCGAAATTCGACGTTGGCGATCGCGCTTTCAACGGCGATTCGCCTGGCCCTATCGAGCATCTCCGGGGTCATGTCGACGCCGATGACCCGCCCCTGCGGCCCGACCTGGCGCGCCGCCAGAAAACAATCGACGCCCGCCCCCGAGCCCAGGTCCAGCACGGTCTCTCCCGGCCGCAACTCCGCGGGCGCCGTCGGATTACCGCAGCCCAGTCCCAGGTCGGCTTCGCCGGGGATGCCTTGCAGCTGGCCGGCATCATATCCCGCGGCCAGGTCGGGACAGGAGCAGCTGCTGCCGCAGCATGAGCCGCTTTCCTTGGCGATCTTCCCGTATTCGTTCCTGACCGATTCCTTTTTATCTTTTTTCATCGATCCTCCTTTTTCCTTTTGCTTTTTGTGCCAGGCAGGCCTGCTCCCGACCGGGAAAGCCCGACAGTCTCTCCAGGTCGAGGCGCGCCTGCCGCGGCGAGATCCGCTCTTCGATGGACAGCAGCAGCAAGCGGATGAACATGTCTCCCTCGTTCAGGCGGTAGACGATCCAGCGCTCCTGGCGGCGGTCAACGATGATGCCCGCCTCTTTCAGGATGCGCAAGTGGAAGGAGAGCCGAGGCTGCTCCAGGCCCAGGGCGGCGGCGATCTCGCAGACGCACAGCTCGCCGCGGCCCAGCAGCTTCAGCACCCGCAGCCGCGTCTCGTCGGCCAGGGCCTTGAAGATCCTGACAATATCGCTCATCGCTCACCTCACATATCAAATATATTTTATGCATCCATTTTACCTCCGGAAGCAGGAGCTGTCAACGGTTTTGTTTATTGCGGCCTGCAATCATCACCGGCGGCGATCGACGCCTTCACCGGATCAAATAATGTTTATTCGACGAACCGGCAGCGGCAGCCGGCGGCGACGGCTTGCCATTCCGCGCTGTTATGATATAATCGGGCCAAATCCGACCGTGAAAGGAGATGCGATCATGGCCAAAGGCAAAGACAAGGTCAAGGAAAAGTCGAACAAGCCCAAGCTTTCCATCAAGGACAGGAAGAAGAAAAAAAAGGAAAAGCTGGAGAGAAAGAGCGCTGCCATCTGATCCCGGCCTTGATGCCGGCGACCGCGGCGCGGCGCAACGCGCCGAATAAATAGAGCACCCGCATATCCCCTTACGCCATCAACCTGAGCCGCCATTTCGCGAAATCTTCATAGGCCATGGTCACGCGGATGTTCTTGTAGCGGAAAGAGGTCTTCTCCCAGGCGATATGCTGCCTTTCGCTGCGCAGGTCGATCTTCATGAACGGGCGGCGGAAACGGTAGATCACCAGGGCTTCCCCTTCGCGGCACAGACAGCAGGCGCTGAGCTGACGCCTGGCAAAACCGCTGATGCGCAACGTTGCATGGGGTGTGCACTCATCGCCGCAGGGATCGGCCCGACGCGGGCAGGAACCGCTGAAACGGTTGACCCGCCAGATGATCAGCAGGACCAGGGCGAACAGGGCCGCCATCATGGCCAGCAGCTGGCCCGGCGTCTGCATGACGAAGGGCGAGACGCGGCGCCGCCAGCCGGCGACCTGGCCGGACGCCTGCGCGGAAACGCGCCGCCCGCCGATCTCCAGGTTCAGCATAAACCGTTCGAAGGCGCGGCAACTGAGGTCCAGGGAGCTCGTGGAGACCATGTCGGCCCAGAAGATCGCGTCACCCTCGTGGAACAGGCAGGTCATGCGATAGCCCTTGGCCTGCCGCTGCAGGACAACCAGGCCGCCGGCGAACAGGTCCAGGTCGGCCCGCGGCGGCGCGCCGGGGAAGTTCTTCCGCTTCAGCGCCTGGAAATCCTCGCGCGGGCTGGAGGAGGCGCGGCGGAAGAACCGGAATCTTCCCGGCAAGCTGACGCCCTGCCAGCCGTTCTCGGCGTCGGGCACGGCCACGGGATCACCGAGCGGAAAGACCGAGCGCACCCCCATGATCTCGGTTTCTTCGCCCGGGATGTCCAGCCGGGCGACAACGAAGAACACGACCAACAGGGGCAGCAGCATGAGTACGGCCAGCAGCCCCATCATCCGTTTCCATGTCATGACGTCGCCTCCTTACGCCAGCAGCAGCAGCACCAGGAAAACGGCGCCGCCGAGGAAAGCCAGCGGCCTGGCCGCCCGCCAGCCCGGATTGGCCCGGCGCAGCACCTGAAAATCGGTGACGTACACGGTCTCGCAGGCCCCGTCGCCCGTGTCGTCGCGCACCGTGCTCGTGCCGCGGCTGAACTGGTTGGCCGGCTGGCTGTAGGACGCCAGGTAGCCCTGGAATCGGACCTGGTCGCCGGGGCGGACCCCGAGGATGCGCCGGCGCAGCGCCCTGTCGGCGCTGAGGATGTGGTTGTTCGCCAGGTGGCTGACGGAGAAAAGACCGGCGGTCTCCTCGTCGGCGAAGCGGCACATGCAGGTGAAATCACGGTTCCAGAACTTCATCTCGCGGTAGACGCCGCTGCGGATATTCCGCCCCCAGACCACGCACAGGTCCTTGATGTTGAGGTAATCGCGCCAGCGGCGGTGGGAAATGTCCAGGAACGAATCGCCGCGGTGCTGGCTGACCACCAGCCCGGAAAGCTGATAATGAAAAAGCGGCTTCACGACATAGGTCAGCTTCTTGACGCTGACCTGGAACGGGACGGGAAGATCACCCGCGGCCTGCAGCGGCTCCTCGTGCAGCTCGGGCAGGATCGCGGACTCGGGCGGCAGCCGGTCGTCAAGGAGCAGGGCCAGGACCCAGAACAGCAGGCAGACCAGAAACCCCAGGCGGAAAAGCTTGATCCGGGTCCCCGCCGCGCCGCTGATGAAGGCGAGGACGGCTTCTCTCCGCCGGGCGAAGGGCGAAGGCTTTGCTGGTTTGTCGGCCGGAAAACGGTAGCCGCAGGGGCATTCCCGGCTGTCCGGGGGGCAATAGCACTGGCATTGCGGGCAGTTCATGGATTCCCTCTCTGGCGTCCGGCATTCTAACCCAAACGGGCGGCCGGTGCAATCCGCAGGCTTTGCGCTGGCCGCGGGCGGGAGCGGAACGAATGACCGCCATGCCGGATCGCCGTCCCCTTGAAAAGGCCGCCGATCCGTGTATAATTCCCATGCATGATTTCACCCGCCGCTCGCCGGATCGCCATGCCGGGGGCGCTCCTGTGCGTCCTGTGGCTGCAGACCCTGCATCGGGTCCATCCCCTGGTGATCTGCAAGGATGGAAACGGCGCGAGGATGGAGTGCGCCGACCTGCTCGATCGTTGCCCCTGCCACATTCATGGCGAAACCGACGACGCGATCGCTCCGCAGCAAGAGATCATTATCGGCGAAACGCCGTTTATGCGCGCCGGCGGCACCGGGCACCGCTGCACGGATACCGCCATCTCCGTGATCTGGAGGGGAAGCCGGGGCATTCAGCTGGCATTCAGCCCGACCGCATCCTCCTCTCCTGCGCCGGAAGCATGGCCGGGCCTGCTGGCGCCGATGACCCCGGCACCCGCGCCGGGGCCCTCTCCGCCGGTGGTCGGGATGGGCAGACATTCCCGGCTTTTCTCCTGGCGCTGCTGATCCACCGCTCTCCTCCTTCTTTCACGAATCCGCGCACACAAAAAATGAGGAGACGAGGATGCAAGCGAAAACCTTTTTTCTGATGATGGCCGCCCTGGGCTTCTGCCTGCGGGCGGAAGAACCCGGGAGCACTTACGCGGTGGACGAGCTGGTGGCCCGCCTGCTTCAGGTGAATCCGGCCCTGCGCATCCAGGACCGCTCCGGGGCCATCGATTACGAAAACCTGCGACTGGAGGGACGTTTGCCCAACCCGCGCCTGTCCGCCACCATGGGCAGCGGCAAGCCCCATGGCGCCGCTGAAGCCGAAAGGCGCATCTGGGGCATGGGCGTCGAATGGACCCTGCCCAATCCGGCGACCCGCGCCCACACCCTGCGGGGCCGCCGCTGGGAAATCCGGGCCGCAGAGGCCTGGAGGCAGAAGGAGCGCTGGCAACAGGTCCATGCCTTCAAAGCCCGCCTCTATGACCTGCTGCGACTGGAGTCCCAGCGGGAGATGCAGGAGGAGATGGTCGCCGACCTGGAGCGGATCGCCACGATCGTCGACGCCCGGGTCGCCGTCGGCGAGGCCAAACGCCTGGATTCGCTGTGGACGAAGTCGGCCCTGGCGCTGGCCAGGACCCGTCATCGTGAAATGGCCGGTCTCATTGCCGCCCGGCGGCAGGAGATCCATGCCGCGCTGGCGGGGACACTGCCGCCGGAGATCGCCGTGGCCGATGAAGCCGGGCCCCTGCCGGCGGTTCCCGCGTTGCCGGAACTCGTGGCGCGGCTGCGCGATAACCCGGGATGGCAAGCCCGCAGGTCACTGGTTTCCATGTGCGCGGCCCAGGTGACGGCAGCCAAAAGCGGCTGGTTTCCCGATCTTGGCTTCCACATCGAACGGGCCCGAGAGGTGGATGCCTCCGTCTGGAAGGGCGGGGTTTCCGTCGAGATCCCCATCTTCTCCAGCGAGCTGAGCCGCGTGCCCCTGCTGCAGTTCCAGCGCGAGCGGGCGGAATTGGAGGCCCGGCGCCAGGAACTGCAGGACGAGGAGGATCTGGTGCGGCTGCATGCCGAAATGAGCGCCCTCCGCGACGGCCTGAACGCCCTGGAAAGCGGCGAAATCGCCGCCGGGCGCGAGGCCATGCGCCTGGCCGAACTGGGCCTGCGGTCAGGGGAGCTGTCGCTGCTGCACTACCTGGAGGCCCGGAAGAGCGGGCACGAGTTGAGCATGAAACGCCCGGAGCTGGTCGCCCGGCTGCGGGCGGCGAACTCCGCCCTGGAAGCGCTGATCGGAGGATGGCATCATGAGGAATGAAGACGGTTCAGTCAAGGCAAAAATAATCCCGGCTTCCCGCTGGCCCCTGGCGGGGATTTTGGCGCTGCTGCTCGTGAGCGGGTCCGCATGCGGCAGGAACAGCGGGCGCGCGCCTGCCAGTCACGATCATCCCGGAGACGAGCAGGCCGATCATGTCCCGGCCGGAAGCGCGCCCGGCGAAAAAGACCCGGGGATCGCTGCCGCGCCGCGACCGTTCTCCGGCCGGGACGAGCACGACCATCTGCACGTCTCGGAAGCGGATAGCGGCCGCTTGTCCTGGCGGAAGCCCGAATTGGGAGAGCCGCTGCATATCCTGGAGCTGATGGGTGTCATCAGCGCCGACCAGGACCGCAGCGAGGTGGTCACGGCGCGCATCGGCGGCCGCATCGCGGCGGTGAAGGCCGATGTGGGGCAGCACCTGGCCAGGGGGGCCACCCTTTTCATCCTCGACTCGCCGGAGTTGCTGTCTCTCAAGGAGACCTTCATCCGCTGTGCCCAGGAGCAGCGGCTGCACCAGGCGGCCTATGAGCGGGCCCGCATTCTTCTGCCTCAGCAGGGCATCGAAGCGGGAACGGCCGAGGAACGGCGGGCTCAAGCCGCCATCAGCCGGGCCCGCTATCTGGCCGCTCGCGAGGCGCTGATCCGCCTGGGCTTGAGCCTGCGGCTGCTCGACGAAGCCGCCGCGGCCGATGCGCCGGAGGAAACGGTTTCGGCCTTCATCACCCCCCGGCTGGCCGTCGCCTCGCCCCTGGCCGGCCTGGTGCTGGAACGTGACCTGGTCGCGGGAGAATGGGTGAGCGCCGAGAAGCCCCTTTTCAGGATCACGGACAATCGCCGACTTTGGGGCGTTTTCAACGCCACCGCCGCCCAGTACGAGCACCTGCGGCAGGACGCCGATCTGGAGCTGAGCATCCAGGGCTTGCCGGGCCCCATGCCCAGGAGCCGCATCCTGCGCATTTATCCCCTGGTGGAGGAAAGTTCGCGGACGGTGAAGGTCCGCCTGGGATTCGCCAACCCGGGAGGCCGCGTCCGCCCGGGGATGTTCGCCAGCGCC
>DIKU01000150.1:12914-21861 GCA_002424645.1 Pelobacter sp. UBA5610 | reverse complement strand
TTAGGCTCCCCGGTTTATTTCTCGGCCATAGCCGGTGCCATGAAGTCGTTTCTTGATCGGGCTTTCTATGTGACGAGCATGAATAATGGCATGCTGCGCCACAAGGTCGGCGCGTCCGTTGTCGCAGTTAGACGTTCGGGAGGCCTGCCGACATTCGATCAACTGAACAATTATTTATGCTATTCAGAGATGGTGATAGCGACTTCCAACTACTGGAATGTGATTCATGGAACCCGTCCGGGGGAAGCAACCCAAGATACAGAGGGCGTACAGATCATGCGGGTGCTGGGGAAGAACATGGCGTGGTTGATGAAACTGGTTGAAAACGGCAAGACTACGGTCGTAGCGCCTGAAAGGGAAGCTAAAACCTTCATGAATTTCATTCATTGATGTGTCGGCGACTCGCACCAAAACATCCTGCGGTGCGCGTGCCTGAAAAAACCAGCGAGCGGGTGCTGTCAAGGCCGGAAAAGCCTTTTCACCACCGCCTCGCTGGTTTCGCTGAAAACACGGGAAAATCAATACCCTTGTGACCCGTTTCGGGATATCAGGAATCCCGCTTGGCGCAATACCATTAAGATCGTGCTCCAAAATTTATTTGAACCGTTCGTCGGCGGTAGCCACTGCCGCCAGGTCGAGCTTATCAGTCATCCAACCAATACGAACTTCGGGTGCCTGATCCAACTGGGGCACGTAGGGCTTGATATCGAGCAGCGGCGTGCCATCCAGGACGTCGATATTTTCGATATGCAGCACCGAACCCTCGATGCGCAGCAATTTGACGACGGACAGGCCGATCGGATTGGGACGTTTGGGGGCGCGGGTTGCAAACAAGCCGCGCGGTTGCGTGTCCATGAAGGGCAGCACTTCCAGGTTATAACCGCTGCTGCGATCAAAGTGGTAGATCAGAATCAGATGGGAAAAACCATCAAGATCGGAAAGCCCCGCAACGAGATCTTCGTTGAGTTCGATACGCCCGATAGTGCCGCGTGAAGCTGAGGGTTGCACCGGAGTGCCTTTAATTTCGGCAAAGGGGGTGCGAATGATGCCGATAGGGCTTAAAGTCAGGTCCATGGTCTTCTCCGAAAATCGTTAAAAAGCTTGTTTCAGGGAAAAAATCACCTGATTGGCGGATGGCCGTCAACATTCCATCCTCAAATCTTATTTATCCTCCGTACCGCTGCCGCGGGAAAGCAGCCGAACCCCCTTCATCAGGGGGCACGTGCCACCCAGGCAACCCTCTTTCTGCCGATGTTCCGAGCATCCGATATCATCCTTCGCGCGCAGCGCTACCGGCAGCAACCCCTCTGAAAGCTGCGCCGCCCTTCGCAGGGCCAGCACACCGTCCCGACGGCAGCAACGCGCTGCCTGCATGGCGCTGATCTCGGCCAACACCTGCTGCACCACGGTCTGCACCGCCTGGCGGGCCGTGGCTTTCATGGGATTGGCTTCGAGAAGCAGGCTGAAGGCCACCCCGACACCGGTTGCCCCACCACATACCCCCCAGAAGGCACAACTGCCACCGGCGACCTGCGCCCCGCGCCGGATGCCGGCCAACAGCGTCTCGTTTGAGACCTGAAGTCCAAGGTTGCGCGCCGTAGCCAAAATCACGCCGGGAATCAGGGCGTGATATTCCGGACCATTGTCGGGAAAAGCCGGGTGTGCGGTAATCTCGTCGAACAACCTCAGCATGTCCGTTTCGACGGTGGCAAGGCAGACACGTTCGATGACTTGCAGGGCATCTTCGGCATGGCAGACGTCGCACACATAATGCCCATTGGTGCAGATGGCGCGGGTGGTGCCAGCCTCCCCGCAAAAATGACAATCCTGCCTGCGGTCCTGATCGAGGTACTCCAGGGAAGCCCCGCAGACCATGCAGCCTGACAAAAACCGTGGAGGGGCTTGAGAGCCTCCCGACGCCCGGGACTCCGGTGGCAAAGCGCAGCAGCATCCCTCACCAAGATCGAGGTTGGTGACGGCACCCTGCGCATCGAGTTGAAATACACCCTCCCCCATCAGATCAGCCTGCATCCGGTCAAGGGCGAAGACACCACCGGGAACGAGCAAAGTACCGTCGGGAGCGATGGCCGACAAGGGTCCCCGCCAGAGCACCCTGACCGCCTCGGGGGGAGATGCTTTTACCGCCTGGTAAGTCAATGAAAAGAAAGGATGCCCCCCCACCACCCGGTAGGGGAAGCGTTTTATCAGCCGCACTGCGACAAATCCCGTTTCTTCGAGAATCCCCACCAGGTCGCGTTGCGTCAAGGCCCCGCCGATGCATTCTCCGCGCAGAATGTCGTCGTTGCGAATGGCGGCACCCGGTTCCTCATCGCAGACCACATCGGAAATCACCAAGCGGCCGCCGGGTCGCAACACCCGCAGAATTTCTGCAAACGCGCGCCGTTTATCGGGAGAAAGGTTCATAACGCAGTTGGATAAGACCGCGTCCACGGACTGATCTTCCAGCGGCAGTTGCTCCAGGTAACCCTGCCGAAACTCCAGATTGCGATAACCGAGATTGGCCGCCACCGCTGCGGCGCCACGCTGCGCAGCGGCCAACATCGGTTCGAGCATGTCGATCCCGATGGCCTTGCCCCGGGCACCGACCTGACGGGCAGCGATAAAACATTCCACGCCGCGCCCCGAACCGAGATCGACGACCGTTTCGCCGGGTTGCAATGCCGCATCGAGGACCGGACTGCCACAACCATAACCACGAAACCGATATTTTTCGGGGATATGGGCGATGAGCGCCTCATCGTAACAAACGGGATTGAGAATTTCCTCGCGGTCTTCGGTGGCCGCGCTGCGGTAATAATCTTTGACTGCCGCATGGCTATCCTGCCCCGCCAACGCCAGCAGGCAGTTGGAATGCAGCATTGCCACAGCTCCATGAGCGCCGCAACTTTCCAGCAGATCACCCATTTTAAGCTGCAAAGCAGGCGTACCGGTATCCGACTGCAGTTCCGCCTGGCGCTGAATCAGCCAGCAGGCTATTTTTTCGTACAGGGGCAGATAGGGGTCCCCTCCGACAGGGCATCCGCTGGCCAGGTAGCTGTGATCGAGGTCCCCGCCGCCCAGCAAAAACCGCCATGGTGAACTCAGCCCGGCGGCGGTTGCCATACGGATCGTTTCCAATACCGGACTGGTACGCCATGCCGTTGCAAGATCATGCGTGATGTCGGTGGCCAGTTCCTGCACACCGACCAGGGCCGCGGAGGGATAGAGTCGCCCATCCGGTCCTACCGCCAAAGATTCCCATCCGTTGTTGGAACCGTCATGTATGGTGCCCGGAGGAGCGAAAATCTGGGTTTTGAGGGCTTGCAGGTTATCGATGGTAATGCCATGTTGCTCGGCAACGGCCTGAGCCAGCAGCAGTTGGGAAAAAATGCGTTCACTATCGACAAAATCGTCGTCCCCACCGCGGCCCCGCACAAAGTACCACATGAAGTGAACATTTTTGCTGCCGTACTCGGCGGCCAGATCAATAATCCCGGGCATATCACCCACATTGGAGGCCGTCACGCACATGGACAGGGTAAATGGCATCTCATGACAGCGCAGCCAGTGCAACTGCTCCATCAAGCCGTCAAAACTGCCGGCGCCGCGCAAGCCGTCATGCCGATCCCGCAGCCCGTCGACACTGACCTGCAGATGCAAGCGCTGGCGATCGGACAGAACCCGCGGCAAGACCTGACTCAGCAGCATACCGTTGGTCATGAGTACCAGGCGGCTATCCGGCAACGCCAGCAATTGGCGGGCGATATACTCGAAACGGTGATGGATCAGCGGTTCTCCACCGGTCAGGGCAAACACCCGACAACCAAGCATCGAGGCCTGCCGTGCAAGCTCGACAATACGATCGGCATCAAGTTCGTCGCTGCCGCTCGGGTCCGAACCGAACATGCAGTGCCGGCAACTCATATTGCAGCGATTGGTGACATGAAACCAGAGTTCCCTCAGCGCCCCCGTTTGCAGCACATAACCGCGACCGGGATATTCGGCTACCTCGCCAGCAGGAAGTCGCTGCAAAAATCGCTGCTCCGCCGGTTCGGATAACAAAGACGGATCTTCTCGCAAGGCACATAAAAAACGGTCGCCGGAAGTGTTGGGTACAAACCAGGACGGCTGGTCAGGTCGCAGATACAGGGGCATACCCTGCCATTCAAGTCGCTGCCACCGATGAAGCTCGAATTGCATGCAAAACCCTTTCGAATTTATTATTGTCTCAACGTGTCAGACCTTGTCTCGCAGAGCCGCCCGAGCCACATGGGTCACGTACAGGGTCACCGCCACCGTGGCCACAAGTCCCACCAGGTACAGGGTCCATTCGCCCGTTGTGCGTGTCGTCTCTCCGCCCCCAAGACGTGCCAGATCTCCTGCCAGAGACCCTACATAGACGTACATGGCGGTGCCGGGCAGCATGCCGAGCCACGAGGCCCAAAAATAATGCCGCAAAGACACGCGCGTCAGACTAAAAGCGTAATTAAGCACATTAAACGGAAAGATCGGCGAAAGCCGGGTCAACACGACAATTTTCCACCCTTCGCGGGCCACGGCCCGATCGACCGCGTCAAAGCGCGGATTTTTGGCAACATACGCCGCTACTTTTTCCCTCGCTGCCGAGCGCCCCACCAAAAAAGCGCAGGTGGCACCAAGAATGGAAGCAATGGAAACCAGAACCGTTCCCTGCACCACTCCGAACAGCACACCCGCCCCCAGGGTCAGGATCAGACCGGGGATCATGAATACCGTCGCCAGGACATACAGAACAACAAACAGCAGTGCCCCCCATACTCCCAAGGCCTCGATCGTCAAAAGCGCCTGTTGCAGCAACTGTTGCAGTCCGAGGTAACGCAGAGAAAACATCAACAGCAGGATCAGCAACAAAATCCATGCCCCTTTAACCAAAGGGGATAGGGACACCTTGCGACCGGCAGATTGTTCAGGCATGCAACACTCCTCACCATAAAATCGGTCTTCACATCCCTTTGAATCAACAAACTTTCCAATGGATGATACCAGCGGCAACCGGAGGTCTATTAATTATTGAGACCGTGTCTTTCATGAAAGCATAAAAGGAATTCCGAATTCAAGGATTACCACGCAGGATATTTCTCCAACCAGTTGCCACTCGGTTCAAAGCCCACAAAAAGATCGCCGGATATCCCATCGATGACATCGTACAATTCCAACCGCCTCAACCAGCTGTCGGGTATGCTGCCGCGTCCCAGCGAAGCGCCCAGCAACTGGCCGGTCAAAGCTGCGCGGCCGGCGCTCGGACCACCAAGGTTGACCGCCGCCAACACACCCCGTGAAAAATCTCCATGCGCCTCCAGCGCACAGCGAATCGACTGCGCCAGAATCCGGGAAGCCGTCAAAGGGTTCTCGTTGTCAGGAGGTTCTGCGCCGTGGCTACCCGTCAACACGTCTTCAAGACGACTGCGGCACGGTTCGTGACGGGGATGTTGAACAAGAATAGCCAGGGTATTTTGCACGGCGTCATAAAGTTCATCGCCGCGAATCATTCTGAAAACCAGCATTGCCTGGCAGGCTGCGGCAAGAAAAGCATCGGGATGCCCATGGGTCAGGGCGCCTAACTGACAACCGATGGTAAATAGGGTTTGATCAACGGTCGCCGGGTCGAGCCGCCTGAAAATACTCTCCGAGCAATAAAACAACCCAAGAGGGGCCATACGCACGGCTGCACCGCACCCACGATCATCATTTATAGGCAAATCCGGCTGTCCCAGGCGACCACCGATCAAGGCTTCGAGACAACACGCCTCGGCATGACGTTCCTGGTACAGGTCGGGCCAACGTATCAGTTGGCCGCCGCCGATACCGACAAACATACTCGCATCGCAGATACCATCCTGGGTCGCAAGCCAGCGTTGGTAGGCATTGTATACCGGCGCCACAATCGATAAGGGGGTCGAATATTCCTCGGCCTTTACTTTGGCCCGGAGCACCCCCTCTGCGGTGAATAAAGCCATCTGGGTATGCGCGGTAACCGCGCCCTCGCGGCCAAAAACCAGCCCATAATCACGCACCCCCGCCGACCCGAAGTGCTCATGAATAGCAGCCCGGCTCATACCCTCAGCAACTGCCCCCAAAGCATCGGCAACCGCGCCTCCCAAAAGGCAGCCACTGTAATATTCCGGCAGGCACCGTGCATTGATTATTTTTTCCTCCGGACGCTTGGATTCCCGATTTTTTTCTTCCATGGGCAACCTCCGCCTTGTATGTGAAAACGACCTGTTTTAAGCATACCAAACTCCGCTATACCCGGAGGTCAACAAAGGTATCTCAAGGACTTATCCAAGGGGATATTTATATTGGGCATCGATCATGCAAAAGAACCTCATTGACTGTGGCTTTATATCACCATTCCCCTCTTGGAGGTTTACTCCGTGCAAAGCGTTCTGGTCGTTGACGACAAACCTGAAATTCGCCGCCGCGTAGCTGAAGCCCTTTTAAAATACGGCTTTACGGATATCCTGGAGGCCGCAAACGGGCAACAGGCCATCGATATGGCCCAGGCGCACAAGCCGCTGCTGATCATCATGGACTATGTGATGCCCATCATGGATGGCATCACGGCTGCTGAAAAAATAAGCAAAAAATGCCCAACACCCATCGTATTGCTAACGACCCGTGCAGACCATGAGACTATCGAAAAGGCTCGGCTCGCCGGAATCAGCAATTATGTGGTGGAACCGTTCCGTGAAGACCAACTGTTCCCCGCCGTCGATCTGGCGATTCATCATTTTATTGAAGTCACCAGTCTGCGCAAGGAAGTGGCAAAACTCAAGGATACCCTTGAGTCGCGCAAAATCATTGAAAAAGCCAAAGGCATACTGATAGAACAAGGCATGTCCGAGCAGGATGCTTTCCGTAAAATCCAACGCATGGCCATGAATAAGCGAAAAACCCTCAAAGAGGTGGCGGAAGCCATCCTGTTGACCATGGAGTGAACCACCAAGTGCAATCGTGCTGTACAAATTATTGTTCCCAGCCACCCTGGGCCATCGCGTCGCGCCATTTCAATCGGGATCCCAAGCCGTTGGAACTGCAGGGGGTGCGCCGAAGCCATCGGAGTTTTTTTGAACGCCTCGAAACAGAGGCGGACCCCGAACGTCGTACAGCCACGTTTCACGACTATATGGACGTCACTTTCCAATTGCACCAGTGGGAGCAGCAAACCACCGTCGGCGGAAGAAAGAGTCTCAAGAACAGCTACTTGCGATTTTTACGGGGATGGATGTTCGATTCCAACGGTCGCGAGGGAGCGGTACTCAAAGGCTGGGTTGAGAGCCGCTTCGGTCTCACCCCGACCTACCATGGTCAACCCATATCCGATATCCATTCCAAAGCCTATCAAGGCTATCTGATCGATCGCATGCGCGGCAGCGCACGCACCAGCGCCATCCAGGCCCAGTTCGATCTACTGTTCGAATTCGCCCAATATGAGCTACAGCGCCGCTTTGTGGGGCAAACACACTTTGAACTGTTTCGGGGGATCTACGACTTTGAAGAACATCCGGTTCTGGAGCAAAGCGACCCCCATCACTGCGTAGTGCGCCTCAATAATCTCAACTCCTTTACCAGTGATTTTGAACGGGCATGGGAATTCGGCTCCAAAGTACTGGCGGTAAAGGTTCCTACCAGCAAAATCCTGTTTTTTAACGGTCTGTTTTCTTCCGCTTTGCTGCGCGGAGAAGAAGAAAACCTTGTGATCGGTGGTGAATATGAAGTCGAGGTAGTCACGGGAGGCTTTCGATGACGGAGACCCCGTTCTCACTGGAAGAACTCATCCGCCGCGCCCAGGCTGCCTTTTTAGGCCTGGCCATCGGCGATGCCCTTGGTGCCACGACGGAATTTCTCACCCCTTCGGAGATACAGTTCCGCCACAAGGTCCATCGACGCATCATCGGCGGTGGGTGGCTCAACCTCAAACCGGGCAAGGTCACCGACGATACGGAAATGAGCCTCTGCATCGCCCGCGCCATCGATGAGTCCGACGGTTGGAACCTGCGCGGCATTGCCGAACATTTCGCAGGCTGGTTACGCAGCAAACCGATCGATGTCGGTGCCACCTGCCGGCGAGGTATCAGCGACTTCATCATCAAAGGCCAACTGGAAAAACCCTTCAGTGACTGGGATGGCGGAAACGGCGCAGCCATGCGCATGCTGCCGGTGGCACTTTACACCCTTGGCGACGAGGCTCTGCTTGAAAAGTGCAGCCTGGAGCAAGCTCATCTGACCCACAACCATCACCTCTCCGACGCCGGATGCATTGCAGTGGGAAAACTGGTGCAGCAAGCCCTGCTCGGTGCCGATCGACCACGGCTTCACAGCATCGTGCGGGATCTTGTCAGCGAACATCCAAAGTTCCGCTGCAGCCATTACCGCGGAGAAGCTTCGGCTTATGTGGTGGATACTCTAAAAACCGTTTTTCACTATTTTTTCAGTACCGCCAGTTTCGAGGAATGTCTCATCGGGGTAGTCAATCAAGGTGGCGACGCGGATACCACCGGCGCCATCGCCGGCATGATCGCAGGGGCTTCTTACGCGGATGAACCGATGCCCAAGCAATGGCTGAAAAAACTTGATCCCACGGTTAAAGCCGAATCCATGATACTGGCCGAACGCCTGATACGATTGTCTCCGCTAGGAAAACGGCTGATTCAAAACTGATTTTCAAAACCTGACCGCTGCCTCTGGATTAAGGAAACGCCAAAAAGACAGATTATGGCATCTGATCCGGACAATGAAACCCATCCGCCCCCCCCCGTGAAAACCCGATCTTAAACACCACGCAGCTCCTTTCACACATCGATCCCATCAGATAGTTTTTGCCCACGGTTTCCCCATGGACGTCCGGCATGTGCCTGTACACGCATCCAAGTGCCCATATCCAGCACTTATTTGTTATACTCTAGAG
>DIKU01000150.1:10818-12826 GCA_002424645.1 Pelobacter sp. UBA5610 | reverse complement strand
AATACCTAAACTTTGCTGTTGACAAACCGGCGAAAAACCCTATTATCAGCGCCGGATTTTCCCCTGGCTTAGCTATACCACCTGACCACGGAGAGCGGTTTGAACATCGGAGAAAAACTCAAGCGACTCAGGATGATCAACTCGCTCACCCAGGAAGAGCTCGGCAACCGGGCCGACCTGACCAAGGGATATATTTCCCAGTTGGAGAACGATACGGCCTGCCCCTCCATCGCTACACTCAAGGACATTCTCGATGTCTTTGGGGTAAGCATGCAGGAATTCTTCACCGACCCGATCGATACCGAGGTTGTGTTTGGCGCCGATGACCGCGTTCAACCTACCAACGATGGCGATGCGGTTAGAGTGGAACTACTGGTGCCCGGCGCCCAGAACCGGGAAATGGACCCGGCAATGGTCACCCTCGAACCCGGGGCCGAGATGGAGGAACAGGATTTCCACGAAGGTGAAGAATTCGGCTATGTGCTACTCGGGCGCATCCAGGTCCGACTGGATAACAAGGTGTACACGGTGAAAAAAAACGAATGCTTTTTCTTTACCTCGGACCGGCGGCATACGGTCAAAAATATCGGCAAGGGACCGGCCAAGATTTTATGGGTGGTAACCCCGCCCACGTTCGATTACAGAGGCAAATAAATAGGAACAAGGGGTTCTTTAAAACCTCGCGGACAACAAACCAACCTATGGCAACATCCTGAGTACTGTATGGTTTCGGTCGCATGATCCGAAGGGGCTTCAGACTTCAGGCTATTAACCAAAAAGGATTATAACCATGAGCAAGGTGCTGATTATTGGTGCAGGTGGCGTAGGCCGTGTCGTGGTACACAAGTGCGCCCAGGCGAAAGACGTGTTCAGTGCAATCACGCTGGCTTCCCGAACCAAATCGAAATGCGACGCCATTGCCGCGGAGATCCCCCATTTTCCGATCAAAACCGCCCAGGTCGATGCGGACAATGTGCCGGAACTGGTGGCTCTGATAAAACAGGAAAAGCCTCAACTGGTGCTCAACGTGGCCCTTCCCTATCAGGACCTGACCATCATGGACGCCTGCCTGGAGACGGGGGTCGACTATCTCGACACCGCCAACTATGAGCCCCTCGATACCGCCAAATTCGAGTACAGCTGGCAGTGGGCCTATCATGACCGGTTCAAGGAAAAAGGCCTGATGGCGCTGCTCGGCAGCGGTTTCGATCCGGGCGTGACCAACGTCTACACCGCGCTGGCGGCAAAAAAGTACCTCGATGAGATTCACGAAATCGATATCATCGACGCCAATGCCGGGAGCCACGGTCAGCCGTTTGCCACCAACTTCAACCCGGAAATCAATATCCGCGAGGTCACCGCACCCTGCCGACACTGGGAAAACGGCCAGTGGATCGAGACCCCGGCTTTGAGCACCAAGCATAGCTTCGACTTCCCCGAGTCGATCGGACCGATGAATATCTACCGCATGTACCACGAGGAGATGGAGTCGCTGGTCAAGCACATTCCGACCATTAAAAAGGCCCAGTTCTGGATGACCTTTTCCGACAACTACCTCAAACACCTGGAGGTATTGCAGAACATCGGCATGACCCGCATCGATGAAGTCGAGTACCAGGGACAGAAGATCGTGCCCCTGCAGTTTCTTAAAGCCGTGCTTCCCGATCCCGGCAGCCTCGGACCGTTGACCAAGGGCCGCACCTGCATCGGCGTTATTGCCCGCGGCATCAAGGATGGCAAGCGCAAGCAGGTTTACATTTACAACATCTGCGATCATGAGGCCTGCTACAAAGAAGTCAACTCGCAGGCCATCAGCTACACCACCGGCGTACCGGCGGCAGTCGGCGCCATGATGATGCTGACCGGCAAATGGCGCGGCGAAGGGGTCTTCAACATGGAGCAATTCGACCCCGAACTGTTCCTCGACGTGCTCGGTCCCATGGGACTGCCGACGGTTGTCATCGACGGCGGCGAGTGGCCGGAACTGTAAATCAGCTATCAGCTGTAA
>DIKU01000150.1:7366-10669 GCA_002424645.1 Pelobacter sp. UBA5610 | reverse complement strand
CTTACTCTCTTTTGGTGTAAAAAGAGAGTAAGGCGTCGTGCGGGGACGCGACCCCGCGGTGTTTAGCTTTAGTGCTGATAGTAATTAAAGTATGTAGCCACATTTTGCGAGGCAATCGTGACCGGTATCGACATTCCCAAAATTCTTGAGCTTGCGCCGTCCCCGGCTTACGTGGTCGACCTCGGGCGGCTGCGTCACAACCTGGAGATTCTCGACCAGGTGCAAAAACGTAGCGGCGCGAAGATCCTGATGGCCCTCAAGGCATTCGCCATGTGGAAGACCTTTCCCCTGATTCGCGAAACGCTGCACGGGGTATGCGCCAGTTCGCCGTGGGAAGCCCGACTCGGACGCGAGGAATTCGGTCGCGAGGTCCACAGTTTTGCCGCGGCTTTCAAGGAAAGCGACATTGCCGAATTGCTGGGCATTTCCAACCACCTGGTGTTCAATTCTTTTGCTCAACTGGAGCGTTTCCGCCCGCTGTGGCAAAAGGAGCAGGGCCGGGTATCGATCGGCTTGCGCATCAATCCGGAGCATTCCGAGGGGCATACCGCCCTGTACGATCCCTGCGCAGCAGGTTCGCGGCTCGGCATCCGCCGGGCTGAATTTGAGGGAAAATCGCTGGACGGCGTGGATGGCCTCCATTTTCACACGCTGTGCGAACAACTGTTCGAGCCGTTGGCGCGCACGGCCAAGGTCGTCGAAGAGAAATTCGGAGCATTTTTACCGCAAATGAAGTGGTTGAATTTCGGCGGCGGCCACCACATCACCCGTGAAGGATACGATATCGACGGCCTGGTTGAACTGATCAAGTACTTCCAGGAAAAATACGGCGTCCAGGTGTATCTCGAACCGGGGGAAGCCATCGTGATCGGCACCGGCCTGTTGGTAGGCGAGGTATTGGATGTGGTGCATAACCAGGTCGACACCGCCATCCTTGACATCTCCGCCACCTGCCATATGCCGGATGTCCTTGAGATGCCGTACCGCCCGGATATTTTCGAAGGCTATGCCCCGGGTGAGAAAAATTGCACCTATCGCCTTGGCGGGCCTTCATGCCTGGCCGGAGACGTCATCGGTGACTGGTCTTTCGATCAGCCCCTTCATCCCGGAAAACGGTTGGCGTTTCTTGACATGTCCCATTACACCATGGTCAAGACCACCACCTTTAACGGAATTCAGCACCCGCACATCTGCACCTTCGAGCCGGATACGGGGGAATTAAAGGTAGTGCGCAGTTTCGGCTACGAGGATTTCAAAAACCGGCTGGCTTGATGCCGAACCGGTGATTTTATTTTTTTGCGGAACGGTTCCAAGCCCTTCCGAGATACCAATCAATAACCCAACGGGTGACGCCTATGAAACGCTGGTCGATCAAGGACTCTGCAAAAATCTACAATCTGCCCAACTGGGGGGACGATTTCTTCTCCATCAACAAGAAGGGGAACATGTGTGTCCACCCCTCGCCGAGTTCAAAATATTCCATCGACCTGCGGGCACTGGTTGACGATCTGATCAAGCGCAATATCAAGCCTCCGATTCTGTTGCGCTTCATGGACGTTCTGCAAGGACGCATCGCCGGCATCAATCGCGCCTTTAAAAACGCCATTGCCGAATATGATTATCCGGCCAACTATCAGACCTTTTTCCCCATCAAGGTCAACCAGCAACGCCAGGTTGTCGAGGCGATCGCGCATTTCGGCAAAAAGCATAACATGGGTCTGGAGGTCGGTTCCAAGCCGGAGCTGGTAGCGGCCATCTCCTTTGCAACCGGCGAGAATATTCCGATTATCTGCAACGGCTACAAGGACAACGATTTTATCGAAATGGTCCTCTACGCGACCCGTATCGGCTACGACATCACCATCGTTGTCGAAAAACTGTTCGAGCTGGAAAAAGTCATCTCCCTGTCCAAACAGGCGGGTATCGTGCCGAAGCTCGGCATTCGGGTCAAGCTCTCCTCCAAAGGCACCGGCAAGTGGGCCACCTCCGGAGGCGATGACGCCAAGTTCGGCCTCAAAATCTCGGAACTGCTGGCGGCCGTAGAGATCCTCAAAGAACATGACATGCTCGACACCCTCAATCTGCTGCACTTTCATATAGGCAGCCAGATTACCAAAATCGATAAGATCAAAAACGCCCTTATCGAAGGTACGCGTATTTACGTTGAAATGCGCAAAATGGGGGTCGGACTGAAATATATGGACATCGGCGGCGGCATGGGCGTCGATTACGACGGATCCAAGTCCAGCGACTTTTCCAGCGCTAACTACACCATCGACGAATACGCCAACGATGTCGTCTACCAGGTTAAAAACATTTGCGATGAAGCCGGTGTTCCCTGCCCGAACATCATCTCCGAATCCGGACGCGCCACCGTCGCCCATTATTCGGTGCTGGTAACGAATATTCTCAATACCAATACCCAGAACGCGCTGCCCGATTTTGACCAGATTCTGGAAAACACCGAAAACCTTTCACCGACGGTAAAAAAACTGGTCGATATCTACCAGAGCCTTGATCGCCATTCGCTGCGCGTCGACTACCACGATACGATTCAGTTGATTCAGGAAGCGGTCAGTCTGTTCAACCTCGGTTATCTTAATCTGCAGGACAGGGCCCTGGCGGAATGGTTGTGCAGCAAGATTTTTATCAAAATCACCAGCGTCGTAGAGCGCCTGAAAACGGTTCCCGACGAGTTGCAGGAGTTCCACCTGAGCCTGCGGCAGACCTATTTTGCCAATTTCTCGCTGTTTCAGTCGCTGCCTGACTCCTGGGCCATCGATCAGCTGTTTCCCATCGTGCCGATCCAACGACTCCAGCAAAAACCGGAGGTCATGGCCTCCATCGCCGACATCACCTGCGATTCCGACGGCGAGATTACCAGCTTTGTCGGCGAAAACGGCCGCACCGAGTTTTTGCCCATCCACAAAATAGAAGCCGGCGAAGACTATTATATAGGATTTTTTCTGATCGGGGCTTATCAGGAGATCCTCGGTGATTTGCACAATCTGTTCGGCGACACCAACGCCGTGCACGTCACCTTCAACCGTAAGACCAATTACAAGATCGATACCGTCATCAACGGCGACGCCACCTGGGAAAGCCTTAAGTACGTACAGTACAAGGGTCCGGAAATTCTCAAGCACGTGCGCGACACCCTGGAAAAAGGCGTCGCATCGCGCAAGATTTCCTTTGAGGAGACCAGCCACTTCCTGGAACTTCTCGACAAGGCTCTTGTGTCCTACACCTACCTGGGCAGTATCTGATCCCAAAAGATAAGACAAAGCCCCGCCCGTGCATGCA
>DIKU01000150.1:6827-7254 GCA_002424645.1 Pelobacter sp. UBA5610 | reverse complement strand
GTCTACTACTCACAACTCTATACAAACACGGTTTTTTTTTGAAACCTGCTTAATCCGGTTTTTGCACAAGGATTAACCACCTCCCTCAAAAAGGCAGCATTTTTTCGCCATCCCCCAAGCCAAAAGCCGCTATTTTGGGCAATTCAATCTTGGCACGCCCCCTGCAACAAGGATAACCGAAAGCACATGACACAACGGCGTGTCAGGCTTACGGCAACGACGCCCATGACGACAGAAGATTCTCTGTCATCGTGGGCTTTTTTATTTTCTGGACATTAACAGGCTATTAAGCGGGACGGTCTATCCGACGTCCAAGGGTTACGCCGGCAGTAATACCCGCCCCGCATCTGCCACAACCCAAACTGAATGGAGGCTCCACCATGGCAAAGAAACTTAGACAACTCGCAATCTACGGCAAGGGCGGCAT
>DIKU01000150.1:6595-6757 GCA_002424645.1 Pelobacter sp. UBA5610 | reverse complement strand
CCACCCGCCTGATGCTGCACGCCAAAGCTCAGGATACCGTCATGGACAAAGTCCGTGAACTCGGTACCGTTGAGGACCTGGAACTGGACGATGTACTTAGAACCGGTTACGCAGGCGTAAAATGTGTTGAATCCGGTGGTCCCGAGCCGGGCGTCGGTTGCG
>DIKU01000150.1:0-6445 GCA_002424645.1 Pelobacter sp. UBA5610 | reverse complement strand
GCCATGTACGCCGCCAACAACATCTGCAAAGGTATCGTCAAGTACGCCGCCTCGGGTAGCGTGCGCCTCGGCGGTCTGATCTGCAACTCCCGTAACACCGACAAGGAAGCGGAACTGATCGAAGCCCTGGCCGCCAAACTCGGTACCCAGATGATCCATTTCGTGCCCCGCGACAATCAGGTACAGCGCGCCGAACTGCGACGCATGACCGTTATCGAATACTCCCCCGAGCATAAGCAGGCTGAAGAATACCGCCAACTGGCTCGCAAGATCGATGAAAACAAAATGCTGGTCATCCCCAATCCCCTGACCATGGATGAACTGGAAGGCCTGTTGATGGAATTCGGCATTATCGAAGAAGAGGACGAAGAAATCATCGGCAAGGCTGAAACCGCCTAACAAAATAATATTAATGGGAACGGCGGCCCCCGGCCGGGTCGCCACCCCTATCAGCCATCACCACAGGAGCTACCCATGGAAAACGAAAATGCAGCCGTCAAGGCTCCCCTTGAGGGCATCGAAAAAGAAAAAACGGAAGCGCTGATTGAAGAGACCCTCGATCTCTATACCGAAAAAGCCCGTAAAAAACGCGCACCCCACATGACCGCCAACGACCCCGGCGTCGAAGGCTGCACCGTCAAATCCAACCGCAAAACCGTTCCCGGCGTCATGAGCGCCCGCGGTTGTGCCTACGCCGGCGCCAAAGGCGTGGTCTGGGGCCCGATCCGTGACATGGTGCATATCTCCCACGGTCCGGTCGGTTGCGGTTACTACAGCTGGGGTACCCGGCGTAACCTGGTAGACGGAACCATGGGCGTGGATGTCTTCAGCGGCATGCAGTTCACCTCCGACTTCCAGGAAAAAGACATCGTCTACGGCGGCGACAAAAAACTCGCCACGATCTGCGATGAAGTTCGCGAACTGTTCCCCCTGGCCAAAGGTATCTCGGTACTCTCCGAGTGTCCGGTCGGTCTCATCGGCGACGATATCAACGCCGTTGCAAAAAAGGCCTCGGACGATCTGAAGATCCCGGTTGTGCCCTGTAACTGCGAAGGTTTCCGCGGCGTCAGCCAGTCGTTGGGTCATCACATTTCCAACGATACCATCCGCGACTACATCATCGGCACCCGCGAATTTGCCGAACCGGCAACGGATTACGATATCGCCCTGATCGGTGACTACAACATCGGTGGTGACGCCTGGGCGTCGAAAAAAATCCTTGAAGAAATGGGGCTCAACGTAAAAGCCATCTGGACCGGCGACGGCCAGATCGAGCATATCGCCGCCACCCACCAGGTCAAACTGAACCTCATCCACTGCTACCGGTCCATGAACTACATGGCCAAAGTCATGGAAGAGAAATACGGTATCCCCTGGATGGAATTCAACTTCTTCGGCCCGTCCAAGATCGCTGCCAGCCTGCGTGCTATCGCCGCTCGCTTTGACCAGAAGATTCAGGACAACGCCGAAAAGATCATTGCAGCCTATCAGCCCAAGATGCAGGCCGTCATCGATGAGTACCGCCCGCGCCTTGAAGGCAAACGCGTCATGTTGTTCGTCGGCGGCCTGCGCCCCCGTCACACCATCGGCGCTTATGAAGATCTCGGCATGGAAATCGTCGCGGCAGGTTATGAATTCGCCCATAACGACGACTACGATCGCACCTACGAAGAGATGGCCAAAGGCACCCTGGTGTTTGACGACGCCTCGGAAATCGAACTGGAAAAATGGGCCGAAGTCTACCGCCCCGACCTGGTAGCAAGCGGTGTTAAGGAAAAATACGTCTTCCAGAAAGCCGGCATTCCTTTCCGCCAGATGCACAGCTGGGATTATTCAGGCCCCTACCATGCCTATGACGGTTTCCCGATCTTCGCCCGGGACATGGACATGGCCATCAACAGCCCGACCTGGGGCCTGGTAAAGGCGCCATTTTAAGGAACAGCGAGAAAGGGAGATAGGAAGACAGGAAACTGCAGAGGAAACAACATGGTCCAGCACGATGTTGGTTACCCACAGTCCGACCGCTGCCTACCTCACTTAAAAGCGAGATAGGGAGATAGTCTTAAGAACACCGCTTTCTCACTACCTAGCTACTCACTACCTCACTTTGCACAGGAGTATTCGCCATGAGTGAAACATGCGCAGTTAAAAAAGTTACCGAAATCACCCCCGAAGAGGTGGCTCGGGTTAAAGAATGGATCAATAGCGAGGAGTACCGCGAAAAGAACCTCGCCCGTACCGCAACCGTCATCAACCCGGCCCATGCCTGTCAGCCTCTCGGGGCACAACTGGTCGCGCACGGTTTTGAAGGCACCCTGCCTTTCGTGCATGGCTCCCAAGGCTGCGCGTCGTATTACCGCAGTACCCTTAACCGACACTTCCGTGAACCGGCACCGGCCGTTTCCGACGCCATGACCGAAGACGGCGCCGTATTCGGCGGCCAGAACAACCTGCACGAAGGCCTGGAAAACGCCTACAACCTGTACAAGCCTAAAATGATGGCGGTTTTCACCTCTTGCATGCCGGAAGTTATCGGCGACGACCTTAACGCCTTCATTATCAATGCGCGTAACGCCGAGTTGATCCCCCAGGATTTCCCCGTCCCCTACGCCAACACCCCGAGCTTCAACGGTACTCATATCCATGGCTACGACGCCATGCTCAAAGCCATTATGGCGGATTTGACCACCGGCAAAAAGGTCGAAGGGAAAGATAACGGTAAACTCAACCTGATTCCCGGTTTTGATGCCAACACCGGCAACTACCGCGAATACAAGCGAATCTGCAAAGAGTTCGGGATTCCCGTGACCGTACTGGCAGACATTTCCGAGTCTTTCGACTCGCCTCTGGACGGCACCTACCGCCCCTATCCCGGCGGCACGCCTCTGGCTGAAGCGGCCGATGCCCTGAACGCTCACGCGACCCTTTCGCTGCAGGACCACGCTACCAAGGAAACCATCAAGTGGTTCAGCAGTGAAACAGAAGCTCCGGTGGAAGTCATGCCTTCCCCTATCGGTGTAGCCAACACCGACGCATTCCTGATGAAACTCGGCGAATTGTTTGGCAAGGACGTACCGGCTTCCCTCAAGGACGAACGCGGCCGCGCCGTGGACGCCATGACCGACGCCCACCAGTACCTGCATAACAAAAAGTTCGCCATTTACGGCGACCCGGACTTTTTGGCAGGCATGATCTCCTTCCTGCTCGAAATGGGCGCGCGGCCCTACCATATCCTCTGCAGCCGCGGTAACAAGAAGGTCGGCAAATACCTGCAGGCCCTGTTGGACAAATCCCCCTACGGGGAAGGATGCCAGATCTGGATGAACAAGGACCTGTGGCACCTGCACAGCCTGGTTGCAACCGATCCCGTCGATGCCATGATCGGCGACACCCATGGCAAGTTCGTGGCTCGCGACGCCGGCATCCCCTTGATCCGCGTTGGTTTCCCCATCATCGACCGGGTTAACCTGCATCGCAGCCCGTACATCGGTTACCAGGGAACCATCAATCTGTTGACGTCCATCGCCAACACCTTCCTGGACATCGTGGATCGTACTTGCGAAGACAAGCATTTTGAAATGATGCGCTAGGTACCGGGGCGGTCAGGGGAGAGAATTCACCCCTGACCGCCCGGGACCAGCTATCCAAAAATCCCGGAAACCAGGTTTCAAGTTTCAGGTGTCCGGCCATAAGCCGGACACCTGAAACCTTAAGCCAGAAAACATGATGCATCACCACCGGTTGGAGCCAGAAAGGTATCGCCATGAAAATCGCTTTTGCCACATCGGACAATGAAACCATCAACCAGCATTTTGGCTGGGCCACAAAATTTGCCATCTGGGAAATAGCGTCCGACCATGCGAGTTTTTCCGGCCTGGCCGAGATCGAGGCGACCACGGATAATGAAGACGACAAGATCGATGCGCGTTTAAAAGTGATCAGTGACTGTACGATCGTGTATATCACCCAGATCGGCGGCCCTGCGGCAGCCCGACTGGTCGCCAACAAGATTCATCCGATCAAAAGCAAGGATGAAGAAAAGATTCAGGACGCGATTGGCAAACTCCAGGAAACCTTGAAGAACAATCCTCCGCCTTGGCTTCGTCGGGTGATGAACAAGTAAGATAGAAATCAAAGCCCTCGCAATGGTTCATAAACGTATGAGTTCTTCGTTCCACATTGCTAAGAAATAAGAAGGAGTATCCATCATGGCTTATTACGCTGGTAAAACCAAAGACGGCAGTTCCTGGACCCCCACTTTCGTCGAAAAAATCGACGATGAAAAATGCCTTGGCTGCGGCCGTTGTTATAAAGCCTGCTCCCGCAAGGTCCTCGGCTTCCACGAAGTCGACGAGGAAGATTCCGCCCGAATGTTCATGTATGTGGACAATCCGGGCGCCTGTATCGGCTGCGCGGCCTGCGGCGTAACCTGCCCCAAAAAAGCATTTTCGTTCAAACCGTTGGAAATCTGATCTGCAGGCCGCCGGCGTGCCAGGCTCCGGCGGCCTCAGCTTTTTGAAGGAGAACCAAGTCATGCGCCTCGCTGTCGCCTCAATGGATGGATACACCGTCGACCTGCATTTCGGGCAGGCTACCGCTTTTTACATTTACGAGGTTGGCGACGACGCCATCCGCCAGGAAGATTTTGTCGAAGTTGAAAAGTATTGCAACGCCGACCCTACCCACAAATTCCACGATACGCGTTTCCAGGCTATCGCCAAAGCCCTTAGCGGCTGCGCCGCCGTGGTCAGTGTACGCATCGGTGATCTTCCTCGTAAGGCGTTGGCCGATGCCGGCATTGCCCACGTTGATATCAGCGGTCCCGTATCCACGGCGTTGCCCGAGGCCGTGAAGCAACTCAAGGATGCTGCTGCAATGGCCTGAGCTGAAGGCTTTTTTCTCGCACGAAGCCACGAAGATACAAAGAAAAACAACCCCTAAGCGCAAACATACTTCAGCTTTGACAGCATTACAGATCTTCTTCGTGCCTTCGTGTCTTTGTGCGATAAATTAGCGGTTACCAGCCTTTATCACAGAAGGGACGCCATGCCAGATAAAATCCATCCGGAAATGCGTATTGCCGAACTGGTTGCCGCCCACCCCGAAAGCCTTTCCGTGTTTACCACCTACGGGCTTGAGTCACTGGTGGGGGAAGAGGCCTTGCGCCTGCTGGCCCCTTTTTTGACCCTCGGTACGGCCTTACGGACTCGAGGTATCCCGATTGATAATTTTTTACGCAGTCTTCAGCAACATTTAAACGAATGCGCGCCCATGGAAGCTCCCGGGCTGCATGAAGTCGACAAAGACAGCCGGTTGAGCCTTCTGGGGCTGTTACCCTGCGGACTCAAGGTCCCCTTCGGCAAGGCTGTTACAAGTTTCCTTGAAAAATACCAGGCTGAAGGCAATCCCCCCATTACCTACGCTGTCGAAGGCAACGTCAATCAGGAACTCTCCTACTACAAGTTTGTCGATCAGGTCGAAAGCCTTGACGAACTCCCGGACATCATCGTTTCCTCCGACTTTAATGCTTTTTTTTATCGCCGGTTCCGGCAGCGATTTATCGACCAGGGATATTTTGTCGATGTCGCACCTCCCCAACTTAATCCGTCCTTTAATGGCACCGGCATCCTGGATCCCCTGGGGCAATTCACTATGCTCAATGTCAACCCGCTGATCATTGTGGCGGATTTGGCCCGGGTCGGAAACCGTCCCCTGCCACGCCGGTGGGCCGATTTACTGGATCCCATCTGGCACCACAGCATTACCTTGCGCGGTGATCGTCAATTTTTCTGCCATGCCGTGTTATTGCCGTTTTTCAAGGAGCACGGCCCTGCAGCCATGACCGCCCTTGCCCGCAATGTACTGCGCGGACAGCATCCGGCACAAATGGTCAAGGAAGCCGGCGCAGACCGCCCTGACGGAGCTGCTCTGTACGTTATGCCTGATTTTTTTGCACATAAAATTGCCCGTCCTGAAAGAGTCCGCATCATCTGGCCGGAAGATGGCGGACTTATAAGCCCGGTGACGATGCTGGTAAAAAAACATCGGGCCGCAGAGCTTAAAGCCATTACGGATTTTCTTGCCGGCCCGGAACTTGCCGGGATATTCGCCGGTGCCTGGTTCCCGAGCCCTCATCCCGGGGCCACCAACGCCCTGCCACCCCAGGCCCGACTTAAGTGGCTGGGCTGGGATTACTTGCGCAGCAACGATCTGGCCGAGCAAAATGCCGCTATCGATGAGATTTTTCTTCCTGTGGTACGGGCAGAGTCCTCATGAAACTGGTCACCGTGGCGGGTCCGCCATCCTGCGGTAAAACCTCCGTTATCCTACGCCTTGCCGAGGAACTGGCCAAAGACGGCTTGCGTTTGGGGGTGATAAAATTCGACTGCCTCTCTACCGAAGATGGACATCGCTACGCCAAAGCCGGCATCCCGGTCAAACTCGG
>DIKU01000031.1:53749-53973 GCA_002424645.1 Pelobacter sp. UBA5610 | reverse complement strand
CATACAAATCCCAAAGCAAAACGTGTTTGTGGTCTTCTCGAGGCAGCAGCGCCGGTGCCGGCGACGGCTGTGCTGCGAGCTGTGCGCTCCACTTCCGCCGGCAAATGAAGCCCTACGCAGACGCGCCGCTTGGCCTTTCTCACCAAGGTGCGTCGAGCCAAGCCCCTTTGCGGCAGACATAACGGCGAAGCCAGACCCAAGGCCATTTCTTTGGATACTTTCTT
>DIKU01000031.1:53457-53721 GCA_002424645.1 Pelobacter sp. UBA5610 | reverse complement strand
GCCGGCCGGGACCGGCGAAGTTGATGTTACGGTTTTTAAGAAACCAAAAGAGCAACTACAAGACCGCGGGGATGCGCCCCCGCCCGGCGCCTGACTTTTTGTCCAAGCCCACAAAAAGTAAGCAAAAAGGGGCTCCCCTGCGGGGGGCGTGGCGCGACGGGGGTCGGAGGTTAACGACCGGCGTTCGTTGGATGGCGTGGGAGGTTTCTCTCGACTCCCCTTCTGTCGGCCGTTGGCAGGGTGCTACGAAAGGATTCGTCTCTT
>DIKU01000031.1:51848-53388 GCA_002424645.1 Pelobacter sp. UBA5610 | reverse complement strand
TATTATTAAACCAGCTGCGCCGGTGCAGGCTGTGTTGAAATTAAAACTATTTGCACCGGCCCCGGACTTCAATGCTGCACATTCACAGGGGATAATCGTTGCAGCCATTTACAAAACATTGCGACACCCAAAAAATCTGTTGCAAATCAATCGTATATGCTTCATATACAGATGCTTTTCTCCAACACCATCCCGAATTGCGGCATGTCCGCATAAGGATTCATTATGAAACTGGAAATTGGCTGGCGCGAATGGCTGGCACTGCCCGAACTGGGGATACCCGCCATCAAGGCCAAGGTCGATACCGGCGCGCGCACCTCCGCCCTGCATGCCTTTTTTATCGACCCGTTTGAAAAAGACGGCAGGGAGCATGTCCGCTTCGGACTGCACCCGCTACAGCGCCGCACCGACATCGAAAAGATTTGCGAAGCGCCGGTCAAGGATCGCAGGATTGTCACCGACAGCGGCGGACACCGGGAATCACGTTATATTATCGAGACCATCGTTTGCTTCAGGGAGTATCACTGGCCGATTGAAATCACTCTGACAAATCGCGAAACCATGTTGTTTCGCATGTTGCTGGGGAGATCGGCCATGGCCGGACGATTCTATGTCGATCCGGCCGCGTCTTATCTGGGGGGCCGTCATTATGGCAAAATCTACACGCAGGAAGGTTGACAATGAAAATCGGAATTTTATCGCGGAACCCTGAGCTGTACTCAACCCGAAAGCTGTATGAAGCCGCCGTCATCCGTGGTCATCAGGCCCGGGTTATCGACCCGCTGCTCTGCTATATGACCATCGCCTCCGAGCGCCCGACCATTCACTACAAGGGCGACGAATTGACCGGTTTTGATGCCATCATCCCCCGCATCGGCGCCTCCATCACCTTTTACGGAACGGCGGTTGTGCGGCAGTTTGAAATGATGAATGTCTACAGTGTCAACGAATCGGTCGCCATCAGCCGCTCCCGGGACAAACTGCGCAGTCTGCAGCTGTTGTCCCGCAAGGGGATCGGCCTGCCGGTTACCGGGTTTGCCCATTCGACCAAATATACCCAGGATTTGATTTCCCGGGTAGGCGGTGCGCCGCTGGTGGTCAAATTGCTGGAAGGTACGCAGGGAATCGGGGTGGTTCTGGCCGAGACGCAAAAAGCGGCCGAAAGCGTCATCGAAGCGTTCAAGGGTTTAAAAGAGCAGATCCTGGTGCAGGAATTCATCCATGAAGCCGGTGCCGCCGACATACGTTGCCTGGTGGTCGGGGATAAAGTCGTAGCGGCCATGAAACGCCAGGGCGCCGAAGGCGAATTCCGCTCCAACATTCATCGTGGCGGAAAAGCATCGATCATCCGCCTCTCCCCGGAAGAGCGCGCCACCGCCGTGCGCTCGGCCCGCATCATGGGTCTCAATGTGGCCGGGGTCGATATCCTGCAGTCTCACCGTGGCCCGATCGTCATGGAGGTCAACTCGTCGCCGGGTCTGGAAGGGATCGAAACAGCCACAGGCCTGGATGTTGCCGACAAGATCATCCAGTTTATCGA
>DIKU01000031.1:46302-51723 GCA_002424645.1 Pelobacter sp. UBA5610 | reverse complement strand
ACCGATATGACCCTCACGGCCCATGTGATTCATGGGCGCAAACCGGGGCCGCGACTGTTTATCTGCTCCACCTTGCATGGCGACGAAATCAACGGCATTGAAATTATCCGTCAGGTGCTCAAACGCAAAGATATCAACAACCTGCATGGTACCCTGATCGCTATTCCGGTGGTCAACAGCTTCGGATTCATTCAGCGCAGCCGTTACCTCCCCGACCACCGTGATTTGAACCGCTCCTTCCCCGGCTCGGAAAAGGGGTCGCTGGGTTCGAGGCTGGCGGCGCTGTTCCTCAAAGAAATCGTGGCCGGTTGTACCCACGGCATCGATCTGCACACAGGGTCGAATCACCGTTTTAATCTGCCCCAGGTCCGCGCCGGTCTGGATGATCCGGAAACCGAGCGTCTGGCGCATGCGTTCGGCGCGCCGGTGGTGATCAACTCCCATGTACGCGACGGTTCGCTACGGGCGGCCATGGCCGACATGGGGATCACCGTGCTGCTGTACGAATCGGGGGAAGCCTTCCGCTTCGACGATCTGTCGATCCGTACCGGCGTCAAAGGGATCGTCTCGGTGATGCGCGCTATCGGCATGCTCCCCCCGAAGACGGCGACACCTTCCCCGGCGATCTTCAAAGCCCATTCCTCCAAATGGGTGCGCGCGCCGATCAGCGGCATGCTCACAAGTTCGGTGAAAACAGGCAAGATGGTCGCCAAAGGGGATATCCTGGGCCATGTGTGTGATCCCTTTGGAGAAAATGAGAGAACCGTGTGTGCGCCGCTTTCAGGCCTGGTTATCGGTCGACTCAACATGCCGCTGGTCTACCAGGGAGATGCCCTGTTTCATTTAGCCACCCGGGAAGAGGAAGCGGACGCGGCGCAAAGTCATGAAGAAGTGGTTTCGCCCCTGGGGCAGGAAGATTTCTGGCCCGCACACAGATGATAAGGACAACACCATGATCAGGAAATTTACAACATTGCTTGCCGTCTCTCTCGGTGGATCGGCAGGTTGGTGGCTCGGAGCAAAAGTCGGCTTCATGACCGGCTATTTTCTTGGCGTATTCGGAGCCTCCGCAGGACTCTACCTGGGCCGACAATTCGGGCGCAACTACCTGGACTGATCTGGCCCTGCGGTCTCCGGTGAAAAATTCCTGAAAAAACCATCGTCTATTCTTTTTATTCTTTTTGCGTTACCATCCGCGCCATTTCGTTTTGGTTGACTTTATCGTCTTCCTTTTTTCCTCTATATCTCCGCCGACACCTGGACTCAATTAAGCCCTCGCTGCCGACGGACATTTTCAACCTTAATCTCGGGGGTTGGCTATGTCCACTTCGTCGCTTGTACCCAAGCTCGTCACCGTTTTGCGGGAGGGCTATTCCCGCCACCAGTTTGCCAACGACCTGCTCGCCGGCTTGATCGTCGGAGTCGTGGCTTTGCCGCTGGCCATCGCCTTTGCCATCGCTTCGGGGGTCAAACCCGAACAAGGTCTGTATACCGCGGTGGTGGCCGGGTTTATCATCTCGTTGCTGTCGGGAAGCCGTGTGCAGATCGGCGGCCCCACCGGCGCATTCGTGGTGTTGATCTTCGGCATCATGGCCAAGTATGGCTACCAGGGGTTAGCCGTGGCCACCATCATGGCCGGTATCATGCTGGTGTTGATGGGCTTTGCCGGCATGGGGACCATTATCAAGTATGTGCCCTACCCGGTGACAGTGGGCTTTACCGCCGGTATCGCCCTGATTATTCTGGCGGGCCAGGGGCGCGATTTTTTTGGGCTGAACATGGAAACGGTGCCGTCCGAATTCATCCCCAAGCTGATGGCCTATGGAAGCCACCTGTCTTCGATCAATCTCTGGGCTACCGGCCTTGGCGTCTTTACCATCGCAATCATCCTGCTGTGGCCCAGGGTCACGCGGCGTCTGCCGGGCTCGCTCATCGCTATCCTGCTGACGACGGCACTGGTGCAATACTTCAACCTGCCGGTAGAAACCATCGGCAGCCGTTTCGGGGCCGTCCCCAATAGCCTGCCGGCGCCTCACCTGCCGGCGTTTTCCCTGGTCCAGGTGCGGGAGATGTTCTTCCCGGCGCTGTCGATCGCACTGTTGGGTGGCATCGAGTCTCTGTTATCGGCGGTCGTGGCCGACGGCATGACCGAACGTCGCCATCGTTCCAACATGGAACTGGTCGCCCAGGGGGTGGCCAATATCGTCTCGCCGATTTTCGGCGGCATCCCCGCCACCGGCGCCATCGCCCGCACCGCTACCAACATCAAAAACGGCGGTCGCACCCCCGTCGCCGGACTGATTCATGCCGCGACCCTGTTGCTGATTTTGATCTTTTTCGGCAAATGGGCCGCCCTCATCCCCATGGCCACCCTCGCAGGGATCCTGGTGGTGGTGGCCTGTCACATGGGCGAATGGCAACTGTTCGCGCGTCTGATGCGCTGCCCGCGCAGCGACGTGGCGGTGCTGCTATCGACCTTTTTATTGACGCTGTTCATCGATCTGACCGTGGCGATCCAGGTCGGCATGTTGTTGGCGATGGTATTGTTCATGCGCCGCATGGCCGAAACGACCCACGTTGGAAAAATGCCCGATCTGCTCAAAGAGGACGAGGAAAACATCGGCGACCCCTTGAGTATGAGTTCGCGCAAAGTCCCTGCCGGGGTGGAGGTTTACGAAGTTGCCGGGCCGTTCTTTTTCGGCGCCGCGGACAAGTTCAAGCGGGCATTGGGTACGGTGGCCGGGCGGCCAAAGGTACTGGTGTTGCGCCTGCGCCATGTCCCCATCATCGACGCCACAGGGCTCGAAGCTCTCGAAAACCTCTACAAAAAGGCTTTCCGGGGCGGGACACGATTAATTTTATCGGGGGTAGCACCGGAAGTGCGGCACGTCATGGTGCGGTCGGGATTTATCCATCGCATCGGCCGTAACAACATCTGCGCGGATATCGACTCGGCTTTGGAACGTGCGGCAAAAGGGATTGAAAAATAAGACGGATGGTCTGTGCACCAAACGGTTTGCAGCCAGAACATCTGTAACGGGGTTTTTCGCCTTTTCAAAAATTCCTTTTAAACGGTTTCGATTAATGTTAATCAGGAGGACATGCCCGTTACTTTTATCCTCATGGAAAAGGAGAATTTTGCATGATGAACTATGTAACCATGTCCTTGTCGATGATGATTGCGACCCTCATGACGACAGCGGCGCTTGCCGGCAGTATGCCCGACTACAAATGCGCCGAACAGAATACCCGCTGTGAAAAAGCTTGCGATGAAATGGCGGAAGGCTCCCAAAACGCCAACGCCTATCAGCGTTGTCTCGATCGCTGCCTGGAAGCTAATCAGAGCTGCGTGGAGCGCCAGGCCAGGACCACCGGCTGTGCCAAAGCCTTCATAGCTTGCACCAAACAGGCGGCCGGCAACGCGAACGCCCAGGAAGGCTGCCGCGAAGCGTATCGGCACTGCAAAGGCAACTGACTGTTCGCCTCAAACTTAAAAGCGGCAGGTCCTTTCATGGGATCTGCCGCTTTACGTTGCACCGGTTCCGCAGTTCAAAAAACACAGGAAGGACCCTTCCATGAAATTCTGGATCGCCACGACAATCACGGCCACCCTTCTGGCATGCGCAGCCTGCGCGCCATCCCATAGCGAACCGTCGCAGGAATCCGCGAAATCGCTCTTTCCCCGCAAAGCCCAAAAACACAGCGAGACCCTAACCCGGGGGGACTGGAGCTATGTGCTGACGATCCGCAACCCCGGCAGCCGCAGCGAAGGGTCGGAAGGCCGTTTATATTATCAAGGCAGGGAGATTCCGAAGCCTGTGCAATTGTCGGATTTTTACGATACGCCGCTGGGCAGATTCTACCATACGGGAGTGGAGGCGGGACAAGAGCAGCTTCCTTGGGATACGACCGGATGGATACTGCAGAGCGGGGATTTCCCGGCCACAGGAGGCAAAGCCTCACCCTGGCCGCACTCCACACAAACGGAAAAACAAGGGGATTGAGATGAAGGACAAAGCGCCTCCCGTCCCCGCCGAACGCTCAGCCACTCTGCGCCAACAGATCATGGACCTGCTGCCGCGGCACCCCATGACGGCCAAAGACTTATCCATGGCCATCGGCATCGGGGAAAAGCAGATTTATCCCCACCTTGAACATATTCAGCAGAGCCTGCGCCAGCAAAACCGATCATTGCAGGTCACACCCTCCATCTGCAAACAGTGCGGATTCGTATTCAAAAAACGCGAACGTTTCAAAAAACCGGGCAAATGTCCGGTATGCCGTAGCGAATCCATCGAAGAACCGGTTTTTTTCCTTCCCGCCGATTAACTATCCCCCGCTTTCCTCGGCAGAATCAAAAACACGGAACAAACCTGCAGGAGCTCTTATCTTAGCGGATCGAAGAGATATTCCAGACCGTTAACCTTGATCTCGTGCACCGCCTGCAGCATGCGCCCCAGTTTACCCGGCGGGAACCCCTGACCGGCAAACCACACCACATAAGGTTCGGGCAGGTCGATGAGGCGGCTGCCCTTGTACTTGCCAAACGGCATGCGCATCTCGGCCAGTTCCAGAAGATGGGACGAATCAAAAACCACTGTTTCCATGGGCGTTTTACTCCAGTTCCGCAAGCAAGGCGTGAAACAACGGCATGTTGCGGCATTTTTTTAGTTTTTCGATGGTTTTTGCAAACGCCGGGTCATCGATCAACTTGAGTATCTCGCGGAGCTTCCCCAGGATCTGAGTATCCCCGCAAAATCGTTCAGTGTAACGGCCTGCCACCTCGGCCAGGTAACCGCGCAGCAAAGCAGCCCGCTGTTGCCGGTTCGGCTGCGCAGGCGCTCTGCGCCGCAACCGCTCAAACAACAACGGATCGGCGATAGCGCCGCGCCCCAGCATCAATCCGGCAATGCCGTCATGCTCAAGCAACCGCCAACCGTCAGACGCTTTGCGGATATCGCCGTTAGCGATAAGCGGCAAACTGGTGCGCTTGGCCACCGCCGCCGTAATAGCATGGTCGGCGAATCCGTCATAACCCTGCACCACCGTGCGGGGATGCAGGATAATAAAATCGACCCCAACATCCTCCAGCATGGGCAACAGAGAAAAAATCTGGGAGGGGTTGTCGTAACCGGCCCGCAGTTTGACGGAGAAGGAGCCGTCCACCACCTTGCGCAATCCTTCCAGCATCGGCGCCAGCCGCTCCGGGTACGCCAGCAGGTTGCCGCCGACCGCCGCACTGGTCATACGCCCGTGGGGACACCCGAGGTTGAGATTGATGTGCCGGGCGCCTTCCTGCTGGGCAGACTGGGCCGCCGTGGCCAAAGCCTGGCCGTCATGGCCGATAAGCTGCACAACCAGCGGGACGTCCTCGTCGCTACCGGTGGCCCACTGCTTCCCGGCAAAAACCGGCATGCGCCC
>DIKU01000031.1:28183-46266 GCA_002424645.1 Pelobacter sp. UBA5610 | reverse complement strand
CCCCCCGCAACGCCGCATTGGTCAGCCCCTGCATGGGCGCCAGCATCAGCGGCTGCTGGCCAGCGGACCATGGCAAACGCCTTGCGGCCAGGCTTGAGTCGGAACTAGGCATGAAAACGCTCTCAGTGTTCAATGACGAAACAGGAACGGGCCGCCAGCTGACAGCGGCCCGAAAAAGGCAGGATAACTGAAAAGGGGCCGGCAGTGCCAGCCCCTTTTGAGCTTTGTGTTATTGCTTGACAGCCAGAGCGGCAATCTGTGCCTGACGGGCGTAGTCGATCGATTCGGCCAGGATGCGGGCCGCCTCCTGAGGGCTGTGAAAGCCGGTGCTGTTTTCCGACGAGACAAAATCCCAACGCAGTTGCGCACGACGGTGCAGATGTCTTGCCTGCGCCAGCTGGGCATCGGTTGCGCCGGCCTTTTGCTGCTGCACGATGGCGTCCATGGCCGCCAGCAGCGCCTCTTCGCTTTTGCGCAGCAGTGCGGCGGTCTTGTTCTGAATCAGGATGACGCGTTCCTTCAACTCCTGCTCGGGCAGATTATGACAGCTCTGGCAGGCCTGGTTGAGATTGGTCAACGGGCTGCGTAACCAGTGGTCGGAAACCTTGACGCTCCCCTGCCGGACATACGGCATGTGACAATCCGCGCAGGCCACGCCGGAACGGGCATGAATACCGGTGCCCCACATTTCAAATTCAGGATGTTGCACCTTGAGCATCGGCGCGCCGGTTTCCTTATGGGTCCAGTCCTTGAATCCATATGCGTCGTAATGTTCCTCGATGGCGTCGATGGTACGGCCACGGCTCCAGGGGAAGGTCAGCAGCTTGTTGTCGCCCTTGAAGTAATATTCCACGTGGCATTGGCCGCACACATAGGAGCGCATCTGCTGGCGGTCGGCCTTGGTGACATCAATGCCGACCTCCGCCATGGCGTTGATGAACGCGGGACGGGTCACGCGCAACGCCATGGTTTTGGGGTCATGACAATCGGCGCAGGACGAACCGGTGTGCAGCATCGGCTCAAGCTCGTTATACGGGGTACGGTTGAAGGTCTCCCAGCCCATCTTTTCGATCAACCCGGGAGCCTCGGCGGCATGGCAGTTGACGCAGGCGCCCGGTTGGCTGACGACTTTGACGCGCTGGGTATTTTTTTGATCGGTAACGGCATAATAATGCCCGCGTTCTTCGTTGTGGTCGATGCTGAAGGCATACCCGGCCCACAGACGCTTCATGGCCGGATAACGCTCCAGCTTGCTGTAGGGTTCCGACCCGCCGTAAGCGGTGCTGCCGTAGTTGGTTTCCGTCTTGACGAAGGAATCGTATTCAAACGGAAAGTTTTTACCCCACACTGCCGGATCGATTTCCTTGTCGCCGATCTCGACCACTTTGAGCGGATACTGCAAGGCCTCCAGCTTGCGCTGACGGATGTTGAGCAGCAACAAAGCAACCGCCACACTGCCGGCCACAGCGACCAGAAAAATGATCACCGACAGCCGCCATGGAGAAAAAAGGGATTTGAACGTCATGCTCGGTTCCTTTCCTTATCTGCGAGTGCCATGACCAACATTGCCGTGGCAGTGCAGGCAATCGGCCTGTTGCCCGCCGGCATTGAGGACCATGCGATCGACCACGGGACGATGGCAACGAATGCAGTTGGCCACGGCTATCTGACGATTGAAAGGGCGGATACGCAAAGGATCCTGCATATGCCCGGAGGTGAATGCCTTGCTGTGGTTCCAGCCATTGATGGCTTTAACGGCATATTTGCCGACGAGATTGTGAGGGGTATGACAGCTGTTGCAGTTGGCCACGGCTTTGTGGCTGCCACGATTCCAGGCGTCATAGGTATCACGCATGATATGGCAATTGAGGCAGGCAAGCGGATCATCGCGAAAATAGGACAGGCCGCGCGCATAGATGAAGGTCAGTCCGGCAAGCCCGATCAGCACACCCAGAGAGAGGGGCACCAGCCATCGAAAAATTATGGGGAAACGTCGTGGAGCGGTCATCCACGCATCCTCTCTTTAAAAAAACGTACTTTTGATTGCGGATTTTAGAATCTTAACCATGTTTTACCTTTCAGACAAGAGTGTATACACATTAAATGTCTCATGCTTTCCGATTTTCAGCGTTTGTGCCTGGAACCAGTCCGCGGGAGGTTTTTACGTTAGCCCTGGTGATTTATCCTAAAGGCAAGACGCTTTTTTATAAACGAGCACTTTTTTCACAGCGGTGCGCACACATTACAGCCCGTTAGAGAGGCTCGAATTTCTTTCAGCGGTACGTGCCCCCCTGAATGACTCCTCTCCAGCCGCCCATCCTAGCACTGCACAAATTGCCCGTCTGCTTGATGCCGATGTGAACATAAGCCCGTCCATACCGCAGGCGCAAAGCCGTCTGGAACGCTACGGACGCAATCGTATCGCTCGCGGAAAATGAGGAAGGCGATCTCGTAACCGCCGAGGCACGGTTGATGGAGGCCGACAATCTTGCCG
Organism: Pelobacter sp. UBA5610; assembly: GCA_002424645.1. Classification (GTDB taxonomy): domain Bacteria; phylum Desulfobacterota; class Desulfuromonadia; order Desulfuromonadales; family Syntrophotaleaceae; genus Syntrophotalea. The sequence goes on along the minus strand of DIKU01000031.1, from coordinate 43,772 downwards.
TCAACAAAGCCCTTTTGACAGGAGAATCGAAGCCGTCCAGCAAGCCTTTTCAATGCCCCATTGTCGCACCGTGGCCTTTCTGCCCCTGGCCCTTGGCCAACGGCTTCACGATTTCAACATCCGACGCAAAAACGCCCTGGGTTTCGATACCCATCTGTTAAGCCCCCCCTTTTGATGGAGAGCCTTCGTCCTGACGCTGGACTTGCAATTGCTGGCCGGCACAACAGCACCGGTGGTGATATTGCAATTCGTCGCCCTGATCCGCCGGCTGACTTGCAAGCATGTGCCCGGTGCTGTCAATCACCGCAAATTTTAACAATTCTGGAGTCGGTAAAAAATGGGGCCGGAAGAACTCCGGCCCGATATCACGAGGAGGTAGGGGAAACCATAACGGGGAAGCAGACCGGTTGAGCCAGTCTGGCGGAGATTCCGACACTGTGACCGACGGCCCATTCACTGGTACCGGGAAACAATGCCTGCAACTGTTGACCACTGGGCAATTCCAATTGATAAAACATGTCGGCGCCACGAAACTGCCGATGCACCACGCAAGCTTTAACCTGTGAGGAATCATCAGGAAAAATATTTTCAGGGCGCAGCAATACCTGCACCGGACCGTCGCATCGCGTGTCATGGCGATCAAAAAACGTTCCCACTTCGGTATGTATCGTTCCGCCGGCGGATGCCCGCCCGGGCACCAGCGTCCCTTCGCCAACAAAGCAGGCGACTTGAGGATCGGCCGGTTTCCGATAAAGATTGTCGACGCTGTCCCACTGGAGCAATTGCCCCCCGTTCATCACGCCGATGCGATCGGCTATGGCGAACGCCTCCTGCTGGTTGTGGGTGACGAACAGGGCGGTGGCGCCATAGGATTTGATAATCTGGCGCACTTCCAGGGCTAAACGGTCACGCAAAGTGACATCGAGATTGGAAAACGGCTCATCCATGAGCAGCAGCGCAGGCCGGGGAGCCAGGGCTCTGGCCAGGGCAACGCGCTGCTGCTGACCACCGGAAAGCTCATGGGGGAAACGATGCCGGCTGCCCGACAATCCCACCAGTTCCAGCACTTCTCCCGTCCTGCCCTTGCGTTCCGCGCGGGACAGATGCGGTAATCCAAAACCCACGTTATCCTGCACCGACAGATGAGGGAACAGGGCATAATCCTGAAACACCATGCCGATAGCCCGTTTCTCAGGAGGCAAAAGCCGACCGGGGCGACTGACGACCTCGCCGTTGAGTACAACCTGCCCCGACAGCAGCGGTTCGAAACCGGCAATAATACGCAGCATGGTGGTCTTGCCGCAGCCGCTGGGCCCAAGCAAACAACCGATCTGGTCCTTGAGCAGGCTCAAGGTAAGATCACGAACAACCTTAAACGTACCGTAGGACTGGGAGACGTGCTGCAACTCAAGAACAGGTTTATTCATGCGTTTCTCCTTGCTATCCCTTATCACTGCTGCGACCGGAACCATCTGCACCCTCGCCCGCCCGCATAAACAACACAATAGGCAGCACCCCTGCAGCCAACAGGGTCAGGGCCGGTAAAGCCGCCCTTTCCCATTCGCCTTCGGAGGTCAGTTCAAAAATCTTTACGGCCAAGGTATCGACTCCGAAAGGCCGCGTCATGAGGGTGATCGGCATCTCTTTCATAATGTCGACGAACACCAGGGTGGCCGCGGTGAGTAATCCGTTCTTGAGCAGCGGCAGATGCAGTCGCATCAATCTCGAAAAGCCCCCATGCCCCATAAGCCGTGCCGCTTCGTCAAGATGCGGCGGGATCCGGTGCATGGCGCCATCCACGGCCTTGAAACCCACCGCCAGGAAGCGCACCAGATAGGCCAACAGCATGGCCAGCCCCGTGCCGGTCAACAAAGCGCCCGGCTCCAGGCCGAAAGTATCCTGCAAAAACGTGGAAACATACCGATCGAGGGCAATCATGGGGATAAACAATCCAACCGCCAGAACCGGTCCCGGCAGGGCATACCCCAAGTTCGCCAAACGCACCATGGCCCGATGACCCGGACCAGGCCGTCTGCGCTGCCCATAGGCAACCCCCAGCGATACCAGCACAACAATCACAGCCCCGATCAGCCCCAGTCGCAGGGAATGATAGATGAGGCTCAGGTAACGGCCATTGAACTCCTCCCCGAACGAACCGATGGCCCAGGACATCAGCTGCCCTACCGGCAGAACCAGCGCCAGCAGCAACACGCCCCCGGCGTAGGCCAATGCGAGCCAACGCCAGGGCCCCTCGAGGCGCAGCCGGGCACCTGTGGCGACCGGCCGCGATTCGGCATATCGGCGCCTGCTGCGCAAGCGTTGCTCCACCAGAACCACGACGAAGACCACCGTCACAAGGCAGGAAGACAGTTGAGCGGCTGCCGGCAAGGAAAAAAAGCCATACCATGCTTTGTAGATGGCGGTGGTAAAGGTATCGAAATTGAAAGCGGAGACGGTGCCGAAATCGGCCAGGGTTTCCATCAACACCAGCATCACTCCACCTGCAACCCAGGGACGGGCCATGGGCAGAATGACTTTATAAAAGGCTCTGAAAGGACTGCACCCCAGGGTGCGAGCAGCTTCCAGCATCCTTTGCCCCTGGGTAAGAAAAGCGTTGCGCGTCAGCAGATATACATAGGGATAAAGGGTCAGGGTAAGGACCGCAATAATCACCGGCGTCGAGCGCGCCGGAGGTGTCCACGCCCCCGATCCGAACAATCCGCGTATCAGGCTGGCAACCGGTCCACCAAAATCGAGCAGGCCGAGTACCGCCACCGCCAGCACGTAACCGGGCATGGCAAGGGGCAGCAGCAGGGCCCAGGACAGCACCCGTCTGCCGGGAAAATCGCACATGGCCGTTAGCCATGCCAAGCTAACCCCGAGCACCGCCGATGCAAGACATACACCCACCGATAGCATCAGGGTATTAACCAGCAGATCCGGCAAAACCGTAGCGTACAAGTGTTCCCAGATATCCCAGGCTGGCTGGCGCCAGGCCGTAAAAATAACCAGCAAAGGCGCCAGAACCAAGGCACTGATCGTGGCGATCAGAAGAGTCCATACGCTATCCCGGCCGGGTCTGACCGAGGACGTGAAGGCACGAAACAACCGTGCCTTCACGTTCATGGCCCCTATTATGGTGGGTTCGGAAGCTGCCATCAGGGACGTATCCTAACGGTAGCCGGCGCGATCCATCAACTTGATGGCGCGTTTCTGCAGTTCACCCGCACGGGACAGCGGCAGATCGCTGGCACTAAAAGTGCCCCATGCTGCAACCTCCGGATGAGCTTTCACCTGCGGGTTAACCGGGTATTCCAAATTACCGTCGGCAAACAGATTCTGCGCCTTTTCACTGGACAACCACTCCAGGAAGCGTATCGCTTCCGCCCGATGTTTCGCATGGCGCGTTATCCCCGCCCCCGAGACATTGACATGCACTCCCCCGGCACCTTTCCCCTGATTAGGCCAATACAGGGCCAGTTTCAGATTCGGATCCTTCTGCTGCAGGCGACCGAAGTAATAGGTATTCACGATCCCCACATCCCCCTGACCGGCCAGGATCGCTTCCATAACCTGGGTATCGTTGGCCAGGGGCGCAGCGGCAAGGTTACCGACCCAGGAACGCACGATGTTTTCTGTAGCTGCCTCTCCGTGAGTCGCCAACAACATGGCAACCAGCGATTGATTATAGACCTTTTTAGAGGTACGCAGCAGCAAGCGCCCTTTCCACTTGGCATCCCCAAGGGCTTCATATGTGCTGAGCTGCTCAGGTCGCACCCGCTCGGTACTGTAAACAATGGTCCTGGCACGCAGCGAAAGACCGAACCAACGATTTTTTTCGTCGCGCAAATGAGCCGGTATATTTCGTTTCAGAGTTTGTGAAACCACCGGTTGCAATATGCCTTCCTCTGCCGCATGCCAGAGGTTGCCGGCATCAACAGTAATCAGCATGTCGGCCGGAGTGCTGGCACCTTCAGCCTTAAGCCGAGCCAGCAGAGGACCTTCCTTGTCGGTGATAAAGCGGATTTTGGTACCGGTCTGATCGGTATAAGCATCGAACAATGGCTGAATGAGATGCTCGTTGCGCGCCGAGTAAACCACCAATTCATTTGCATCGGCGGGGGCTTGCCACACACCGACAAATGCGGCAACCAATAGAAAATGGGTTACAAAAATAAACTTCTTCATACAACCTCCCGTTAAGTGGAAATGAAAACCGTTTTCATTTTCTACATAAAACAACCAAGACAGTCAACAAAAAAACTTCACTTGCCTTACGATTTCCTACTTTACCAGTCTTGTTTGGCCACCTCATACCATCTATACGGATAAAATTCGTGGATTTGCGGCTTCCTAAACCCCAGAAGGCACTTTGCAGATTTACTCATTGCGTTTCTAAATGATCTGCTATAGGGTACCCCCCTACCCCTACAAAGGAGATAAGGTATGAGTCTTTGCGGATCAGACCAAGACAAGGAACGACTGCTTAAACGACTGCATCGCATAGAAGGCCAGGTAAAAGGGTTATGCGGGATGATTGAAACCGATCGCGACTGCATTGAGGTCTTACGCCAAATCGCATCGGCGACCATGGCCTTGAAAGGTGTATGGGTGCAAATGGTCGGCGATCACTTGCGTGGGTGTGTTAAACAGGCGGTGCTGGATGGCGAAAATAGCGAACAACTGATCGATGAACTGACGGACCTGCTACAAAAGGTACGGTGAGAGAGTCTTCCATGAACGAAAAGAACAGGCAGAAATCCTGCAGCCATTCCCATGCCACAGCTCCCCACGTGCATGGCAACGAAGTTAAAACCTTGCGGGTGGTAATACTGACTTTCGCCACCATGCTGGTTGAAGTAGCAGCCGGATATATAACCGGATCCATGGCCCTGCTGGCCGATGGCTGGCACATGGGTACACATGCTTTTGCGCTTGGCATCACCTGGTTGGCATATATACTGGCCAGAAGGCACGCCAACTCGCCTGATTTCAGTTTCGGCACGGGAAAATTCGGCATCCTTGCCGGCTACACCAGCGCCCTGTTCCTTGGCCTAGCCGCGATATCCATGCTCTATCAATCGGCGGAACGCTTGATTTCACCGATACCCATCGCTTTCAACGAAGCGATTATCGTTGCCGTACTTGGTTTGATCGTCAATGCCGTAAGCATCGTTATCATGCAGGGTCATGGACATGACCACGGTCATGACAACCATCATGACCATAGTTTCAGAGCGGCATATCTTCATGTCATTGCCGATGCCCTGACATCCGTACTCGCCATAACGGCACTTTTAACCGGAAAATTCCTTGGCTGGACGTTCCTCGATCCCGTCATGGGCATGATCGGAGGACTGCTCATTCTTCGCTGGGCCGGTCTCCTGCTTAAACAAACGGCCAGGATTCTTCTGGATGGCAGTGCCCCCGGAGACATTCACGAGCAAATCCGCAGGGAACTCCAGTCGGATACCGATAGCAACGTCACCGATTTGCGTGTCTGGTATTTGAGTTCCCACGATCTCGCAGCGGTGGTTTCCGTTGAAACAGGTAAAACTCGCGAGGCCAGCGAATACAGGCAACGACTTCGAAGTATTAGAAACCTTGACCACATTACGGTTGAAGTTCTGCATCGAAAAAACGAAAGCAGCTCGACACAATAGCCCATTACCGATACCTACCTTGCCAAGGAAACGTTTATGGACGCATTGACCCTCATCATGCTTATCGCAGGCTTTATCATCCTCATCGGCGGGGCCGAACTGCTGGTACGCGGGGCGGCGCAACTGGCCTCCGACCTTGGGATTTCTCCGCTGGTGGTCGGTCTGACCGTTGTTTCGTTCGGCACCAGCGCTCCGGAACTGGCGGTCAGCATATTTTCGGCCTGGAACGGCCAGGCTGGACTGGCGCTGGGCAACGTGGTGGGCAGCAACATATGCAATGTCCTGCTCATTCTGGGAGTCTCCGCCCTGGTAGCGCCGCTGGTGGTTGCCCGCCAGGTGGTACGTCTTGAAGTGCCGATCATGATCGGCACCGCCCTGCTCCTTTTGTTGTTAAGCCTCAACGGTGGGCTGGAACGTTGGGAGGGACTATTGTTGTTCGCCTGCGCAGTCATTTATGTCACATGGACGGTACTGCGCAGCCGCAGGGAATACCGCGAGCAACCAGCACGGTGTGAATTGCCAGCGGGACCCCGCCCCAGACGCCTTTGGCAGATAGGCCAGATCGTGGCCGGACTGGCGTTGCTCGGATGGGGATCGCACTGGCTGGTAGGCGGGGCCGTCAGCATCGCAACTTATTTCGGCGTCAGCGATCTGGTCATCGGCCTGACGGTGGTGGCGGTAGGCACCTCGCTGCCGGAACTGGCCACTTCGGCCCTCGCAGCCCTGCGCGGCCAACGGGACATTGCCGTCGGCAATGTGGTGGGCAGCAACATTTTCAACATTCTGGTGGTCCTTGGGCTGACGGCCAGCGTGGCTCCCACAGCCATCCCCATACCGCAGCAGGCCATGATGGTCGATCTGCCGATCATGCTGGCGGTCTGTCTGGCCTGCCTGCCCATCTTCCTGGCCGGACACCGTATCGCCCGCTGGGAGGGAGGGCTGTTTTTCTGCTATTTTATCGCCTATATCCTTTTCACCGTCCTCAATACCCTGCACCACCCGCAAATGGGCTTGTTTGTGCAGGCCATGACCTTCTTCTTCATCCCCCTTACCGTTGTGACCCTGACGCTCTCCCTGTGGCGTGCCCTGCGCCAAAGGCGCGCGCCGAATTAACTTTTCACAATCCGTTAACTCCTTTCGGGCGGTCCTTGCGACCGCCTTTTTTATTTCCTCTTCGTTTTCTGCCACGCGGCAGCTGAAAAAAATGCCTTTCATCAAAAAAAAAGTTGACAGCACCCCCTTAAATATATTACCAATCCAGTCATCATTACCAACTTGGTCATAATTCACCAGGAGCCTTATATGATTACAAGGGAAGCTGACTACTGCATCCGCATTGTTCTGCACCTCTCCAAACCGGAACACCGCAAACAACCGGTACCGGTGAATGAGCTTGCCAGGGCCATGACCATCCCCTCGCCTTTTCTCCGTAAAATCCTGGCAAAACTTATTGAAGCCGGCATGGTGGTCAGCTACCGCGGGCGCAACGGGGGGTTGTCCCTGAGAGGAGAACCGGGACACGTGAGCTTGCTGGATATTCTGCGCCTGACTGACGGCAAAGGGCTGCTGCTGAATCAATGTCTTGAAAAAAAAGGCATCTGCACGCATCAGGGAACCTGCACGGTCCACGGTGTCATGCACACGTTACAGGCCACTATGGAAGGGCATCTGCAAGCCATTACTTTTGAACAACTTATCTAGAAACACAACTTCAACTGCGCATCTATGTGATCAACTGGAGGGAACCCATGTCACGCTGTCAATCGGCAGACACCTGTCTGTCTCACTATCTGGAAACCAAAACCGACATCAATACCGCCTTTGACCGTTTTGCCGAACAACGGGTCAAGTGCGGCTTCGGCCAACTCGGGGTCTGCTGCCGGCTGTGTTCCAACGGGCCGTGCCGCATCACCCCGGACTCCCCCAAGGGGGTATGCGGCGCCACCGCCGACGGCATTGTGGCGCGTAACTTTTTGCGCATGGTCGCCGCCGGTGCCGGTTGCTACCTGCATGTCTGCGAAGCCACCGCGCGCCGCCTCAAATCGATCGGCGAAGGCGTCTCCCCCCTGCCGATCCGTTCGAAACAGTCTTTGGACCAACTTGCCGCCATGTTCGGCCTCGACGCCGCCACCACCGAAGAGAAAGCACGACTGGTCGCCGACCAGGTACTGGCCGATCTGTACAAACCCCGCCACGAAAAAATGAACCTCATCCAACACCTGGTCCCCCAGGAACGCATCGACACCTGGAACACACTCAACATATTCCCCGGCGGGGCCAAGTCCGAAGTCTTCGACGCCCTGGTCAAAACGAGTACCAACCTCAACACCGATCCCGTCGACCAGCTGCTGCATTGTCTGAACCTCGGCATTTCCACCGGTCTGTACGGCCTGACCATGACCAATCTGATGAATGACGTCATGATGGGCGAACCGGAAATCCGCATCGCCCCCACCGGATTTTCCGTCGCCGATCCCGATTACGTCAACATCGCCGTCAGCGGCCACAGCCACTCGGTGTACGCCGGGCTGATCGATTTCCTGGAATCCGAAGAGGGGCAGGCTATCGGCAAGGCGGCCGGCGCCGAAGGTGTCCGTATCGTCGGCATGACGTGTGTTGGCCAGGATATGCAACTGCGCGCAGGCGCCAGCGGAACAGACATCTTTGCCGGGCAGGCCGGCAACAATTTTACCCAGGAAGCGCTGCTGTCTACCGGAGCGATCGACATGGTCATCAGCGAATTCAACTGTACCTTGTCAGGCATTGAGCCGATTGCCGAGAAACAGCAGATCAAGCTGGTCTGTCTGGACGATGTTGCCAAACTGAGCAGCTCGGAATTGCTGGCCGACGTCCATGGCCAGGAACGCGTGCTGGCCGAGAAACTAACCCGCATGGCCTCGGATCAGTACCGGCAACGCCGTGCCCCTGAAGCTCCCAAGGTTCTGGTCGACGTACCCCGTCACGGCCATCAGGACGTGGTTACCGGCGTCAGCGAAAAGTCCCTGGTCAAGTTTCTCGGCGGTTCACTGCAACCGTTGGTCGATCTGGTCGCCAGCGGTCAGATCAAGGGGGTGGCGGCGGTACTGGGCTGCTCCAACCTGGCTGAAGGCGGCCACGACATGATGACCGCCGCGTTGACCCGCGAGCTGATTCAGCGCGACATCCTGGTGCTGTCGGCCGGCTGTACCACCGGCGGCCTGGCCAACTGCGGTTTCTGTTCCCCCGGCGCCAAGGACTGGGCCGGACCCGGCTTGAAAGCAGTGTGCGAAGCCCTTGGCATCCCGCCGGTACTGAACTTCGGCCCCTGCCTGAGCATCGGCCGCATCGAGATGGTGGCCAAGGCGCTGGCCGAAACCATGAACGTGTCCTTGCCGCAATTGCCGGTGGTTATCAGTGCTCCCCAGTGGCTCGAAGAACAGGCATTGGCCGACGGCTGTTTCGGTCTCGCCCTCGGTTTGACCCTGCATCTGGCACAGGCGCCACCTGTGGCCGGATCGCCGCTGATCACCAAAATTCTCACTGAAGACCTGCCGAGCTTGACTGGCGGACGGCTTTTCATCGAATCCGATCCCGTCAAAACGGCAGACATGATGGAGATGGTCATTCGGGAAAAACTTCAGGCTCTGGGGGTAGCGGCATGAGGCAGAAAATCATCTCCTGCGACAAATGCACCGGCTGCAAAAACTGTGAGCTGGCCTGCATTGTCGTTCACAGTCCCAACGAAGATCTGAAACAGGCCTACAAGGATGGCGGCATTGCCGCCATCCGCGCCCGCTGCAAGGTGGAACTGACCTCGGATGGCAGCCTGTTCCCGGAACATTGCCGGCACTGCGCGGAGCCTCAATGCGCACAGGCCTGCATGAGCGGCGCGCTGAGCAAGAATGACGCCGGGCATGTGGTCTGCGACACCGAGACCTGTGTCGGCTGTTTCATGTGTGTCATGAGCTGTCCCCATGGATTCGCCCGACCGTCTACCGGCGATCAGCGCATCATGATCAAGTGCGACGGCTGTTCCGAACGGGTCTGCGCTGCCTGTGTCGAGGCCTGTCCGACAGGCTGCCTGACTCTCGGAGAAGCGGACGAGCAAGGGGACGGCGTAGTCTATATCCATCCACCCAAAGCGCGGGAGGCCTGTTGATGAGACACCTGATTATCGGCAACAGCGCCGCAGGCACCGCCGCGGCAGAGGCCATTCGCGAGCGCGACCCCGCGGCCCGGGTGACCATGCTGAGCAAGGACACGGCGTTTTTCTCCCGTTGCCAACTGCATCTGGTAGCCTCCGGTCGACGCTCTTCCGCAAAGACCCGGTTCGTGCCCCGGGATTGGGCGCAAAGGCATGGCATCGAAGTACGGCTTGGCGTTGAAGTGACGGGCATTGATGCGCATCAAAAACAGGTGCTGTGCAGCAATGGAGAGATCTTGCCCTATGATCGCCTGTTGCTGTCCACCGGTGCCAGCAGCCTGATGCCTCCTATCGCAGGGATGGAAGGCCCGGGAGTTTTTGGCCTGCGGAACCTGGAAGATGCCGAAGGGATTTGCGGACAGATCATGGGATGCAAAAATGTCGTAGTCATCGGCGCCGGTCTGGTCGGCTGCGAACTGGCGGAAGCCCTGATTAAAGCCAGCCACACCTCGGTCAGCATTATAGAAATGGCCCCCTACCCTCTCCCCCTGCAGCTCGAACAACACACAGGCGCGCGCATGCGCCAACTGATGGGCGAGCACGGTATCAACATGATCTGCGGGGACTCCGTATCCGCCATTGAGCGCAATGCCGCCGGGAACCCCTGTGCAGTCGCGCTCAAGTCCGGGCGAATACTATCCGCGGATCTGGTGGTCTGCGCCGCCGGGGTGCGCCCCAACATCGATCTGTTCGCCCCTTTGGGCGACATCGGCCGCCGCGGCATCCCGATCGATGAAGGCTGTCGCACCAGCGTTACCGACATCTATGCCGCCGGAGATGTTACCGAAAGTTGCGACAACACCCTCGGACGCGTCATGCCAAGTGCCATCTGGCCTGCGGCGCGGCGGCAGGGGCGGGTCGCCGGCATCAACATGAGCGGAGGCAGCGAAGCCCTCACCGATCACACCGGACTGAAAACTTCCGCGGTGCTTTGCGGCATTCCTCTGGTATCTCTGGGGCCGATCTTCGATCTGAATCCAGCCTGGCAAAAACAGATCTACGAACATACCGACAGTCGCGGCCGTTTATGCACCAAAGTCTGCTATACACAAAGCGACGGGAGCCTGGCTGCCACCGTCCTGTGGGGCGATGTCAGCCTTGCAGGATTGTATGCCGAGGCGATCGTCAAAAAGCGCTCCGTCGGCGACCTGTCCCCCGGTATCGTGCCCGATTATCGCCTCCAGGCCGTCGGTTAGCCGGCCACGGCATTCTCTTACCCCCCCCAACCCTTGCCTCCTGGGGCCGCCGCCCCTTAACTCGGCGGCCCAATTTTTACCGTTTCCCCCCCTTCTTTTGAACTTCAACATGCTACCACCCCGAAGAAACTACGGTTTTTTTTGCGATTTGGTGGGCACTTGTGCTATTTAAGAATCTTTTTGTTCCGGGAGTAAAAGAAGTCCGGTTGTGCAAAAAGCAAAAAAGCGGATCGCTGGACCCGCTTTTCTGCCCAACCGGGGCGCTTTTGGTCCATATTCGTGAATCGTTTTGTTACCTTTGATTCACCTTGTCCAGCAGACATCCAAATCTCGTGTCCATCCATGGAGTAGCCTGATGAGCAAGATCAACCGAAACGCGCCCTGCCCTTGCGGCAGCGGTCTGAAATTCAAGAAGTGCTGCCTTAAACAGGAAGTGGCCGAGCAACCCCGCCCCCTGATGGAAAGTTTGCGCAAAGCCGAAGAAGAATTGTTCCACATCCTGTTCAAGCAAGCTCAACAGCAGTTGGGGCCAGTCGGCATCACCGAAGCCTGGCAGTCATTTTGTCAGCACACGGACGCCCCCCTCGACCCGCAAACGCAACCGGAGGCCAATACCTGCTTTTTGTCATGGCTCTTGCTTCACTGGAATCCCGGCTCTTCCGAACAACCGGAAGAGAGCATTGCCAGCCGCTATCGTCGCCGCATGGATCATCGCTTGCCTATTTTGCAGCGGCGCTTTCTCGATGAAGCCTGCAACCAACCGTTCAGTTTTTTTGTCGTAACCGATATCAAGCAAGGCGTTTCCGTAACCCTGCAAGATCTCTTCTGGCCGAGAACCCTGGAAGTCTATGAGCAGAAAGCGTCCACATTGCTGTCTCGGGGCAACATCCTGTACACCCAGGTACTGCCGCTGGACAACGTCGCCATCTTCCTTGGCTGCGCGCCCTTTGCGATCCCCGATGCCTATCAGATCCGTCTGATGGAAGTCCGCGACGCGATCGAGAAAAACCTTGGCAGCATCAACCGTGACACGCTGTTTTCCATGGAAGCCCGGTTGCGCGCCTGTTATTTCGAGATCCGCAACGAGATGCAGAAAATGGACGAGGAGCAAGCCGAGGCGCAGACGACAGCAGAAGAGGAACAACCCTCTGCATCGGATAGCGGCGAAAGGTTAATATTCCGTCTGAACTGCAGCGTCCGTGAGGCCTTCGAGGCCTTGCGCACCTTGAGTTGGAAACTTGAGGAGGACGAACTCCCCCCCGCCACCCGCCTGGATGAGCAGGGACAACCCAGCTACATGGCTCTTCCGTGGCTTGAAAAGGGTAACCGCAAACCCTCCAAGACCGAAAACCCGGAATTGGGACAGATCATTATCGACGGCAATCAGTTGACCATCGAAGTGGTGGATGTGGAGCAGAAAGACGCCATGCTTCGCAAAATCATCCGCCGGATGGGCAAACTGGCAACCTTGCAGGAATAGTCTGCCTGATCCGCCTGTTGCGGATTTTTAGATAACAAAAAACGGGTCCGTTAAAATGGACCCGTTTTTTGTTGGTTGATTTTACAGCCTGTTCTATCTCAACAAATTAAGAGCAGATTCAGGGCGAAGAGCGGAGATTATGCATCCGCTTCGACTTACCCGGCTGAAACAAAACATTAAAATGGCAGCCAGCGCCACCAGCTTTCTCCAACAGGAGTGTAACGACGCCCCCCGCTAAAAATCCGGGCCGAATAAGATCCGGGCAAAAAGCGTCCCAGGCGTTCTTCGGTAAGGTCAAACGCCTCCGGAAACCAACCACTAGGGGACTTCTTAAAGTTAATCCCGCACGCCTGACACTTGGGCAAAGAATCACGTTCGGACAAGATCCGCCGACGTATACTGCGCATGTCATCACTGTTCCAGATTTCCGTAAAGGGGCGTTCCTTCACATTGCCGACTTTCATCGTGGCATCGAAATCATAACAACAGGGAACCACATCCCCGTTGGAAAAGATATTGGCCATCTCCAAGGGACGTAGGCACGGGACTTCCTGGCGTATGCGATGACCGGTTTCATCGTAGGCAAAGCGCTGGTAGAGGGGATGGTCAGGCACCAGGGTGGTGTCCATATCCATTGAGCCGCAGCTGGGATTGAGGGTTTTGACGTTGAACCAGTCAACCCCCAACCGGCGGGCCAAATTGCGCATGGTTTCGACTTCATGCTGGTTGTGCTTCATGACGACCATTCGCAGATTGATAAGGGTTTTCGCACCGAGTTCGCGTTTAACCGCCACGGCCTTTTCCATCCCACGAATTGCTCGAGAAAGGGAGCCGTGCTGGCGATACGTCTGATAGCTTTCATCGTGCAAGGAATCGACAGCCACGATCAGGGTGGACAAGCCCGCTTTGAACAGACGCCGCAGATAATCCTCGTCTTCAAGAAAATGGGCATTGGTGCTGGTCATGGTCCGGATGTCGCGCGCCGCAGCATAAGCAACCATATCCGGAAGCTGCGGATGCATGAAAGGCTCGCCCCAGTCCCACAGCAGTAAAAATTGCAGATAGTCGGCCATATCATCGACAACCCCCTGAAAGGTTGACAAGGGCATATGCTCGGTTTTGCGGCCGAGTTCGTTGCGACCGACGGGGCAAAGGGGGCAACCCAGATTGCAGGCGTTGGTCGGTTCGATCTGCAGCATGAAAGGATAGGCCAGAGCACGCTTATCGTCGGGGAACCGAAACTTCTTGCGGTTGAGATGCACCCAGAAATTGCGGTGCTTTTGCTCGGGAAGGTCGGGCCATATTTGCGGCACCGTGTCGTGCACATAAACAAAAGGTCCTGTCTGCCCTTTGTATTTTTTCCTGATACGGCGCATGGCCGGTTCCAGTTTTTCGTTAGCGGTAATGGTGTTATCTGCGACGCGATCATGGTAATCAACCAGAACCTGCGGAACGAATACCGGCCGCGACAGAGCGGTAAGGCGGATAATAAGGTCCCAGTCATCAAGGCGCCGCAGCTTTTCATCAAAGCAGCCGGTCTGGTCGAGAAGCGCACGGGAATGCACAAAGGTATTGAGATCGATGAAATTTTTCTTCAACAGTTGGGTAAAATTAAACGGCCTGCCGATAACACAGTGTAAACGTAAACCACCTGAGACTTTATCACGGCGCAGCAGGTTGGCCTGGCAATAAGCAGCGGGATGCAGTTCCGGGCTTTCCATAAGAGACTTGCGCATGACCTCAAGAAAATCCGGATACCAGACATTATCAGAATCCAGGTAAGCGATGTACCCATGCCGCGCATTGGTCAGGGCAAAATTTCTGGCGCTGCCCACACCTTTGTGAGGCCGTTTAAAAAAGCGTATCCGCTTATCGGTATAGGCCTCTACCACAGCAGCCAGGCCATCGGTCGAGCCGTCGTCCACAATCAGCAGTTCAAAATCCCGGAAGGTCTGTTGCAGAACACTGTCGATGGCGGATCCCACCTTCCCGGCTCGATTCCACACCGGCATGATAATACTGAACATGCGTTACCCTTTCCTCTCCTTCTGAATGACTCTACCGAGCCGCATCATCAGACACCCCATCGGGTCGATGTCTGCCCTGCTGGCATCAACATACGCAGACAATAGTAGAGGCTAATCTGCCTGAAAAACCAGCTCAAGGCAATCAACAATCGTCGTTTGCCGGTCATGACATCGAAAGCCGAAAAGCGGTTCAGGCAATGAGTCCCCCCTCCGGCAACAGCCCTATCTCCACATTGAGCAACCGATCATACCCCGGATTGCCCCCCTCTCCTTCGCTCCCATTTATTCAAAAAGGACCGATGCCAAATGCCCTGTTACCGAAATAGGCATTGACACAGGACTGCCACGCCGACTATGTTTGCTGCAACATAATTCTCAAGGCGGGGTGAAAGTCCCCACCGGCGGTGACGTTGCCACTGTGCAAACAAGCCCGCAAGCGCCTGTCGCAAGACAGGGTCAGCAGACCCGGTTGGAATCCGGGGCCGACGGTTATAGTCCGGACGGGAGAGAATGCATTACTTGCGGGCCGTGTTGGCCTGCACTCTCGCCAGCAAACTTCACGCCATCACGCCTTGGGATGCCAACACTATTCCAAGGAGCATCGTGATGAATCAATCTCTACTTGACCGCTTCGGAACCCCCCTTGAACGTGTGGATAAAGCTATCGCCCACCTGCGCCAAGGACGTGGGATTTTGCTGGTTGATGACGAAGACCGCGAAAACGAAGGCGATTTAATCTTTCCCGCCGAAACCATTACGACTGCCCAGATGGCCATGATGATTCGTGAATGCAGCGGCATCGTCTGTCTGTGCCTCACCGATGAAAAACTTACGCAGCTCGATCTGCCTCCAATGGTCAACAACAATACCAGCGCCAACCAGACGGCCTTTACCCTCTCCATCGAGGCGCGCCACGGTGTCACTACCGGGGTTTCGGCAGCCGACCGAGTCACCACTATCCGCACCGCCATTGCCGACCAGTGCAAACCCGATGACCTGGCGCGCCCCGGCCATGTATTCCCACTGCGCGCGCAACCGGG
>DIKU01000031.1:15004-28146 GCA_002424645.1 Pelobacter sp. UBA5610 | reverse complement strand
AAGCCCGCCGGCGTGCTTTGCGAATTGACCAACGAGGACGGTAGCATGGCCCGCCTGCCCGAAATCGTCACCTTTGCCGAACGGCATTATTTCACCGTACTCACCATCGAAGACCTGTTGCTTGCCACGGAACAGTTCCTAAAGAAATCAGCCTGAACTCAATCCGCCGGGACAGCCAAACATCTCCCGTCCCGGCGGATTCAACAAACTCTTTACCTTCCTCTCACAAAGCCCTTACCAAGCCCGTGCATTCTGGCCTGGCCTTCAGCAAATACATGTCCTGTACAACCGGCAATCATCCGCCGACAAACGGGGCATGTCGTGACGGCATCTCCACCGGGGAACCCCAGGTTCCGCACCTCCATGCTATGACGCGTTGTCTCCCCCCTGAGCGACGCGTCTTTTTTTTACCTGAAATTTCCCCACCAGCGCCAGCCTGTGCAAAAGCACACTTCCCCAACGAGGATGTTTCGCCCAACTTATACGGCAAGCCACGTGGCCTCGCGGCTACCGTTGCGATAGACTTCCATCATCAACAACACGTTGATACGAACGGTTGGAACATAACAAACCAACACCTCCATCTTTGGCGCGTTGCCTCACCTCCTGAGCGACGCGTCTTTTTTTATCTGAAATTTCCCCACCAGCGCCAGCCTGTGCAAAAGCACATTTCCCCAACGAGGATGTTTCGCCCAACTTATACGGCAAGCCACGTGGCCTCGCGGCTACCGTTGCGATAGACTTGCACCATCAACAACACGTTGATAAGAACGGTTGGATCATGACAAACCAACACCTCCATTTTTGGCGCGTTGCCTCACCTCCTGAGCGACGCGTCTTTTTTTATCTGAAATTTCCCCAGCAGCGCCAGCCTGTGCAAAAGCACACTTCCCCAACGAGGATGTTTCGCCCAACTTATACGGCAAGCCACGTGGCCTCGCGGCTACCGTTGCGATAGACTTCCATCATCAACAACACGTTGGTACGAACGGTTGGAACATAACAAACCAACACCTCCATCTTTGGCGCGTTGCCTCACCTCCTGAGCAACGCGTCTTTTTTTACCCCTCCCCCCAAAAAAAACGACTAAACCGTTGCCGCATGTCCACATTTGGCCAGACTGGCAACGGCCAAAATAGTTCCCAGCACAACGCCAAGCAGCGCTGCAAAAAGCACACGGTGCATTTCCGGCAACAGAAAAGTAATCGTATGCGCAGGGATCCAGAACAACGGCAGAGTCTTTTTGAACACGAAACCCCACATCACTTGCCAATCGATACGCTGTAAAATGCGACCGAAATCGATGGGGCTGAAAAACCCCCGTAATGTGCCACCCGTCTCCTGGATATGCATATCGGTCACCCGGTGCAGCGTCATGAACAGCGGCGCGAATATCAGGTTCATACTGACGCTGACGGCAAACGCTGCCAACAGTTTTTCCCCGCTGAACGGTTGCCCCAAAATGCCTTGCGGCAGGGGTACAAGAAATTTACTGACAACAGCCGGGGCACCGGTGGCGAAAATGACGAATGCCAACTGTATACCGACCCCAAGCCCACCCCACACCAGGGCCCGGGGCCAAAGGCCAAACCCCGGCACATGGTAGCGCCCCCTGACAATGCGCAGCCCTATGACTTCACCGAGGGTTGCCAGAAGGGCGAACTTCAGAAAACTCATCAAAAGTGCATGCGATCTGACGCTTGCCATGTAAAAATCAAAAAGATCCTTTGATATGAAAAATGGGCAGAAAAACAGTCCCAGACAGACACCAAAATACAAATCGTGTTTTTTCAACTCGACACTCCCCCCATGAAATCCCTCCCGACATCTCTGAAACCAACCAACTCACCAGGCTCATAATACCGGTTTGCCCGCATAAAAAGAAGAGTCTGTTATCCCAAAATCGGGCAAAACTATTTGCCTGGCAAAACTGATTTTGAAAATGATAGTCAATTTTTACTTGACAAAAAAACTCAGAATTACTACCTTCCATGAAAATCGTTTTCAATTTCATACCAGGAGTACATCATGAGCCTTTGCGATTTACGTCACGGCCAATATGCTACCATCGACACCATTTCCGATGAAACGCTCCGCGTGCAGTTGCTGCGTTTCGGCATTACCTGTGGCACCAAGGTGCGCTGCCATTGCAAACTGCCATTCGGTCCCGTCGTTCTGAAATTCGGTGTCCAGGAAATCGCCCTGGGTCGCGATATCGCTCGGCAGGTAACGATCAGCATCTAAGCCCGACACCCCCATACCCCATTAAATATTCGAGGTTTACTCCATGTCTCATTCCTGCTGCGGCGCCGCGGCCTGTTCAACAACGGGCCAGAAAAAAATAGTTCTGGTCGGCAACCCCAATGTGGGCAAGTCGATATTTTTCAGTTCCTGGAGTGGCATCTATGCCGATGTTTCCAATTTTCCAGGCACCACCGTCGAGATCAGTTCCGGCAAAATAGGCGAAGATGTGCTACTGGATACGCCGGGTGTCTACGGCGTTTCATCCTTCAATGATGAGGAGCGCGTTGCCCGGGATGTCATTCTTGGCGCCGACGTGGTGGTCAATGTGGTCGATGCCACCCACCTGGAGCGCGACCTGTTCCTGACCTTACAGTTGATTGACATGGGTATCCCCATGGTTGTGGCGCTTAATTTTTGCGACGATGCTGAAAGTCTCGGCATCCTCATCGATGCACGAAAGCTGGAGGATCAACTCGGCGTACCGGTCATTCCAACCGCCGCAGTCAAAAATCGCGGTCTTAAGGAAGTGTTCGCTGCCCTGCCCCTGGCCCGACCTGGAATATCCCACCCCGAGGTGGATCAGGCCGTGACAAAGCTGCTCGACCGCATCGATACCCGACCCGAAGCGCTGATGGTGCTCGAAGGGGATGAGGTGGTGGCCGAGCGTCATGGCGTCGCCCCCGAGAATGATCGGGAACGCGTCTACCTGCTACGCCGGCAAAAGGCTAACGAAATCGTTGCCGCTGCCGTAACCCGTCCCGAAAAATCGGCTAGAATGCGAGATCTGCTCGGACGCCTGTGTCTGCATCCGGCCAGCGGCTTATTGATTTTGATCGGGGTACTATGGGGCTGCTATGAACTCATCGGCGTATGGGTGGCTGGCGACATCGTCGGTTTGACGGAAGAAACCATCATGCAGGGGCACTGGGAACCCTGGATTCGTGGCCTGGTCGACCCTCTCGTCCCGGAAAGTTCGGTGTTCGGGCAGATTCTCATTGGCGAGTTTGGTGTACTGACCATGACGATCACCTACCTGCTTGGCCTGCTGCTGCCACTGGTCATCGGGTTTTATGTGGCCCTTTCGATTCTCGAGGACTCCGGATACCTGCCGCGGCTGGCAACCTTTGTCGATCGTCTGATGACGGGCATCGGCCTTAACGGTCGCGCCGTAATTCCGATGATTCTCGGGTTTGGCTGCGTGCAACTCGGCACGATCACTACCCGCATCCTCGGCAGCAAGCGCGAACGCACTATCGCCACTTCGATTCTGAACTTTGTCATTCCCTGCAGTGCCCAGATCGGCGTCATTGCCGGAATGCTGGCAGCGGTCGGGTTTTCCCTGAGCATGACCTACGTTGCAGTCATTTTCGCCTGTCTGGCGGTGATCGGCACTGTTCTTAATAAGTTTATCCCGGGGAAAAGCAGTGCGCTGCTTATCGATCTGCCCCCCATGCGCATGCCGCGCCCCGGCAACGTGCTGCGAAAAACCGTGATTCGCTCGTTCTTCTTCATGAAAGAAGCCTACATCTGGTTTTTTGCCGGTTCCCTCGGGGTATCCCTATTGCAGGTAACAGGCGGCCTCAAAGCTTGGCAAGAGCTGGTCGCACCCTTGACCGAAGGTTGGTTGCATCTTCCCAAGGAAGCCGCCACCGCTTTTGTCATGGGCATGGTCAGGCGCGACTTCGGTGCTGCGGGACTGACCGATCTGGCCCTGTCACCCTGGCAGGTGGTCGTTTCCCTGGTGGTCATCACCCTGTTTGTGCCCTGCATCGCAAGCCTCATGATTCTGTTCAAGGAGCGCGGCGTCAAGGAAGCGGTAACCGTTTGGATCGGTGCCTGGGTACTGGCTTTCAGCGTCGGTGGCATCCTCGCCCAGATCGTACTATAGGAGGCGCGAGGACTATCCATAAGCCCGCTGCAAACCCGACTAATTGGTTTATATTTCAGATTCTTTTCGGCACCTAACCACAGTTACGAGGCGTCAAAAGAGCTAAAGTCAGCCTCAAACAGCCAACTTTGGTTTCGGCCCGAACAGGCCGGCAAACTCCTTGGAGGTCGCCCATGAAATGGTTTGATAAAGGCAAAACGTCAGGCCACAATCCCGCGGCATGTCCAGCTTGCGGATGCCCCTTGCAGGACCGAAGCTGGCAGCGGTGTCCACGCTGCCGGAAAGAATTGCCAGGCTGCCAGGGTTGCGGAAATTGCAAAGGACATTGACTAACTTCAATTTGACATCTGACAATTGACAGGAGGATTAACCCGATGTATCGACTTTCGCGTAAGTTTTACACAGCGGCCCTTGCCGCCGCCCTGCTCATATGCCCCATAACCGCTTTTGCCTCTCACCCCGGTGACGGCAACAGCGAAATTGAGAACCTCAAGCGCCGCATCGAAACCCTGGAAGCCGAACGCGCCGCTGAGACTTCCGCGGAGAAAAGCCCCCTATCATTGGGGAGCCTGGCCGACAAAATTGCCGTGCATGGCCTGATCGAAGTGGAAGCGATGTACAACAAACCCCAGGGCGGCGATGAAAGCAGCGACCTGGCCCTGGCTACGGTGGAACTGGGACTCGATATTCAGGCTACCGATTACCTGGGCGGGCATATCCTGCTGCTGTGGGAGGAAGGCGAAACCGAACCGATCGATGTGGATGAAGCGGTGATCAGTCTGACGTATCCCCGACCTGTGTGGGGAATGACGGCTGGATTTACTGGCGGTAAAATGTACGTACCGTTTGGCAAATTCAACAGTTTCATGATCACCGACCCCCTTACCCTGGATATCGGCGAGACCAATCAAAGTGCCGGTTTACTGACTCTTGAGGGTAGCAAATGGCTCTTGCAGGCTGGTGCATTCAGCGGAGAAACCGACACCGCCGGCGACAACGACACCATCGATGGATGGGTAGCGGCGCTGGAAATCCAGCCGACGGAGCAGCTCGGCTTCGGGGTATCGCTGATCAGCGACCTGGCTGAAAGCGACATTGAATTGGTAGGGGATGAAGACTTTTATCGGGAAAGCGTTATGGGGGCCTCCGCGTGGCTATCCTGGCAGATCGGCCAATTTGGCCTGGAAGCCGAATACCTCACAGCCCTGGACCGGTTTGACGCCGACCTGATTGGCCTGTCCGAAGACCTCACCGGCAGCCGGCCTAGCGCCTGGAACCTGGAATTGGCCTGGATGCCTTCGGATCGTTGGCAGGTCGCCGGCCGTTACGAACAAGCCGATGATTTCCAAAACGATGTAACCCGCTACGGTGCCAGCGCTTCTTACGGACTGTTTGAACACGCCGTGCTGGCTGTCGAATACCTGCACAGCGACGCCAAAGGGCCTGAGGGCGCCCCTGATCATACGGTCACCGCGCAACTGGCTTTCGAATTCTGAAGTTCCGCAGACCCAGCTCACCATAGTCAACCTGCTTCGGCGGCCTTTTCAGGCCGCCTTTTTTTGTCCAACGGGCCGATGCCGCATACAAAAAAGGCCGGGACACCCCCGGCCTTTTTCTCCATCTCTTGGACGAGCAGCGCCCCCCCGGTTATTGGAACAACCCCACCCCACCGATGGAATAGGCACGCCGGTTCGGCATCCCTTTCGTGTCCGGGATATGAAGCCGGCTACCGGCCCGTAAAGGATCGGAAAACAGCAACGTGTGTGCGGTTTTCTCATCGTAGGGAATCCCCACCGGCCCCTCAAACATAAAACCGAGGATATCTCCTGCCCGAACCGCCATCGGCACCTCGAGGTCGATCTGTTCCAAACCGGCCGTAGCAACCTGGAGGGGCGCAGAGACCTGAACCACTTCCCACTGTTCCTCTATGGGACGTAAAACCAGCAGACGCAACCGGCAGGGCACAATGAAGTACCCCCGCACAGCCAGCAACGTCCCATTACCGGGCACCCGGTTACCACTGTCGACCAGGGTGAGATTTTCGTCGCCGCTATGTTGGCGATTGACCAGTTCCGCACCGATATAATCGAAGAAATCCTGCCGCAGAGAAAACTCCCGCAGGGTTTCCATTTGCTCCTGGGCAAAGCTGCGCATGGCCTTGCGCAACTGGTCGGCCTCTTCGACTCGTGCCCGCTTTTCCCTTTGCAGCGTGCCGGAGACTCTTATCAGATCGGCCACTTTTTCGTTCAAAGCAGCTTTCTCAGCGGTCAACGTGTTAATATCCTGATGTGCCAGCGTCAGGTTTTCATGGAGCTGTTTGTTTTCCTCCTTCAGACGCCTAAGACGATCACCCGACCCTGCACACCCTCCCAATAAACTCGCAATCATCACAACGATAAAAATGTGGCGCATCAATGCCTCCATGAAAAACATATTACAGATATTCCGCATAGTCTAACAAATCATGTCGACAGGGGAAACCCGGAAGTTTTTATTCAAGGTAACAAACCAGCTGTCTTCAGGCAAAACCGGAAACTTTTTAAAACACTCCGAATAACCGGCTCTCGCGTATCTTCAAAACTTAAAAAATAGGGCGTGCCAGCCCTCACTCCCCCCTATTTGCCGGAGCATGGCACATTTGGCCTTTCTGCCTGACTTGCAAGCGAATCTTTAACGCCTTTATTCCAGCAAAGGTGATGGGCCCGATGCCACGGTCTGCGCCGTGCCTCCAGAATCGATGATCCGTGCAGCAAGTCGTCCAATGTCTGTTAAAATGAACCATAAACCAGCCTTTTTCCCGGACAAAACAACCCGACAACCTGTGCTTGGAGATTCCCCCTCGATGAAGACCATGCACCTGCCGTTTAACATTTTGCCACAACCCGATGAAATCACCTGCGGCCCAACCTGCCTGCATGCCGTCTACCGCTATTTTGATCGAGAACGCCCCCTGCAACAGGTTATCCAGGAGGTGCCGATGCTGGAGGGCGGAGGGACATTGGCGGTACTACTGGCCTGCCATGCCTTGCAGAACGGTTTTCGCGCCACGATATACAGCTACAAGATGCAGCTGTTCGATCCGACCTGGCTGCTGCCCGGCGGGCCGGATCTGCGTGAACGATTGCAGGCACAGATGCTGTTCAAGGATGACCCGAAGCTGCATGCCGCCTCCCGCGGTTACCTGCGCTTTCTGGAACTGGGCGGTCAATTGCGGTTGGAGGACTTGACCCTCGACCTGATTCGGCGTTACGTCAAACGCGGCTTGCCGATCATCACCGGCCTCAGCGCCACCTATCTTTACCGCACCCCCCGCGAATATGGCCCGCAATGCGACTATGACGATGTACGCGGCGAACCTTCAGGGCATTTTGTTGTCCTGTGCGGCTATAATCGGGAGCGGCGCACCATCGCCGTGGCCGACCCGCTATTGCCAAACCCGGTCGCAGACAAGCCGATCTACGAGGTTCCCATCGAGCGGGTGGTGTGCGCCATATTGCTCGGCGTACTGACTTACGATGCCAACCTGCTGATCATTCAGCCACGACAGGAGCGGCATCATCATGGCTCTTGAATCCCTGATCGTCGTTGACGACCCGTGCGCCTGGCCGCTCAAGATTCCGGGCACCGAACTGGTGACGGCGCGTAACTACCTGACGGAGCCTGAGTATCAAACCCGGCGCAGGGTCAAAGTGTTCAATCTCTGCCGTTCCTATCGCTACCAGAGCCTGGGTTACTATGTTTCGCTGCTCGCCGAGGCCCGCGGCCACCATCCGCTGCCCGGCGTCACCGCCATTCAGGATCTCAAATCGGCCAGCATCATCCGCATCGTTTCAGATGAACTTGACGAGTTGATCCAAAAAACGCTCCGTCCCCTGCGTTCAGGAGAATTCGTCCTCAGCATCTACCTGGGTCGCAATCTGGCCAAACGCTACGACCGGCTCGGCCAGCAACTGTTCAGCCTCTTCCCGGCACCGTTTTTGAGAGCCTTTTTCGTGTTCAGCGCCAAACGGGAAAAATGGCAATTGCAGAACATCTTTCCCTTGGCAGCCAGCGAAATCCCGGAAGAACACCGAACCTTTGCCCTGGATATGGCCCGCGAATATTTCCAGGGCATCCGGCCTCGACCGGTCAGACGTAATCGTGCGCGCTTCGACCTGGCGATTTTGGTGAACCCTGACGAGTCAGAACCTCCATCTGACACCCTTGCCTTGCGCCGGTTTCTACGCGCTGCCAGAGAGGTCGGGTTTGCTCCGGAATTGATCGGACGCGAAGACTTCGGGAGATTGGCCGAGTTCGACGCGCTGTTTTTGCGTGAAACCACCAACGTCAATCATCACACCTACCGATTCGCACGCCGCGCCGCCGCCGAAGGTTTGGCCGTGGTCGACCATCCTGAATCGATCCTCAAATGTTCCAACAAAGTGTTTTTGGCTGAGTTGTTGCGCCGCCACCACATCGCTATCCCGACCACCATGATCCTGCACCGCTCCACACCCGACCCTGTACTCAAAACCCTCGGGCTGCCTTGCATTCTCAAAAAACCGGACGGATCCTTTTCCCGTGGAATGGTGCGGGTTGAACAACCGGACCACCTGCGCGGACAGATCGCGCAACTGCTCACGCATTCAGACCTGGTGATCGCACAGCAATACCTGCCAACCTCTTTCGACTGGCGCATTGGCATTTTTGACCGCCAGCCTCTGTTTGCCTGCCGCTATTACATGGCGGAACAACATTGGCAGATCCTGCGTCACGCCCCCGACGGCAAGCTTCTCGACGAGGGCCGATGGGACACGTTGCCCGTCGAAGAGGTCCCCGCGACGGTTATCGCCACGGCGCTCAAGGCTGCCAATCTCATCGGAGACGGGCTGTATGGCGTGGATCTCAAACAAGTGGGCCGACGCGTCTATGTCATTGAAATCAATGACAATCCAAATATCGACGCGGGAGTGGAAGATGCGGTGCTCAAGGAGGAACTGTACCGTCGTATCATGCAGGGGATCATGCGCCGCGTGGAATTACGCAAAGGGGTATCCAGAATATGAGTCCCGTCAACCCGCTGCATCTGTTCGATGGCATAGGTATCGAACTCGAATACATGATCGTCAATCGGCAATCCCTGGCGGTACTGCCCGTGGCCGACCAGCTTTTAGCCGCACAGGCCGGGGGCATGACCGATGAGGTCGAGGTGGGTCCGCTGCGATGGTCCAACGAACTGGTTTTGCATGTAATCGAGTTGAAAACCAACGGACCGGCCGCCGGATTGCACGAATTGACAAGCTCCTTTCAGGATGGCGTCGCCACAGTCAACGGTCGACTGGAGGCACTGGACGGGCAACTGATGCCTACAGCCATGCATCCCTGGATGGACCCCGCCCATGAAAGCCGACTGTGGCCCCACGACAACAGCCTCATTTACCAGACCTATCATCGCATTTTCGACTGTCGCGGCCACGGCTGGGTCAACCTGCAGAGTTGTCACCTCAATCTGCCCTTTTGCGGCGACGAGGAGTTCGGCCGGCTGCATGCAGCCATCCGCCTGATACTGCCGATATTGCCGGCACTGGCGGCCAGCTCGCCTGTTATGGATGGTAACCCCAGCGGACTGCTCGACACCCGCCTGCAGGTCTATCGGGATAACCAGAAATGCATTCCGCTGATTACCGGACGGGTCATCCCCGAAGCGGTCTTCACTCGCAGAGCTTACCACGAAGGCATCCTGCAGCCTCTGTACAGCGCCATGGCCAACGTAGATCCGGAAGGGGTGTTGCAGGATGAGTGGCTCAATTCAAGAGGCGCCATCGCGCGCTTTGATCGCAACACCATCGAGATCCGCACACTCGACGTGCAGGAAACCCCGATGGCCGACCTGGCTATCGCAGCCGCGGTGGTCGCAGGACTCAAAGCACTGGTAGCACAGCGCTGGATGCCTGTGGCCGACCAGCAAGCCTGGTCGGTGGAAGAACTGGTTGCCATTCTCGACGCCACGATCCGTGATGGCGAACAGGCCATAATCGACAACAGCTCGTATCTTGGCATGTTTGGTCTTGATGCAGGCCTTGCAACGGCCGGGGAACTGTGGAGACACATCATCATGACCCTCTTTTCGGAACACCCCGGAGAGCTGGCGCCCTTCATGCCCGCACTGGATATCATTTTGACTCACGGCCCCTTGGCGCGGCGCATTTTGCGGAGTCTCGGAGAGCATCCTACCCTTGAACGAATGGCAGAGACCTACCGTCTTTTATGCAATTGCCTGGCCCGGGGAACCATGTTCACGCCCACATTAGGCTAGACTTCACCGGAGGATAACTCCATGCACCAACCGCTGAAGATCTTTGTAAGCTGCGAACACGCAAGCAATCGCGTCCCGAAACCATATCAACACCTGTTTGCGGGGCAGGAAGCAGTGCTGGAAACCCATCGGGGCTACGACCTCGGCATTCTGCCCTTGGCCGAAACGCT
The DNA here is from genome assembly GCA_002424645.1 of Pelobacter sp. UBA5610. GTDB lineage: Bacteria > Desulfobacterota > Desulfuromonadia > Desulfuromonadales > Syntrophotaleaceae > Syntrophotalea. The sequence goes on along the minus strand of DIKU01000031.1, from coordinate 17,549 downwards.
GGCGGCGGAATTCGATTCCCCGCTGATTTCCGCGGATGTGACCCGCCTTGTGGTCGATCTCAACCGCTCCCGCAACAGCAGAAGCCTGTTTTCGGAATTTACCCGAGGGTTGCCTGCCTGCGAGCGCGAGGGCATCCTGCGTCGTTACCATTCCCCCTACTGGAGCGCCGTCGAAGATATCGTCGCCGGAATTATCTCCTTAAACCGGCGGGTGCTGCATCTGTCCGTTCATAGCTTCACCCCGGTATTTCATGGCGAGATCCGCAACGCAGATATCGGGCTGCTCTACGACCCGACCCGTGCGGATGAAAAGTCCTGGTGCCTGCAATGGCAGCAAATCCTCACAACAAGTCACCCCGGACTGCGCATCCGGCGCAACTACCCCTACCGGGGCAATGCCGATGCTCTGGTCACAGCGCTGCGGAAACGGTTTAAGGCTGAGGACTACCTGGGTATCGAACTGGAGATCAATCAACAGATCCCTCAGGACAATCTGCCGACATGGACGACTTTGCAGGAACAATTAATCGCATCGCTGCATGGAGCTATTCAAACTTTTTGAATAAGAGAAGCAGTGAATTTTACTTAATTCTCTGGTAGAATGAAAAAATTGATTAACAAATCATCGGAAAGTTGATTTCCGTCAACTTTTAAACTATCGGTTCAGGTTAGGCTGTCATCAACTTCAGGGGCGCACACATTCACACCGTGTACTCAGGAACCTGACTTTAGTTGAAGCATTAGTCGTCAGAGCATCGGAATATCGACTTTTTACGGGAATACCAAAGACAGTTAACCAAGCGGCACCACGACACCGAAAACGGGAGGAAAACCATGTATTGTCATCAATGTGAACAAACGGCTAAAGGCGTAGCATGCAATATCAGCGGCGTATGCGGAAAACAACCGGAAACAGCCGCCCTGCAGGACAACCTGCTGCAAGGCTTGCGCGGTCTGGCCTACTATGCCAACGAGGCCCGCAAGCAGGGCAAAAGCGATCCCGAAATCGATAAGTTTGTGCTCGAAGGCTTATTCGCCACAGTTACCAACGTAGACTTCGATCCGAAACACCTGGAAAAGCTCATCGACCGCTGCTATGACCTCGAGAAAAAGGCCATGGAGCTGGCCGGAGCCTCCTGCTGCGGCATAGGCAAACTGGTAAGCGGCATCAAAGATGTCTTCAAACCCGGGCCGCCGGTCGCCGCAAAAGACTGGAAACCCACCAGCGATCTGGTCAAACAGGGCGAAGCCTACAGCATCGAACTCCTGCATAGCGATCCGGACGTGCGTTCGGCCATCGAGATTTTGATTTACGGCCTGAAAGGAATGGCCGCATATGCCCATCACGCGCTGATCCAGGGCAAGTCCGATGACGAGGTCTCCGCTTTCTTTCTCCGCGCTTTGGCCGCCACAAGCGACCCCAACCTGGGTCTGATGGATTTTGTCGGCCTGGCCATGGAATGCGGTAAGCACAACCTGACGGTCATGGGTCTGCTCAATCAGGGACATATTGAACATTACGGCAAGCCCGAACCGACCAAGGTCAACCTCGGCTCTCGCAAAGGCAAGGGCATTCTGGTTTCCGGTCACGACCTGAAAATGCTCGAGGAACTCCTCAAGCAGTCCGAAGGCAAGGGTATCAATATATACACCCATGGCGAAATGCTGCCGGCCCATGCCTATCCCGGACTGAAAAAGTATAAGCACCTGGCCGGCAACTTCGGCGGCGCATGGCAGGATCAGGCCAAGGAATTCCCCAACTTCCCCGGTGCCATCATCTTCAATACCAACTGTATCCAAAAACCGGCCGCGTCCTACACCGATCGCCTGTTCACCTGGGACTGCACCACCTGGCCGGGGGTCAAGCACATCGAAGGCTGGGATTTCTCAGCGGTCATCGACAAGGCCCTGGCCTGCCCCGACTTGCCGGAAGCCCCGGGCCAAGAGATCCTGGTCGGATTTGGACATGATGCGGTGCTGGGCGTAGCCGACAAGGTCATCGAAGCGGTCAAGGCCGGTGCGGTGAAACACTTCTTCCTTATCGGCGGCTGCGACGGCGCCAAACCGGGCCGCAACTACTACACCGAGTTCGCCGAAAAGGTACCCAAGGACTGCGTCATCCTGACTCTGGCCTGCGGCAAGTACCGGTTCAACAAACTGGATTTCGGCGATATCGGCGGCATCCCGCGCCTGCTCGACGTCGGCCAGTGCAACGACGCCTACAGTGCCATCCAGATCGCGGTGGCGCTGGCCGGGGCCTTCGAATGCGGGGTTAACGATCTGCCCCTGTCGCTGATCCTGTCCTGGTATGAACAGAAAGCGGTGGTCATCCTTCTGACCCTGCTGCACCTTGGCATCAAGAATATCAAGCTTGGTCCCAGCCTGCCGGCCTTCGTTTCGCCGAACGTGCTGAATTACCTGGTCGAAAACTTCAACATCGCGCCGATCAGCACCCCTGACGCCGATCTCAAAGCGATCCTCGGCTGATCCGACACTCTCACCTCTTACGTCAAAGGCGGCAGGGAAACCTGCCGCCTTTTTTCAT
>DIKU01000031.1:9101-14939 GCA_002424645.1 Pelobacter sp. UBA5610 | reverse complement strand
TTACGCAGCTGTCCAAGCTCATCGTCGCTATAACGGTGCCGATATCCGGTCACCCCCTGCAATCGGTAATAGATGGGACCACGACTGAGTACCGGCTCGGTGAACGGATCGGCGCAATGAACCAGGCGATTGCGCCGACAGACCTCCGCTATAAGCTTATGCGGCCAACCTGCAGGAGGCGCCCAGACCAGCATAAAACGCCCCCTGTCGATGACGTGAAAAAACGCCTCCATGCGCAACAGGTGTTCCGAGGTCGGTTCAAACCCCGGCGGACTCTGAAAAACAATTGCTCTGGCATGCAGCAGCCCCGCCAATTCGCGCTGCGCTTGCCAGGCAGCCAGCACTTCATCGGTCGCACGAAATCCGCCGCATCGCTCAAGCATCTGGGGCTGGTACCCTTCATCGAGAAAACGAAAGCTGGGACAGGACGCATCGTGGGTGATGATCTGCCACGCCTTGAGGCTGAACGCGAAACCGTCGGGCGCCTGTCCCCGCCACTTCAAAACCGTCTCCGGTCGCGGCAAACGATAAAAGGTCTGCTGGATTTCGACCGCTGGAAACTTCTCAAAATAGGTTCCTGGCGTGCAGGCAAATCCGCAACAACCTACCTTAATATCGGTACGAAAAAACATCTGCAGGCTCCCTTGCGTTACCTGTTCCGACATGCAGAACATACCGTCAGTGATTTTTTCAATACGCCTTTATATATTTTACTCTGCCTGGCACAGATATTTTCACACTTCATGATTTAATGAGCTTCCCTCCCCAATAGCGAATAAACACGAAAGCCTGATTTAGACAGATACCCCACCTAATCGTTTTGACCGCTGCCTAACCATGCGGGAACTACCAAGACAGCAAATCATGAACATTAAAAGTCTCATTTTTACGGGATTTTTTGACAATCTTGACAACTTTTCATTTCACCATCAAAACATTAACTGCTACTATCCCGAATATCTGAATGAAGAAAACTCCTATTCATTCGGATGATTGACAACGATAGAGGCAAAGTCGCCTCTCCTGAAATGTTTCATGGTCTCCCCTGATGCGCAAAGGACGTTTCATGTTCGCTGAAGAGATCAAGATGCTAATCGTAGAGGATGAACCCGCCCATACCGAAGCGATATGTCGGGCGTTTCGTATTTCCGCTCCGTTGGTGAAAATCGAAAAGGCCAGCACCCTGCTGGCGTATCGGGAGGTCATAGCAAAAAATCCTCCCGATGTTGTCTTGATGGACATGAATCTCCCCGACGGCAGCGCCATGGATGCCCTGACCTTTCCAGCAACGGATGGTCCCTGCCCGATCGTAATCATGACCGCCTTTGGCAATGAGGCAATGGCCGTTGCGGCTCTTAAAGCTGGCGCCCTGGACTATGTTGTCAAGTCGCCGGAAACCTTTAAGGACATGCCTGCGAAGGTGGCACACACACGCAGGGAATGGACACTTCTCAAGGAAAAACAGCAGGTTGAAAATCAACTAAAGAAGAGCGAGGAGAAGTTTCGACAACTTGCCGAAACGACCGAGGCGATTTTTTGGGAATACGATATCGTGCATGACCGATGGAGCTACATCGCGCCCCAAGTCACCCGGATGCTTAGCTACGCACCGGAGGAATGGACAAACTTTCAGTTCTGGACGGATCACCTGCATGAGGCGGACAGGGAATGGGCGCCAGGCTATTGCCTCCTGCAAACGCAACATGGCAAAGCGCATACCTTCGACTATCGTTTTATTAAAAAAGACGGCGAGACTGTCTGGTTGCGGGATTTTGTGAGTGTCGAGATGGAAGGTCAGCATCCGGTCCGCATGCGCGGCCTCATGATCGATATCACCGAACGAAAAACAACGGAACTCGAGTTGCAAAAACTCAGCCTTGCCGTCAAACAAAGCCCGGCAGCGGTGGTTATTACCAACCTCCAGGGGGCCATCGAGTACATCAATCCCAAATTTACCCGTATCACCGGCTACACTCTTGACGAAGTGCGCGGCCGGAATCCTCGGATTTTACAATCGGGAAACATGCCGCCTGAGGTCTATAAAAACCTCTGGGAAACAATTTCCCTAGGCCAAGAGTGGCACGGGGAGCTGGAAAACAAACGCAAAGACGGCAGTCTTTTCTGGGAGTTGGCATCCATTTCCCCGGTACGTGACAAGACCGGAAACATCACCCACTTCATAGGCGTAAAGGAAGACATCACCGAGCGTAAGCGGTACGAAGAACGCCTGCGCCACATGGCGACTCATGACGAGTTAACCGGGTTGGCCAATCGGGCTCTGCTTCAGGAGCGTTTGGCCCAGTCGCTGGTTCGTGTCTACGGTTCGAATCGACAGGTAGCCGTGCTGCTCCTCGACCTCGACCGGTTCAAGGTGATCAATGACAGCCTGGGACATGATTTCGGGGATAAACTGCTGGGTGCCGTGGCGAAGCGCCTTTCAGAGGTCGTGCGCACCGGAGACATCATCGCCCGGTTGGGAGGAGATGAATTTGTGGTTCTCCTCCCAGAGGTGGACGAAACGTCAACGGCAGCGTTGGTGGCAAACAAACTATTGCAGCGTCTGGCCGCCCCTTTTATCATCGATGGCCGTGAGATCATCGTGACGGCCAGCATGGGAATCTGTCTCTCCTCGCCGAAAAACGACGATGGGCCAACCCTGATTCGCAATGCCGACATCGCCATGTATCGCGCAAAATCCGCCGGCAACAACTTCGCGTTTTATTCCCCTGAAATGAACAGACAGATCATTGAAACGATGGAGCTGGAAAGCGCCCTTCGCCTGGCCCTTGAACGTGAAGAATTCTGTTTGTATTACCAACCCAAAGTGGATCTGGCAAGCAATCGTATCACGGGTTGCGAAGCCCTGATCCGCTGGCAACATCCAACCTGGGGAATGGTCTCACCGGTGGATTTCATCCCCCTTGCCGAGGAAACCGGCTTAATCGTGGATATCGGCAACTGGGTGTTGACGGAGGCCTGCCGGCAGGCCAAAGCCTGGCAAGCCGCAGGGCTGCCACCACTGATTGTCGCCGTCAATCTCTCGGCACGTCAATTCCGCAAAGACGACCTGGCGCAATCGGTCAAAGTGGTTCTGGACCAAACCGGACTTGATCCCTGCCTGCTGGACCTGGAGCTTACAGAAAGCATGATCATGGACGATGCCGTCGGGGCGGTGCGAACCATGCAAGACCTCAAGCAACTCGGTGTGTTTCTGAGTCTCGACGATTTTGGCACGGGCTATTCCAGCCTCAACTACCTCCGCCGGTTCCCCGTGGACACCCTCAAAATCGACCGTTCATTCATCGGCGACGTCGCCAACGACCCAAGTTGCGCATCCGTCACGACCAGCATCATCGCCATTGCCCACAACCTTAAACTCAATACTGTGGCCGAAGGAGTGGAAAGCCGGGAACAACTTGCTTTTTTAGCAGGTTGCGGCTGCGACTCTTACCAGGGCTTTGTTTTCAGCAAGCCCCTGCCGGCCCCACAATTCGCCGCCTTGCTCAGCGCTGAAACACATAAGGCAAAGCAATGTTCTACCCCGGCATCGCCCTGACGCATGCCCGCTGTTGCATAACAATCATATGCCCCCCTAGACAAAAACCCGGATGGCCATTGGGCAGGTGCGTAAATGCCACATAAAATCTACCGCAGTAATGACGACTCGCTGATTTGTCCATTTGACCAGAAGCCCCCACGAAATTTTCCGGTTAAAATTTACGCCATTGTCTGGTATCTGCAGCCTGTATGGTTTGCGCTGGTGTTCGCGCTGGTTATCTGCCACCCGGGGATCTGTCGGGCCGCAACACATAACACACCGGCGAACCTGGTCACAGCGGCCAGCGAGTATGCCTACCCTCCCTTTTGTATCGTCACGCAAGACAATCAGGCCGATGGTTTTTCCGTCGAGCTTTTACGCGCCGCGCTTAAGGCGATGCACAAAGACGTTGTCTTTAAAGTGGGCCCCTGGGGCGAAATCAAACAGGACCTTGCCGATGGCAGAATACAGGTACTCCCCCTGGTAGGGCGAACCCCGGAGCGTGAAGAGGACTACGATTTCACCTTTCCCTACCTGACGATGCACGGCACCATTCTGGTGCGCGGAGAGGATACCAGCATTCGTTCTCTGGAAGACCTCCACGGCAAGCAGGTTGCGGTCATGGCCGGCGATAATGCTGAAGAGTTTCTCCACCGGACAAACCTGGGTGCGACCATTGTCCCTACCCCCTCCTTTGAGCAGGCGATACGCGAACTGGCTGCCGGCAAGCATGATGCGGTCATCATTCAAAAACTTCTGGCGTTGCAATTGATGAAACAACTGGATGTGACCACCCTAAAAACCGTAGGTCCTCCGCTGACGGAATTTGTTCAATCGTTCTGTTTTGCGGTGCGCAAGGGAGACCATAGCTTACTCCGTCTCCTCAATGAAGGGTTGTCCATCGTTATCGCCGATGACACCTACAACAACTTGCGGATCAAATGGTTCGCCCCCATCGAAGAGGTAGAGCGAAAGAAAAGTCGCATTGTGGTCGGCGGGGACAACAATTATCCCCCTTACGAATTTCTGGACGAGAATGGTCAACCTGCCGGGTATAACGTTGACCTGACACGGGCCATTGCCAAGCAGATGGGTATAGCGGTAGAGATCCGCCTCGGGCCTTGGGGCGAGATCCGCAAGGGGCTGGAAGCAAACGATATAGACATCATCCAGAGCATGTTCTATTCCAAAGAGCGGGACACCACCTACAGTTTTTCTCCGGCCCATGCGGTTGTCAATCATGCCATCGTGGTCAGGTCCGGCGATGCCCTCCCCGCAAGTCTTGCGGATCTCTCCGGAAAAACGATCATTGTCATGGACGGCGACATCATGCACGACACTGCCGTGAAACGCGGCTATGGCAAACAACTTGTTCTGGTTAAGTCGCAGGAAGAGGCGCTGCGCCAGTTGGCCAACGGTAATTATGACTGTGCGCTCGTGGCCAAAATACCTGCGCACTACTGGATTAACAAACATCGATGGAAGAACCTCAAGGTCGCGGACCAGTCGATTCTGTCACCGGAATATTGCTATGCTGCTCCCCGCGACAAAGAGGGGATACTCCCTCTCTTCTCCGAAGGTTTGGCCAACATCAAGAGTTCTGGCCAATATCGCGACATCTACTCCAAGTGGCTTGGTGTCTACGAGAAACCGAGCGTCGGATGGCGCGATGTCCTGAAATACTCTCTCCTCACCACTATTCCAATTATTATCATGCTGATCGGATCGATCCTCTGGTCGCGAACCCTGCGCCGACAGGTAACATTGCGTACAGCGGAACTGCAAGCCGAAATAGAACAGCGCCAACAGAAGGAAGTGGAGATCGAGGCCAAAAATGCTGAACTTGAACGTTTTACCTACACAGCGTCGCATGACCTGAAAAGTCCGTTGGTCACGATGAAAGCCTTTTTGGGTTTTTTTGAAAAAGATCTGGCAACGGGTAATACAGAACGCATCAAATCAGACATGCATTACATGCACACGGCTGTCAACAAAATGAATACCCTGCTTTCGGACCTGCTTGAGATATCGCGAATCGGCCTGGCCGCCAGTACGCCGGAATTGGTTTCATTTGAGGATGTGGCACATGAAGCCTTGGTGCTTGTAACAGGAGCGATGAATGATGCAGCGGCAACTGTAACCATTGCCGGGGAGCCAGTCATGCTATATGGGGACCGGACACGACTTGTGGAAATCTGGCAAAACCTGATTGACAACGCCATAAAATACCGCAGTCCGGAGAGAGCTTCGACTATCGAGGTAGGTCTGGATATTTCAGCTGAAGGCCCGGTCTTTTTCGT
>DIKU01000031.1:0-8905 GCA_002424645.1 Pelobacter sp. UBA5610 | reverse complement strand
TTAGAGCTATCCTTGCAACCAACGCCAACCGCGAAAAAGGATCGAGCATTGCGCATTTTATCCCTACGCCTATTACTTTGCTGTTGCCTGTTGAGTGCTCTTGCACTAAGTCCCGCATGGGCGAAACCTCCACAAGTGATCCGTATCGGTGCCTTTAATTTTTACCCCGGAATTTTCAAGGATACGGATGATGCCATTAAAGGATTTTTCGTCGATGCTCTTGCCGAAGTGGCCAAGCGCGAAAATCTCCAGATCGAATATGTGTATGGCTCCTGGGCGGAAGGGCTTAATCGCATCCAATCCGGTGAAGTCGATCTGCTCACCAGCGTTGCCTACACCCCGGAACGCGCCAAATTCCTCGATTACGCAAAAACTCCGTTACTGACCGTCTGGGGGGAGCTGTACGTCCCCATTGCATCGGACATCGACAACATCACCAAGATACAGAACAAGCGCGTTGCAGTGATGAAGAACGATTTTAACGGCCAGTCATTCGTTGACCTGGCAAAATCATTCGGCATTCCTTGTGAATTCGTCGAGGTGGCGGGATTCGAGGAAGTCTTCGAGGCCGTAGCCGAAAAACGCGCCGATGCCGGGGTTGTCAACAGCACTTTTGGCGTCCCCAAGCACGCGGAATTCAAGCTCAGGCCAACCGGCATCGTGTTCAACCCATTCAATATTTATTTCGCCGTTGCCAAAAACAAAAACTCCGCATTGCTCAATCTGCTGGACGGCTATCTCAAAAAGTGGAAAGCTCAGGACGATTCGGTTTACCTCAAGGCCCGCGAAAAGTGGACCCATGGCACGATCGAAAAGGTACAGGTCATTCCACGCTGGCTGATCCTGACTGTCGTGGCCCTCGGGGCTCTAACATTACTGGCCACCGCCTTCATCATGCTTCTTCGACGCCAAGTCGCGCGTACCACCCATGCCATCATGCAAAGGGAAGCCAGCCTGCGCGAGAGTACAGAAATGACCCGGTTGCTGCTTGATTCCACAGAAGAAGCTATTTTCGGCCTGGATCTCAATGGCGTCTGTACCTTTTGCAACGCTGCCTGTATCAGAATTCTGGGGTATGAACATGCAGAACAACTCGTTGGCAAAAATATGCATGAACTTATTCATTATGCCCAGGGTGACGGCTCTCCACTCGATGCCAGGGACTGCCTGATATTGCAGTCGGTCAGCGACGAAAAAGGTATCCATGCGGTTGGCGAGGTGTTCTATCGAGCGGATCGCACCACTTTTCCTGTTGAATACTGGGGGCATCCCATCCGTCATGAAGACAAAATCATTGGTACTGTCGGTACTTTTGTAGACATCACCGATCGCAAGCAGCTCGAAGAAAGTTATGTGTTTCTTTCCCAAAGTGGCTATCAAAACCCCGGGGAAAACTTTTTCGAAGCGTTGGCACGTCATATTGCAGAGACTCTACGATTGGATTGCGTCTGCATCTATCGACTCAAAGGCGATGGGCGGTTGGCCAATACCGAAGCCATTTACCATGATGGAGAACTTAAAAACAATATCGAGTATGCACTTGAAGGAACACCTTGTGGCGAGGTGTTGAGCCAACCGATTCGCTGCTATCCTCAAGGGGTCAGGCACCTGTTTCCTCACGCCTCCCTACTCCAGGAGTTGCAAGCCGAGAGCTATATCGGTGCCACCCTATGGAGTTATGACGGCAAACCGATCGGCCTGATCGCAGGCCTGGGACGCAAACCGCTGAACAACGTGCAACAGGCTGAATCTATCCTAAAACTGGTATCGCTTCGTACTGCCAGCGAACTTGAACGCACTCACGCAGCAAAAGAATTGCTGGAAAAAAGCATGGAAATCGAGCGCTTCACTTACGCCGTATCCCACGACCTTAAAAGCCCGTTGGTAACGATCAAAACCTTTCTCGGATTCTTGCAGCAAGATCTGGCCGAGAGCGATACCGACGCCATTGACAAGGACCTGGGTTTTATACGCGCGGCCACCGAGAAAATGAACGGTCTTCTGGATGAGCTTTTGACCATGTCACGGGTGGGACGTGTCGTTAGCGCACCACAACCCATCAAATTTGGAGATTTGCAGGATGAAGTCCTTATGATGGTTGCGGGCGCAATACAGGATCGGGGGGTGACCGTACAGGTCGAAGCTAGATCGACGGTCCTCTATGGCGACCCCTCACGGCTAGCGGAACTCTGGCAAAACCTGATCGATAACGCGGTAAAATACATGGGAGATCAGCAGACTCCGCGCATTGAGATCGGCATTGAGTCAGGCACTAAAGAACCGATTTTTTTTGTTCGCGACAACGGCATGGGCATCAATCCACGCCATAGTCACAAAATCTTTGGTATGTTTGAAAAACTCGATCCACATACGGAAGGAGCGGGGCTTGGCCTGGCTCTGGTGAAAAGGATCGTAGAACTCCATAAAGGCAGGATATGGGTCGAGTCAGGTGGTTATGGCCGGGGCAGCTGTTTTTTCTTTACCCTCCCAGAAGCGTTTAACCAACAAGGAGATACCTGAACATGAATGGCGAGCCGATAGTGATATTACTGGCTGAGGACGATCCGGCCCATGCTGAGATCGTACGTCGCAACATGGAGAGTTCCCGAATTGCCAACCGTTTGGAACATGTTACGGATGGTCAGAAGGCCCTCGATTATCTCTACCGCCGCAACGGTTTCAGCGATCCCGCCAAGTCACCGCGGCCAGGCCTTATACTACTCGACCTCCGCATGCCTAAGGTCGATGGCATTGAAGTATTGACTACCGTGAAGTCCGACCCGGAACTGGCCCGCATTCCGATCGTGGTATTAACCACCTCGGCTGCCGAGATGGATATCGCCAAGGCGTATGATCATCACGCCAACAGCTATCTGGTCAAGCCCGTTGATTTCTCACAGTTTACGGAATTACTGCAGACTCTCGGTTATTATTGGCTGGCGTGGAACCGGAATCCATATTGATATTGAGCTTGCTCGGCGTTTATTTTGGTCTGGACTCAGCATCGCAGGTTGGTGCAAACCAGAATCATTCGCGCCCGCCAGGAAAAAAGCAGCTCGGCTCTCTGACATTACCAGAAACATCCTTCGCCGCTGCATGTAAATCCTGCAGCATTGCAGTGGCATTTTCTTCGGTCAGCGGCTTAGCAAACAGGTACCCCTGGCCAAAGTCGCAGCCAGAATCTTTGAGCTTGGCCAGTTGCGTCGGGTTCTCAATCCCCTCGGCAACCACCTGCATCCCCAGGCCATGCGCCAAGGTCATAATGGTCCGGGATATATCACCATTTCCCGTATCGACTTCAGGAATAAACAAGCAGTCAACCTTCAGCACATCGATCGGTAGTTGATGCAAACGACTCAAAGAAAAATGTCCCCTGCCAAAATCATCCATGTATAACCGGACACCTAACGCCTTAAGATCGTGCAGCTGTTCGACGAGGGCCTTATCCGCCGCCATTAATGCGCCTTCGGTAATCTCAAGCCCAACGAAACGGCCATCAAGCCCGGTTTCTGAAAGAATCCGGCAAAGCTCGGGGACAACATCAAGCAATTGAGCATGTGTACAGGACAGATTTACAGATACATGCAGCGGGGTGGCGAATCGGAAAAGTTCCTGCCATCGAAGCATGCACCGGGTTGCTTCCCGAAATACCCAGGTATCGATTTCCGCAATGAAACCGCCGCTTTCAGCCAGCGGAATAAATTGATCCGGCACCAAGGTACCATGAGCGGGATGTTGCCAGCGTACCAAAGCCTCCAGGCCATAAAGTCGGTCCGTACCCAAAACCATTATAGGTTGGTAACAAACGCTGAGTTCACCTCGTGCGACAGCCCCCCGTAGTTCGTTCTGCAAAGCAAGCTGAGATTGAATCTTTTTCCCCATCGATTTATCAAACAAAGCGACACAGTTTCGACCCTCACGTTTCGCGTGATACATTGCCGTATCCGCATAATTCATCAACTGTTCAGGACTGGAATCCTGAAAAGAACACACTACACCGATACTTGCACCAAGATGCAATAAATGACCTTCCCAAGAAACCGGCTGATGCAACGTTGTCAGAAAGTCTCTTGCCAATTGAAGAGCTGCGGATTCCTCCTTAAGAGGCTCAAGCAATACGGCAAATTCATCCCCCCCTAACCGCCCGACCGTGTCCCCTGCCCTGAAAAACTGGCACAGACGCTGGCCCGTAAGCATAAGAACTTTGTCACCGGCACCATGGCCAAAACTATCATTAATCAGTTTGAAATGGTCAATATCAATCAGCAACAAGGCAAAGATGGCAAGAGGATCTTCCTTTTGCCTCACCATGGCTGCATCCATTTTCTGGAAAAACAAAGCGCGATTCGCCAACCCCGTTAGCGGATCGTGAAGCGCATCATGACGTAATGTGTGCTGCGTTTGCTGCAAAGCCTCCAACGTCTCGTTTATCGTAGACGCGAGGCTGCTCAACTCATCATTACCCTCCACCGGAAGGCGCACTGTCAAACCTTCACCCTGGCGTATCTGACCAACACCACGATCCAACCTGGCAAGTCGGGACAGCACAAGGCGATGCAGCAACACTACAAGCAGCACGACAAATACCGCCCCCACTGCAACGAGATTAACCAACAGATAACTCTGGCTGGCCTTGCCTTGTCGATATATCCAGCGCTTGGCATCTATCCGAATTGTGGCTACCTTTTTCCCCATAGCATCAGTAAGGAGAAAATACCCGGCAATAGTGTCCTGTCCATCAACACGAACCATTGTAGGATTAGCGGCTGTGAGAGCCAGAGAGGTCTCTCCAGGCGATACAAAGGAAAGCGATAGCCCGGCTGTTTTGGCAACCTCCTGCAAACGATCCTGAGTAAGATACCGGCCAATCATCAGCGTACCACGACTAGGCCCCTTTCTTTCACTGGTGAGTATCGCCGCAGACGCAACCAGCATCGGGCGCCCCTCCACAAGAATGACTCCTGAAACAAGGGGTTCTGCTTCGGAAACCTCAACAAACTGGCGGTTTTCATAAATCGAGGCAACAAAAGTCCTGGAGGGTGCTACAACCGCACCCTCCCCATCATATTGGAATCCCGCAAATAAGGAGCCATCTCGATTGAAATAGAAAAACAGATCAAAATCGAGATTAGTAAAGGTCTCAGTTGCCAGATTAGAACGAATATAATCCTCATTTCCATCCTTTAAAAAAGCGTAAGTATCATCCCAATTACTCCAATCCTGGGCATGAAGTTCTATGGCTGCAAGCAGGCTTTTTACAGCCGCCTGTCCGCGATAAATCTGCCTCTGAAGTTCAAGATTTTCAAGTTTCAGAAAACCATCAACAAGAACGGCAGAAGACGCAAAATACAATACCGAGAACAATATCAATAGAGTCGCTGCAACAACTGAAACGATACGGGCACGTAAACTCAAAATATTTCTCCGACAGTATTACATGTAATTTATAATTATATAGTTTTATTTAATTATTTATAACTATTATTATTGCAGCAATTCTTTAATCTCTTATTAAATCTTAAACGAAATTTTCAAGCAACACTTGCTTTACATCAATAAATCGTGCATTGCAATTTTCCCAGGAAAATGTGTGAGAAAATAATTTTCACCCCTGACGGCCTGTGCAGACTTGAACTATAAAACTCACCCGTTACAGAAAAAAATCAGGCATTATTCAATACGCAAAAATTCAGCCAAGCCTCCCAGCACCCTGGATCCTTTTCTCCACACCCAATAGATATCATTCGTCAATTTCGCCTATGCAAATTCTTAATGCCTAAAATTACATGACTTTTAACAGCTATCCAATGACACGGAAGGATTTCCATGCCTTTATAATAAGCAAATCTGGAATAAGCGTTTCTTACACAAAACACTCATTTGCATTGGGAGATACTCAAGGTGCCCCACACAGAGGCCCCACCCGCCACACATTTGTCCCGACACACTGTTCCCCGCCGTCATTTAATGTGGAACACCCCGGACAAACACCGACAGCTGACCTCTCCCTGCAGCCCGAAATTTTATATATTGATCTGCTTAAATTCTGAGTGAACCTCAGTTTCACAGAATAACGGGTGGCTATGCGATTGCCAGAGAACCATTTTGTCCATGATGTGCCGACGCTTATCAGTTAGAATAGAGCCAAGGTTGTTATTTTATACATAAAGGGCATCCACATGACGCGCAAGGTTGTTTTTTCACTAATGATCTTTACTTTTTTCATTTTTTACCTTTACCTGGTTGTCCTGGTCATAGGCCCCTTTTGGCGGGTTCTGGCATGGGCCGCGATCGTCGGAATTCTGACCAGACCGATCTTTCGCCGGTTGCAGGCTTATTTTGGCAGAAGAGAACGCCTGGCCGCCATAGTCATGACGCTCATGGTCCTGCTGGGAGTCGTTATCCCGGTGGTGATGCTGTTATTGCTCTTGACCCAGGAAGTTACTCAGCTTTATCTCATGTTGGAAAAAGGGGCGCTGGAAGAAAAGCTGCGTGTCCTGGCGACGTTGGGCAGTCACCCTCTCATAGCACCGATTTGGGATAAACTTCAGCCCTGGTTGAATCAGGTCGATTTAAACCTTCAGAAAACACTGCTTCCGACGGTGCAGTCTGCCATGACTTTTCTGGCTGGCTATTCTACAGGCGTTCTGAAAAATATTTTTATCTTTATATTGAAGATGATGGTCCTGGTAACCGCTCTGTTCTTCTTTTATTATCACGGGAACAGGATGCTTGATCGCTTCTGGTCGGTGATCCCTCTTGGAACCGATCAGCGCAAATTGCTCGCCAACAGAGTCGAGAATATCCTTTCATCGGTTATTTATGGCATATTCCTGACCTGCTTGGTGCAGGGATTTCTCGGCGGCATCGGTTTTTGGATCAGCGGATTGCCCTCGCCGGTCCTTTTCGGAGTTCTCATCACCGCCTGCGCTATCATCCCCATGGTCGGAACCGTACCGATCTGGCTACCGGCGGGACTCTACCTGCTTTTCGTAGGCGAAGTGGGCAAGGGAACTTTCTTGCTGCTATGGGGGGCGCTCGTCGTTAGTTCCATCGACAATGTGATCAGACCGTTGTTCATCAGCGGAAGAGGGAAGATTCCTCTTCTGGTTGTTATGATTGGAGTGCTGGGGGGAATTTCCGCCTTTGGCTTTGTCGGCGTTGTTCTAGGACCATTGATATTGTCTCTTGCGCTGTTTTTCCTGGATCTCTACCACAGTGAACGGCTCCCAAAGCAGATCTTAAGTGCTTCCCCGGGGCAGGAAAAACCGAAAAATTAAATTACTGGTAGTCCGTTACGAAATCCATGAACGAGCAGCTATCAATTTGGGAGCTTCCGGGACGTGCAGTCGATGCGCTGCCACCACGCGGCGCCGTGGCCTCTTGTTACGTAAATTCACCCCTTTTCCCCGGCGAATCTGGTACATGCGATTGAAATTGACGTACCAAACCTCTCATCGCAATAGCACATGAATACGGACCTTGGCGATCTACGAATGCGCAACCGGAGTACCTGGTCGTCCTTGACCGAGGTATAGCAGTAACTCAACAGTAAAAGCCCGATTCCTGCTCAGTTCCGCAGGCTATCAATGCGGTAAACCGCATCCAGATCAGCGGTCAAAAGTCTCTTCCGGGCTAGCTTTAGAGCTTTTTTGCAAGCACATCCTGAAGCATATGCTTATCAAAACTTAGGTTGGCTACCAGCTTCTTGATTTTGCCGATTTTCCTCCTTGAGTTTTTAAAACACAGTACTTTGCCAAAACCAAGCCCTCCATCCCCCATCGTCTGATGGCAAGAGGCAGCGTCAGTGATCCTCATCCTGCGGCAGACCTCAGCAACCATTGTTCCGGTTTCCGCCTGCCTCCGAGCAAATGAGATCTGTTCAACTGGAAACTTCGATGTCTTCATGGCAAAACGACTACTCTCTTGAAGTGACATTGTGCCCGAACTCTCAAACTTTGGATCAACTAATATTCAAGGAGGAGATCAATGTCAGTTAATTTTTATGACCGTCCGGCCAATCATCTCAAATTGAAATCCCAGACTCGAAAGTCTGTGCCGGTTTAATCCTCAGATTTGCTGAATAGGGACTCACTGAAGAAGGTGCGAACAACGTGATTCCCGTATTTCGGCGGTCCATCTGCTGTAGGCAACGTACTCTGGGAACCTTCTCAATCCTTCTATTCCCGCTAAAAAGTATGTAAACTCCTCTGCCCTCTCCCGCCGAAACGCAACGTTCCTTTCCTACCCTTGAAAAACACGGACTCCTGCGCTCCGTTCTCAGTCCTGAAAGAGATTGACATCCCGCCAGATTTAGGCTAAATATACGGACTTCATAGCAATTCGCCACCCTAGCTCAGCTGGTAGAGCAACTGAGTAGACAAAAAATAACAAACGCCGCAACCAATCAGGATTGCGGCGTTTTTTTTGTTTTATGGCTACAGCGTTAGTTTTTACTTAATAAAAAGTATCCGTAACTACTTAATTTTACTAGCTTTCGAGTTTGTAGACCTGACGGGGTCCGGCGGGCTTTTGGCGCTGCGGTAAGTGTACCCTGGCAGAGGTTCCGCCTTGCTGGTCTCGGGGGAAACGGTAGTCGATCAGGGCGTATGTGCTGAATATCCGGATCTCTGCGATCGTCGCGGCGATGACTTCGCGCTGGCCCTGTGGGTCGAGCAGGTCGAATTCTTCGCGGGTGATGCGCATGGCTTCCCAGTCTGGTGCGATCGCCTGGATGGATGTTAGGTTAACGCGTTGCTGATTGAGGTTGAGGATCTCGGCGTCGATTTGTGCTTTGCGGGTGCGGACGTCGGAGGGGCTTAGCAGCCCTTCGGCAACGGCATCGACCAGGCGGGTTTTTTGGTTGTGACATTTGGTGATGGCTTGATCGATATCGGCCAGGCGG
>DIKU01000085.1 GCA_002424645.1 Pelobacter sp. UBA5610 | reverse complement strand
AGCGCTTGCCCCTTGTGCAGGCACTCCTGCCATTCGCGGGCGGGATCGGAGTCGGCAACGATGCCGGCACCGACCTGATAGGTCAGTTCGTTGCCGAACTTCTGAAAAGTGCGGATCAGGATATTGAAATCCATGTTGCCGGTTACGCTGACATAGCCGGCACTGCCGGTATAGGTGCCGCGTCCCACCGGCTCCAGTTCCTCGATGATTTCCATGCAGCGTTTTTTGGGAACGCCGGTGATGGTGCCCCCGGGAAACACGGCTCGCAGCAAGGCGAAGGGGCCAATGCCGTCGCGTAGACGTCCCCGCACATTGGAAACGATGTGGGTCACGTGGGAGTAGTGTTCAAGAACCATCAATTCATTGACTTCCACGCTGGATGCCTGGCAGACCTTGCCCAGGTCATTGCGCTCGAGATCGAGTAGCATGATATGTTCGGCGCGTTCCTTGGGGTTGTCCAGCAGTTCCCGGCTAAGGCGTTCGTCCTCGGGGGTGTTTGCGCCTCTTGGTCGGGTTCCGGCGATGGGGCGGGTCTCGGCCACGCCGTTTTGCAGCTGTACCAGTCGCTCGGGGGAGGCGGAAATGATTTCGACATCGGGTGTACGCAACAGGGCAGCAAAGGGGCTGGGGTTGATACGACGCAAATGTCGATAGAGATCTTCGGCGGATAGGTTGCAGCGCGTATCGAAGCGCACCGACAGGTTGGCCTGGTAGATATCGCCGCTGGAGATGTAGTCCTTGGTACGGATGACCCGCTCTTCAAATGAATTCTGTTGCATGAGCGGTTGTGGGCTCATGACCTCTTCGGTGTGCGGTTCCGGAAGGGGGGTCGTCAGTACCTGGCGAATCGATTTTTCCCACTGGGCAAGATTATCCCTGGGGTTGAGGGAGGCGAGGGTGAGTATACGACGTTGATGGTCGTAGATAGCCGTAAGATCGATCCAGTCCAGCCATAACGCGGGGATGTTGCGGTCACGCCGGGCCATCCGGGGCAGGTCTTCGATGCAGGCAGCAAGGTCGTAAGCAAGATAGCCAAAAAAACCACCGGCAAAGGGTAGCTGAAACGTGTTTGATGAGAGCCGGCGACTGTCCAGAATGCCGTCGAGAACATCGAACGGATCCCCCGGCAAGCGGGTCTCGTTTGTGCCTTCGACGCGCACCAATCCCCTGGCGTCGAGGCGATAAGACTCCTGGCGGCGCAGCGGTACGATGCTGTACCGTCCTATCTTGGAGGTTGGCTGAGGGCTCTCCAGAAAGCCGGGGCCCATGGGATAGAGCCGCTGATAAACGACCAGGGGGTCGAAATGTTCCAGGGGAAAGCTGTGCAGGAAGCAGATCATGGGCCGATTTCGGGTTTCGGGGTTGCGAGATGCCAGATTGTTTCCAGCCGATATTTTCGGATGGAGGTCGTGCAGTCTTCGTAGACAAAAAGCACTGTTTCCGGATGGAAAGGAGAGCGAAAGACTGTGGCGTCAAGGTAGCTTTTGTTGGCGTGCCAAGCAAGAGAAAATCGTGCGATCAGGGAATTCAGTCGATGAGTTTTCTTTGTTTGGCAGCCATGACTGCTTCCAGTCGGCTTTTCACATCCAGCTTTTTAAAGATGTTTTTGATGTGGGTTTTAACCGTTTCGGTGCTGATGAACAGCGCGTTGCTGATTTCCTTGTTGCCTTGCCCTCTGGCCAGGCATTCGAGGATCTGTTTTTCACGCCGGGTAAGGAAGTCGTCGGTATCCTCTTCGTCTTCCTGATCTGAAGCCGCGGCCGGTTGGTCCCACTCGATAGCCAGGTCCATGAGGTAAGGGGACATTGGGTGCTCATCTTTGGCAAAAGCGCGAATCAGGTCAGCAAGTTCGCTGATATCGATGCTTTTCAGAACATAGCCGTTCGCTCCGGCCTGCATCGCTTCCTCGATATAGTGTTTATCGCTGTAGGAAGAAAGGATCAGTAAGATCATGTCCTGGTATTGCTTGCGCAGCATGCGCACCGCGGCTATGCCGGAAAGGCCGGGCATGTCGACATCGATGAGGGCAACGTCAGGTGGGTTCAGGGTGATCTTTTCCACGGCCTTGAATCCGTCATTGGCTTCGCCGATAAAATCGATATCCGGATACTGGCTGAGACTCATACGCAGTCCGGTGCGCAGCAGAGGATGGTCGTCAGCCAGGAATACTTTGAACGGTGGGGATTTAGACATGTTGACCTCCTGGCTGTCTGCCGTAAAACAAAAAGCTGGTTCGAAATTATTCTATTCAGGCCGACGGTTGTGCATCGGTGACGGGCAAGGCCAGCACGATGCGCAGGCCACCACCGGTTGTTTCAGCCCAAATCTGTCCTTGATGACCCTCGGCTACCAGCTTACAAAAGTTCAGGCCGAGTCCCAAGCCCTTTTTTCCCGTGGGATTTTTGTGGTTCGTCGTATAAAACTTATCGAACAGGGATCCCAGGTCTTCGATGGGAATATGGTCGCCGCGATTGTGGAACGAAACAAAAATGTAAGACTGCTTAGGATTCAATCGTGGTGTATATCCATGGCGGTCAGCCCCTTCCGGGGGCTGTTTGCGGGTTTCGATGGTAACCAGATCCTCTTCATTGCTGAACTTGATAGCATTGTCCAGCAAGTTGGTGAAGGTGCGCATCAGTCGGATGCGGTCGCCGTAATAGGGCAATTCGGTATCAAAATCCGATTTATAATCGATGTGGATCTGCCGGTCCTGACAAAAATAGTAAGCCTGATTGACAACTTCCTGCAGCGCCTGGTGGATATCAAACCCATTGCGTCGCAACACCAGCATGCCGTAATTATCCCGAAACACATCCAGGAAATCCGAGACCATGCCCATCAGATCGTGGTTGGTGTCGGCCGCCATTTTTAGAATTTCGCTTTGTTCCTGATTTAAGGTGCCAACCTGGCCGTCGAGCACCAGCTTGAGAGCGGATTTGATCGCCAGAATAGGGTTGATCATGTCATGCGTGAGCATGCCGAAAAGATCGCTCTTCATCTTTTCGATATTTTTTTCTTCGGTCATGTCGCGCATTACCGCGACAAATCCCCGTAATTCACCCTTTTCATTTTCCAGTCGGGAAAAAGACGCATCGACCGACGCCAGCTTTTTTTCCGTAAGCATCAAACCAAGGCTGAGCCGTTCAGGGGTGTTTTTTGTTTCACGCAGCCTGTCCAGTTCCCTGAGGACCGGGATGCGGTCGAGAAACAAGGACTCGATGGGCTGGCCGGTAAGCTCGGTGTCGGGACGCTCCAGGGTTTTGAGTAGCGCACGGTTCGAGTTTTCGATGTGACCGTTGGTGTCGGTCGCGATAATGTAATCGGAGACGCTGTTGATCAGTTGGAAGATGCGTTTGCGCGAGACGCTTTTCAGGCGTTTATTGTTGTTCGCCAGGCTGCTGATGGTGCTGGCGATGATTTCCAGCAGGGTGGCGAAGTCGTGGAGACGTTCGTAGCTGATCTTCGGGATTCGGTATAGCGCCTCCATGTAGCCCGCCATATCCCGGATGCCGATGGCGTGGGCATGATGCACCGCCAGGTCGCGGTCAATAACGTAATTCTCCGTGCGCACCTGGCCGCAAATAACCACCGCTACCAGTTGTCCCTCGACAACAATAGGTGAAGCGCAATCCACCAATCCGGAATTGAGGCAGGAATAAATGGCGGGGCCGTCTTTGCGCAGGGCTTCCCTGGCTCCATACCGGGCGCTGGCCATGCACTTGTGTATGCCTTCTTGCGTTCCGCGGCAAAATTTAAGGCAGAAATCGGAAAAATTGTACGGGCCTGCCAGGATGTTGCCCTTGGTATCGTAGATACAGCCACCCATGCGGGTTGCCTTGGTATAGGCCACCATGATTTTATCGAGGGTGCTTTTATCAATCAGACTTAACAGGTCGGCCATGACTTCCTGACTGCCGAATTTTCATGGGGGGCAGATTGTTTAACGCTGGTATCCGTATGATTCGGATAACTGTATGGATAAGGTTTTCTCTTGTTTGCCTTAAAATTCTCTGTTTGCTTCTTGTCTTGAGAATACGTTGTATTGTCCCATACTTTGTTGCTTGGATCAAAGTGCAAATTATGGCTGTTTGTGCATCGTCGTGGCCACTCGCATGGTTTCTGGCATCGGAGGATGATCTGCAATTTAGCAAAAGAAACCGCAATCATACATGGCGAATATCGTTTCCGTGGCCGGGAACGTTTGTCAAATTGCAAAAATCACCCCTTTTAGGGATAAAAAACCCCCGGCTTAGCGATGGTCTAAACGGAGCTTGTTGGAATATGATCTCCAAACAGAACGAAGCTTTTGTTTTTTGTTACGTATACAATATTTTGGCTCAATGTGCTGCTCAAAATATTCAAATAAAATTGGAACTCGATGCTGTCCGTTGATACCGGGCTTGCGATTCTTCCTCCCCAAGAAAATGTTATCGGCGACTTGCTCGCCCCTTTTTTCAACGACGCCGCAGGAAAAGTTTTTCTCCGGCGAGGATATAAAAAGTACCCCGAATTATTTTCCCTGGCGGTCTGACAAGCAGTGACGGAGTTCTTCCTCCCTTGTGAGCTTTACCGACATTCAAACAAATAGTAATGTGTAACGGTTTGGTGTCTCCCTCCTCCTAAGCACAATCACGACTGTTACTGTGTGTTGGACCGCAATTTTTATTCAAAAACGCCCCGCAGGGAAGTCCCTGCGGGGCGTTTTGTTTTTGTCTCGGGAGTACCATGTCTCCTTGAAGTGGAAGTTGGTTCGATCGTGCCTACTGATTTTCCAAAGATCTTTTGTTGCGATGGCCAGGTTTGGCCAGAATCTCCAGATAAAAAGAGTCGAGTTGCTGTGAATCCGCCTGATCAATGGACTTGTTGATGGCAGAAACATGGATAACTTCACAGCTGGCTTCATCAGCACCGAACCGGCAGTCAAAATCCCAGAAATCGACTCCGGGTGGCAGGTTCTTATTGCGTTCTCTTTTTAGGTATTTTTTCACTTCATGTTTGATGGCTTCAACACGTCTTGGACGTTTGATCTTGGGATGGTCGAACGTAAAGTTTTTTTTCATTGTGATTCCAGGATGTTCGTTAAGGTAAGTAATTAAAAAGGTGATTTTGGTGCGGTCTTCAATTCATGACCAGTACGGCTAGTGTAACCTTTTTTCTGCTATTCGCCTATCTGTATTTGATCGCGTCCTGTCGTAAAAAACGGACGATCACTTCATCTGGCTAGCTTTGCTCCCGCGTCGATTGATCCCCGTGGAAGAGCTCAGGTGTTTTTCCATCTGTGCTTGGCAATGGACGCAAAAGCGAACTCCTGGGATGGCTTTGCGTCGAGCCTCGGGAATGGCGGTCTCACATTCGGCGCAATGCGTTGAGCTTTCACCCTCGGGTAAGCGACTCCTGGCCTGTTCTATGGCCTCTTTGACCGTGGCGTCTATCTGGTCCTGCACCGCCCCATCCCGGGACCAACCGATTGCCATGACTATGCTCCTGGGAGAACTTGTGCTTCCTGACGTGGAGTTGAAATGTGACGCGCCATAATTTTTTTTAAAGCTGACCTTTCATCATTCATCACCGTTGCAGAGGTGGCGAGGTGCGAGTTGATTGGTCCAGTCTCGTCAAGACCATCCTGGGAATGTTATCCTGTGTGTCACAGTAGCATATCCTTGAAATTTTTGTCGTGGATAGGGTGCCCCCCAGACCCGCTTCCTTGATTTCATGCCTTGCAACCTGGCAGAATGAATACCTGACATCCGGTACGTGCCTGTGGGTGCATATCCTTAATCAGTCAATAGGTTGCCTGTCTCTACACATAACGTCGCTATTCGATTTATAATGAAAGGGCATGGAACGATTCGATATGTTCACCGGTCACTCACGCGTACCTTGAAGGTGCGCATTAAATAAAAGGCAAAGCCATGCGGTATTACAACCCCTTGTTGATATTGTTTGTTTTTTTCTCCGTTGCTCTCAGTCCCGGCATTGTTTGGGCTATGCGATGTGGAAGCCAGATAATTGCCGAAGGTGATACCAAGGCGGAAGTGCTGGCCAAGTGCGGGGAACCATTGCTGCGGGAATATATTGGCGAAGATGCGGAATTTCATTATGGATACGGTGTCTACAGCAAACGCATTGTAGAGGATTGGACGTACAATTTTGGACCCAGGAAGTTCATGCAGATCCTTCGGTTTCGAGGCAGTACGCTTATTCATATAAACAGCGGGGAAAAGGGGTTTTAACTGGGCGTGCTTTGTCCCTCGGTAGCCGTTGGGTTCATTGCCCTGAAATGGAACGTCCGGGCAATGAAATT
>DIKU01000010.1:10885-16320 GCA_002424645.1 Pelobacter sp. UBA5610 | reverse complement strand
AGGTTCTTTTATGAAGAGTCTTGTGAAAAATGGAGGTTGAAGGACATGCTGAAACCTCCTATACTCACCGGTCGGAAAACTTTTCTCATGCCAGCAAAAATGCCACGCATAAAAGTTGACGGGTGATGCATGGCACATTGCGCGTTTCACATCATTTTCCAGGGATAAAGGATTTATCAGATATGCCCAGCACCATCTTTCTGATCGGAGCCCGCGCATCGGGAAAGACCACCATCGGTCGCGCGTTGGCCGAAGCGCTCACATATGATTTTGTCGATACGGATCAATACTTGCGGGAACGCACGAACATGACCGTTGCCGATGTGGTTGCCAGAGAGGGGTGGGATGGGTTTCGTCTGAGGGAAAGTGAAGCTTTAAAAGCTGTCACCGCGCCTGGGAAAGTCATTGCCACGGGGGGAGGCATGGTGTTGTCAGCGGCGAATCGCGCGTTCATGCGTGCCAACGGTACCGTGCTTTACCTGAGCGTGCCTGCCGATGTCATGGCTGCGCGTCTTGAGGCCGATCCGAACGCCGATCAACGGCCCACGCTTACAGGGCGGTCGATCATTGAAGAGGTGACCGAAGTGCTGGCCTCCCGTGAACCCCTGTACCGGGAAACCGCGCACCATGTTCTGGACGCCTCTGCCCCTGTCGGGGCGGTCTTGCATCAGGCACTTATGTTGCTTAATTCTTAGGATTGCCGGTATCGGCAAGGTGCTGTTTTTCGATCAGCTAAACAACAAAACCCCGGACTGCTTAAGTCAGTCCGGGGTTTTATTTTTATTATTATGGCCGTCGATTAATGGCAGTAAGCCTCGGTAACATAACGGCGCATCATGACGTGGGTATTGAAGTAGTAGGCGTTTTTGCCGATGGCGTTTTTCATGACGCGTATCCAGCCCGGTCGGTCCTGATAATACAACGGGATGATGGTGTGTTCGAGCTTGTGGTAAAGATCGTCGACATCTTCAGCGGTATGATTCTGGCTGATTGAATTGCCACTCGGAGGCGGCCCGATGGACCAGCCGGTTACACCTTCGATATGTCCTTCGATCCACCATCCGTCGAGGACGCTGAAGTTGGGTACGCCGTTGATGGCGGCTTTCATGCCGCTGGTGCCGGAAGCCTCCAGGGGGCGCATCGGATTGTTGAGCCAGAGATCGACACCGGGGATCAGACGCGCAGCCACCTCCATGTTGTAATTGGGCAGGTAGACCATGCGAATGCGGTCCTGATAGCGCTTGATGGTTTGGATAATATGGTGAATCAGTTCCTTCCCCGGCATGTCATGAGGGTGGGCTTTGCCACCGAACACCAGTTGCAGCTTGCCTTCACCGACGCGCAGCAAGCGTTCAATGTCGGTGAAAATAAGATCCGCTCGCTTGTAGGTGGCAACACGGCGGGCGAAACCGATTGTCAGAATGTCCGGATCCAGCTGCACGCCGCAGGTTTCGTCGATGTACTGAAAAAGGTAGGCCTTGGCGCCGCAGTGGGTCTCCCAGATTTCATCATCCGGTATACTGTCGACCCGAACAAGCAGCTCCGGTTCAGTGGCCCAGCTTGGCAGGTAGCGATTGAACAGGTTTACGAAATGGGGCGACGTCCAGGTAAAGGGATGGATGCCGTTGGTGATGGCGTGGATTTCGAAACCGGGAAACATGGCCTGGGAAACCTCGCCATGCTTTTTGGCCACACCATTGACATACTGACTGAGGTTCATGGCCAGCAGTGTCATGTTGAGATGATCCGGACCGCCCAACTCCTTGAGCAAGTCGAGAGGGATTTCATGGTCCAGGATGCGTCCAACCAGATCATAAGGAAACAGATCATGTCCGGCCTGAACCGGTGTATGGGTGGTGAAGACGCATTTCCGGATGACTTCGTGGGTATTCCAGGCGTTGCGTTCGTCCCACGTGTCTTCCAGTGGGCGTCGGTTGCGCGCCAGGAGTTCTAACGTGAGCAGGCTGGCATGTCCCTCGTTCATGTGGTACTTGCGGATGGTGAAGCCGAGTTGGTCAAGAATGCGGGCGCCCCCGATCCCGAGGACAATCTCCTGTTTCAGCCGGTAAACCTGATCTCCTCCATAGAGGTGGTCTGTAATGCGCCGGTCTTCATCGGTGTTGCCAGGGATGTCGGTATCAAGGAACAGCACCGGGACCTGCCCCCGTGAAGGGCTGGTTACCCGGTAGAGCCAGGCCTGCACCTTGACGTCCCGGTCTTCGATGGTGATGAGTGTCTTGATCGGCAGACACTCCAGGAGGTTTTCCGGTTCCCACTGGGCAGCACTCTCCTGCTGCTGGCCTTGTTCATCGATGGTTTGACGAAAATACCCCTTGCGGCTGACCAGAGTGACAGCTACAAGGGGTATTTTTAAATCGGCTGCGCTTTTGATGGTATCGCCGGCGAGAACCCCAAGGCCGCCGCTGTAGGTGGGGATTTCGGCGGTAAGGCCGATCTCCATGGAAAAATAGGCGATACGTTGTTCCGTGAGAAATTTTTTCCAGTCACTCATGTAGTACGCCCTGAGAGTAATGTTCCGTAGGAATTCGATGATGGTTGGTACTAGATTAAACGAAATCCTTTCCGGGTCAACCGGGTAAGTGCTTGTCCGGCATCTCTAGATGTAATACATGAATCGATGATCGCTTTCGCGTTTGACGCCCAAATCCTGCCCGCGTTCACACAGAGTCTGGAGGGTCATGCTCTCAAAAAAGGTATTGAGATGCGCGGTAGCCTCGGACCATACGGTCTGGGTGACGCATTGCCCGTTGAGGGTGCAGCGGCCTTTGCCTTTGGGGGCTTCGCAAGCGCAGGCCACCAGCAGGGTGTCGCCTTCGGCGGCTTCAATGATTTGCCGAACCGTGATCTGCTCAGGTTTGCGCGTCAGGAAGTAACCTCCCTGGGGACCTTTTTTGCTTCTGAGGATTCCAGCCTTTTTAAAGCTTTGGAAGATTTGTTCCAGGTATCTGGGTGATATTTCCTGGCGACGGGAAATATCCTTGATCTGGGCCGGTTGATTCCCGGCGTTGTAGGCAATGTCGAATAATGCACGAAGTCCATAACGGCTTTTGGTTGATAGTCTCACGGATTTCCTCGCAATAAATCGTTAATTTATTTTGTAAACATCAAATAAATGCGTTGTTTTCGTGTCAATTAAGGTTTGACACGTAGATGACGGGGGCTGTCGTAGAACAATTTTCGACGTTTATCTATGGATCACCATTCATAATTAGCATAAACAATTATTTCCCGCAAGTTTTGTCAACAATTGTGGCCTTGAAATAGTTTGAAGCTTTATAAGTATATGGAATTATGCTGACTTGAGTAAGGTTCTTAAGGATTTTATCAGTATGTGGATGTCTTCGTGGCGGGAGAAATATCCAGGACTGACCCTTATCGTTCCGCGTGGGAATGTGCCGAGAGTGCGGTGCGCATCGGGTGCGCAATGCAGTCCTGCCCGCACGCAAACGGCATGTTCCGTATCGAGCCAAAAAGCGATTTCGGCGGGATCATGATCTGCCAGATTGAAGGAGAGTACCCCGGCCAGGTTTTCGGGGGCGGAGGGGCCATAAAGAGTTATGCCGGGCAGGGCGCGCAGACCTTCAGACAGGTGGGTCAGAAGCTCGGTCTTATGTCGGCGTATGATGTGTTGTCCCGTTTCCCTGATAAACGCAATGCCTGCTTGCAGGCCAGCAAGGGCAGGAAGATTGGCCGTTCCGCTTTCAAGACGTTCGGGGAGCTGTTCGGGGGGAAGTTCGGATGCTGAATCCGCGCCGCTGCCGCCATAAATCAGTGGTGTAGGCCGCAACCCCTCTCTTACGTACAACAATCCGCAACCGGGAGGTCCCATGAGGTTTTTGTGACCCGGAGCGGCAAAGAGGTCAATCGCCATCTCCTCGACATGGATGGGCAGAAGACCAGCGGTTTGGGCGGCATCGACCAGCAGCAGAATCCCATGCCTGCGGCACCAGGGACCAAGGTCTTCAATAGGCTGAATACTGCCTGTGACATTTGAGGCGTGGGTCAGGACAAGCATGCGGGTCGACTGCAAGTCGGCCATAACGGCGTCGCGCACGGCTGCGGGTTGCAGGCATCCATCCGGTCCGGGCGGTACCTTGACGACCTGTACGCCCCGGGATTGCAGGGCGTGCAGTGGCCGTATCACCGCATTGTGTTCCATGGTCGAGGTGACGACCCTGTCACCGGGGTTGAGGATGCCGAAAAGCGCCAGATTTATAGCTTCCGTGGCATTGGCGGTGAAAACGACGCGGGAGGAATCGCGAATACCGAAAAAATCGGCCACGCATTCGCGGGCATCCAGAAGTTGGCGGCCAGCATCCAGCGCCATGCGGTGGCTGCCGCGGCCGGGACTGCCTCCGAGATTGCGCAATGCCTGATCGGTGGCCTGATAGACAGCTTCGGGCTTCGGGTAGGAGGTTGCGGCGTTATCGAGGTAAATCGTCATAAGGCAAGCTTAAGCCGCTGACCAGGCATCCTGATCCTTGCGAAAGATGGCCTTGGGGGGGACCCCCGCGGCGGTGAGTTCTGCCTCAAAGGACAGGCGCTGCTCCTTGGCAAAACGAATCGCCAGAGCGCAGCCGGTCGCCAAGCCGGCAGGCACCGGCAGCAAGCGCATGGCAATGTTGGCCTGCTTGAGCACCTTCTCCGCTTTCAAAACTTCATGACCTGTCTCAAACAGGGCCAAAAGATGTTCGTCCGACATGATAGGTATCATGATAAGGCTCCAGGGGCGGACACCTGCGTGAATATGCAGGTGCCCGGTCTCAGATGAGTTAGTCCCTGGGCACTGCAAGCATGCGATCGAGCGAAAGTTTCGCCGGTATCCTGATTTCTTCAGGGACGCTGACGACAGGCTCGAGAGTCTGCAGCGCTTCGAGCAGGTCTTCCAGGGTAATCAGTTTCATGTTGGGGCAGATCAGTACGTCCGGATTGGCAAGGATGAACTCCTTGTCAGGATTTTCCTTGCGCATACGGTACAGGATGCCCATTTCCGTACCGATGATGAACTTTTTGCTCGGATGGGTGCGCACATAGTCGTACATGCCACTGGTGGAACAGATATGGTCGGCCAATTCAAGGATTTCGGGCAGACACTCCGGATGGGCGACAAATGGCGCACCGGGGTGTTCGGCTTTGGCCTTCAGAACGGCATCGGCGCGCAGATTGTCGTGGGTGGGGCAGAACCCCGGCCAGAAATGGAAGGTCTTTTCCGGGCAGTGGGATGCCACATAGCGCCCAAGGTTGCGATCCGGAGCGAAGATGATCTCATCGGCAGGCAAGGAGCGCACGACGCGCAAAGCGTTGGCACTGGTGCAGCAGATATCGGTTTCGGCCTTGGTCGCGGCGGTGCTGTTGACATAGGTAACAACCGTTGCTTGCGGATGTTGTTGCTTGAAAGCCCGCAAGCCTTCAGC
>DIKU01000010.1:0-10784 GCA_002424645.1 Pelobacter sp. UBA5610 | reverse complement strand
GTGCGTGCCGCTTCCATGGAAAGCGCCAGGGAGTCTCCGGCGATATCGGCAATTTCCTGAATTTCGTCGCGCTGATAATTATGTGCCAGAATAAGGGCATTGCGCTCCTGGGCCAGGCGACGGATCTCTTTTTTTAAAGTTTCCTGTGACATCAATACCTTAGTCCTCCGCGAAGGTTTTGCCTGATGGATTTGCTATGCAATCAATGATCCATAAGACTACCAAAAAAGTCAAGTATAAAACCCTCCGTATCCCGGTGCCAAACCAACAGTCCCCGTTTCCCGCGTTGGAAAGGGTTTCCCTTAAGATGTTGAAAATATATATTCATATGGCCAAAATCCCGCCAATCACTATCCGGATGCCTCCCTTAAGTAAAGCAGTCTGTTTTTGTAAAGAGTTTACGCCTCTTGTCGCTATGACTTCATTGTTGACTTCTCCGAGTGAAATGAGTACCCTTGCGGCGTTTAAAGGGGAGTAGCATCCGGAACCTTCCGGCCCGCGATTCGTCAGTACGGTGGCAACGCCACCCGGACGCGGGAGCTGTGACACGATGTCGAGCTTTGCAAGACCTTTATCTACTGCATTCAACCATGCAGCGGGTATAGGTCTTTTTCTTTTACCCGCTGTGCAACCAACTGCGCGGAGGTTAAAAGTATGAATCGGCTCAAGCTCTTCTTCCTTCTTACCTGTCTTACCCTTCTTCTTGTTACCATGGGGAGCGCCATCGGCGGCCAATCCGGCATGTTCATTGCCTTTGTCTTGGCCTGCGGAATGAACTTCTTCTCCTACTGGTATTCGGACAAGATCATCCTCAAAATGTACAAGGCCCGGGAAGTCTCGGAACTTGATAATCCCACTCTTTACAGAATGGTTCGGCGCCTATCCCAGCAGGCTGGCATGCCGATGCCCAAGGTATATATCATCCCTTCTGAGGGTCCGAACGCTTTTGCCACGGGTCGCAATCCGCAGCATGCAGCCGTGGCTGCAACCGAGGGGATCATGCGCATCCTTTCCGTCGATGAACTTGAAGGCGTCATGGCCCATGAACTGGCGCATGTGAAAAATCGCGACACCTTGATTTCCGCCATTGCCGCAACCTTTGCCGGCGCCATCTCCATGCTTGGAAACATGCTGCAGTGGGCTGCGATATTCGGTTCCGGCCGCAGCGAGGATGAAGAGGGCGGTCTTTTGGGTAGTCTTGCCATGGCTATTATCGCACCCATGGCGGCGATGCTGATCCAGATGTCCATCTCCCGTTCCCGCGAATATCTGGCCGATGCCACCGGGGCGAGGATCTGTGGCAAGCCGCTGGCTTTGGCCAATGCTCTGCGCAAGCTTCAGCAGGCTTCAACGATGCTGCCGATGCGGGAGGCGACTCCTGCCACCTCGCACCTTTTCATCGTCAACCCCCTTGCCGGTTCGTCGCTGTTCAAACTCTTCTCTACGCATCCGCCGATGGAAGAACGGATCGCCAGGCTGGAGGCAATGATGTTTTGAGGTACGCATCGTTACGATGCAAAATCTCAGATCGTCATAGCAACAGATAAATGATGAGTCGAAATAACCTTCAGGAATGGAGCTGATTGTGAATTCTCTCTGGATGTGGATAGGTTTTAACCTTTTTGTTTTGCTCTTACTGGCGCTTGACCTCGGTCTCCTCCACCGCAAGGGCAAGGAAATCGGAGTCAGGGAAGCCCTCCTGCTCAGCTTCGGCTACTTTTTGATGGCTTTGCTGTTTGGTGCCGGGATCATGCATTTTCTCGGTCGAAGTGCAGGGGTTGAGTTTTTTACAGGATACCTGCTGGAGAAGAGCCTGAGCGTGGACAACATCTTTGTCTTCGTTCTGATCTTCAGCCATTTTTCCGTTCCCGCGAAATATCAGCACCGGGTGCTGTTCTGGGGCATTATAGGTGCCTTGGCCATGCGAGCCGCACTGATCCTCGTCGGGGCGTCGATTATTGCAAATTTCCATTGGGTTATCTACCTCTTCGGCGCTTTCCTGATCTTCACCGGGGGCAAGATGCTGGCGACCATTAACAAACAGCCAAACATGGAGGGAAACAGCCTGGTCCTCCTTATCCGGCGCTATTTTCGGGTTACCGAAGATTTTGAAGGAAACAGGTTTTTTACCCGCCGCAACGGCTTGCTTTATCTTACGCCCCTGATGGTGGTGTTGATTTTGGTCGAAATTTCCGATTTGGTCTTCGCTCTGGATTCCATTCCGGCCATCTTCGCCATAACCACCAATTCTTTCATCGTCTATACCTCCAACGTTTTCGCCATTCTCGGTTTGCGTGCGCTCTATTTCGCCCTGACCGGTATTATTCACAGGTTCCACTATCTCAAATATGGCTTGTCGCTGGTACTTATGGTGGTCGGTGCGAAGATGCTTATCAATGCTGCTTTCGGGAATGTTATCCCTACCGAGTTGGCCTTGCTGATTACCGCTTTGCTTATTGGCTGTTCGATGCTGATATCGATGGTTAAGACACGGCGGCTTCCGAAAGATATCGCCACTGCCACAGCTGTTCACGGATGGGTACCGGGCAGCCCGGCAAAAACAGAAGAAAACGACCCGGCAATCAAACGATAAGGAAAGAAAGTGGCACACTCTACGCGCATAAACAGAGTGCTTTTGTAATATATAGGAGGTGAAGTAAGTCCGGACGTTCGTTTTCCGTAGCGGCAGGTTCAAGAGGCGAGAACTCCAATTGATCCACCATCATTGAGCGACGATAAGCTCGGGGTTGCACGCACCGGTTTTTTAAACATGAATGTATTTTTGCAGAAGACACGATTTGGGCCTGCATTGAAATGCTGGCGCAATTAACGCCATGTTGGCAACAATCAACGTTCTTGTTTCCTGGAAACCGCGGGTGGGCTGGTCCCTTACACAACCAGAAGGAGGGATGAGATATGAAGGCACGTGATCCTTGGCACTCACTGAGTGCTTCCGATGCGCTTGATGCGCTCGGAAGCAGCCGTGCCGGACTCGACTCTGCGGAGGCAACCCGTCGTCTGATTGACTACGGAGCGAACGAATTGGTCGAGAGGCGTAGGCGCACTCTGCCGGGTATGTTCTTCGCTCAGTTCAAAGATTTCATGATCATTGTTCTGATCGCTGCCGCTGTACTCGCCGGTATTCTCGGTGAGGCAGCGGACACCATTGCCATCATCGTGATCGTGGTGCTCAACGCGGTCCTTGGGTTCAGCCAGGAATACCGAGCCGAGAAGGCGATGGCGGCCCTCAAGAAGATGGCCGCATCCCTTGCTACGGTGATCAGGGACGGTATCCCTGCGGCGATCCCCGCGGCCGACCTCGTGCCGGGCGACATCGTACAGCTTGAAGCGGGGAATATCGTGCCGGCCGATTTGCGGCTCATCGAGGTCGCGAAGCTCAAGGTTGAGGAGGCCGCGCTGACCGGGGAGTCCATACCGTCGGAAAAGCAGACGGAAGCCCTTGCGGATCGGGAGTTGTCGATCGGCGATCGGTCGAATTTGGCCTATAAGGGGACAATTATATCCTACGGGCGCGGGGAGGGGGTTGTCATCGCCACAGGAATGCAGACCGAACTCGGCGTCATCGCGGCGATGCTGCAGGATGAGACGGAGGGCAAGACCCCGTTGCAGAAGCGGATGGTCGCTTTTGGAAAGAAGCTTGCCCTGGCCGTGCTGGCCATTTGTGCCATCGTTTTTATCGTCGGGATTCTGCGCGGTGAGTCGCCTGTGCTCATGATGCTGACGGCCATATCTCTGGCTGTCGCAGCGATACCGGAGGCGCTGCCGGCGGTCATTA
Source organism: Pelobacter sp. UBA5610 (assembly GCA_002424645.1). GTDB lineage: Bacteria > Desulfobacterota > Desulfuromonadia > Desulfuromonadales > Syntrophotaleaceae > Syntrophotalea. The sequence goes on along the minus strand of DIKU01000010.1, from coordinate 6,988 downwards.
CCATAGCCCTGGCCATCGGCGCGAAGAAGATGGTCCGGCAGAAAGCCCTCATGCGTAATCTTCCCGCTGTCGAGACACTTGGTTCGGTGACTTACATCTGTTCGGACAAGACGGGCACTCTGACGATGAATCGGATGGTCGCAGAGGCGGTGTACGCTGACGGGCGCCTTATTCCCCAAAAGGAGTTGTGTAAAGCCGTGGCGGAGGAACTGTCGGGCACCGCTGTCGGTCGACCGCTGTCTACGCTTCTTGTCGCAGCGTCTCTCTCTAACGACGCAATGCAGGACGCTGCCGGTGCGGTCATCGGCGATCCGACGGAGACGGCGCTTTTTACCCTCGGCTCGGAGAGTGGTTTCGCCAAGATGGCTCTGCAGGAGAAGCATCCGCGGCTTGCGGAGCTGCCCTTCGATGCGGAACGCAAACTGATGACAACTTTCCACGCCTGGGAGGGCGGGAAAGTGGTTTCTTTTACCAAGGGCGCCGTGGAGGTGGTGCTTGAACGGGCTACCCGGGTCCTCGCGTCGCAAAGTGAAGAGGATCTTGTGCCCGCGGAGATTTCGGTTGTGGCTGACCGGATCGCCGGAGACGGTTTGCGCGCACTTGGATTCGGCATGCGGGTATGGGACCGTCTCCCGGACGATCCTGAGGCTGACGATGTCGAAACGGATCTGACGCTGCTGGGGATCGTAGGCCTGATGGATCCGCCAAGGCCGGAGGCCATGGGAGCCGTTGAACTGTGTCGACAGGCTGGAATCATTCCGGTGATGATCACAGGCGACCATCCTCTGACCGCGCGGTCGATCGCACGGCGAATCGGTATTCTCGGCGAAGGTCACAGCGATGAACTGGTGATCAATGGCCGGGAGCTCGAACACATACCCCTGAAACAGTTCGAGCAGAGGGTTGAGAAGATTCGTGTTTATGCGCGGGTTGCCCCGGAACAGAAACTGAAAATAATCAAAGCGTTGCAGGACCGTGGACAGTTTGTGGCGATGACCGGAGACGGTGTTAACGATGCGCCTGCTCTTAAGCGTGCCGACATCGGCGTCGCTATGGGCATCACCGGCACGGACGTCTCAAAGGAGGCGTCCCATATGATTCTGCTCGACGACAATTTTGCGACTATCGTCAAAGCGGTCAAGGAGGGCCGGCGGATCTTTGACAACATCCGCAAGTTCATCAAGTACACGTTGACCAGCAATTCTGGCGAAATCTGGACGATCTTTCTCGCGCCGTTTTTCGGCCTGCCGATCCCGCTGCTCCCTATACACATTCTCTGGATCAACCTGGTTACCGATGGGCTGCCCGGTCTCGCGCTCACCGCAGAGCCGGGAGAGAAGGGGATCATGGATCGGCCACCGCGCCACCCAAAAGAGAGCATATTTTCGCATGGACTCGGCACGCACATTGTCTGGGTCGGGTTGCTCATGGGGGCGGCATGCATCATCACTCAGGCTTTTTCAATCCACACCGGCTTCGCCCATTGGCAGACCATGGTTTTCACGGTACTTTGTTTGAGCCAGATGGGGCATGTGCTTGCTATACGCTCAGAGCGCGAGTCGCTCTTCTCGCAGGGGTTTTTTTCGAATCTGCCATTGGTCGGAGCGTTTTTGCTGACTTTTGTACTCCAGATGTCGACGATCTATGTGCCTCTGCTCAACCCGATTTTCAAGACTGAACCGCTGACCCTCGCTGAACTTGGCGTGACATTTGTCATGTCCTCGATGGTCTTTATCGCGGTGGAACTGGAGAAATTTTTCTTGCGGCGCCGTTAAATAACCGCGGCAATCACGTGACCCGGGGTCAATGACAAACGCAGACTCCGGAAGCAGGTACGCTTGTACGGAAAAGAGCCTCCCTTGTTGTTCAGGGAGGCTCTTTCTGTCTTTGGATCAGCCAAAACTGTTAGCAAGCCTATTGCTTGCATGGGTGGGTTTTTCACCTCATGGCTTTTTATGCCTGGCCAAAACTGCGGGCGTCTCCACGACCTTTTCCTACCTGGCGGCCTATGGACCTGATCCGACCATGCATGCAGGCACGGCAGTCGGCCGCGGTCTCATCGATACATGCCTTGGCGGGGTAAATCTCATACAAGGCGCGGTATTTTTTTGGTGTCAGGTTCGGCATCACGATGTTGGCCCCCCGCGATAGTGCAAGCTCGCGACCGGTGGGGGTGTTGAGTGTTGCAAGCGCCGAGGTGGCCGGTATATTGGCCAAGGGGCGGATCAGACGGGTCAGGGCAATGACCTTGTAGGTCATGAGTTCCGTGTTGGGAACCTGTTCGTCCGAAAGAATCTTCTGAACTTTGGTCAATTGACCCAAAAGGGTTTCCTGGTGGGGGATGAAAGGACCGACGCCGACCATGTCGAGATCGAGGTCGCGGAAGGTCTCAATATCCAGTGCCAGGTCATCGTAGGTTTGGCCCGGTATGCCGATCATGACGCCGCTGCCGGTTTCATAACCGATTTGCTTGATCATTTTAAGCATTTTAATACGATCGGTTTCATGCCCGTGACGCGGCGGATGGATCCGGCGGAAAAGTTCGGGGTTGGAAGTTTCAAACCGCAGCAGATAACGATCCGCCCCGGCTTCGCGCCAGGTGGTAAGTTCTTTTTCGCTGCGTTCTCCAAGGCTGAGGGTTACGGCCAGAGGGGTTTCGTTTTTGATACGTTTTATAAGGTGCGTCATCCAGTCGACATCCAGTCCGCAATCCTCACCCGATTGGAGAACAACCGTACCATACCCGTAGGAAAGTCCTTCGTTGACGCATGCCATGATTTCTTCTTCCGGCATCCGGTAGCGGCTTACTTTTGTGTTGGCGGCGCGCAATCCACAGTAGTGACAATCACGGGAACAGTGATTGGAAAATTCAAGCAGTCCTCGCAGATGAACCTCGTCGCCGACATGAGAATGACGTGCAGCGTTGGCTTTATCCCAAAGTTCCTCCAGGGATTGTTCGTCTTCATTTTTGAGCCAGTACAGAATTTCCTCTCGAGTCATGATTGTTCCTTTCCGGGGTTCCCCGATGACTTTGCCGTGAATAGGGCCTGCCAGAGCTTCCAGATCACGGTGGCCGGTTGTTTATAAAATCCGGCATGTTAAGTTTTTCTACTACATTACTGCGCGGTGCCGGAACCCTGAAGCCGCATCTGGTATAATGTAGCCAAATGTGCAAGATCCCGAGGCGGTGGAAAAATAAACCATATTGAAACAGTGTGGAAACGAATATCAAATACTACAAAAAAAATCAACTTAAAATACGACAAAATTAGTTTTGAATCCCATTAAAAATCGCGGAATGTGGGTGTGTATGAGGAGGTGTGGTATGTAAGGTACTGAAATTCCATAAAACCAAGCAATAATATGTGGAAACCGATGTGTTTCGATTTTTGTTGACAAAACGGCTAGGATAAATATATTTAAAACATGAGTCAGTCGCTGAGGATTTCATGGTGCAGGACAAACCAAGCCGCGGGGAGAGGAGATAATCATGAAGGTGTGCGTTAAGCTTTTTGCTACATTTCGCAATGACAGGTTTAAGGAAAAAGTTTGCGAGTACCAGGAAGGAACCATGGTTTCAGATGTTATCAAGGCACTAGACCTTCCTGAGGACCAGCTTGGGGCCGTGCTGATCAATGCGAGGCATGTAGAGGCCGATCAGGAACTGAAGGACGGTGACAGCTTGTCCATTTTCCCCCTGGTAGGAGGAGGTTGATAATGGCCACTCTGGAAACTTTCTTGAAGGATGCGGCACAAGGCGATTTGGTCTCATGGTCCAGCCAGGTACTGGCTGCACAGCGTTTCGATCTGACTCTTGCTGGCGTTGAGGGTGCGATCCTTGATCTTGATCTGTTGCCGGCCCGTTATCAGCGTAATCGTAATATGATCAGTATCAAGCAACAGCGGAGGCTGTTTGACAGCCATGCCGTTGTGATTGGATGCGGCGGCCTGGGTGGTTACGTTCTTGAACAACTGGCCCGGCTTGGAGTAGGGAGGATCACGGCTGTAGACCCCGATACGTTTGAGGAACATAACCTTAACAGACAGTTGTTGTCTTCGCCCCGTTTGCTTGGACATGCAAAGGTCGAAGTGGCTGCAAGCCGGATAGCCGATATCAATCCGGCGGTAACCCTGGTACCGGTCCGTGCGGCTTTTGGCGAGGACAATGGCGCCGAGATCGTTGCCGGGGCCGATGTGGTGGTCGATGCGGTGGATAACGTGCCGACCCGCTTTGCTCTTGCCGAAATTTGTGGCGCCGCGGGAATACCCCTGGTGCATGGAGCTATAGCGGGATGGTACGGTCATGTAGCGACTCAGTACCCCGGGGATACCACATTGCAGAAAATTTACAGCCGCTTTAAAAACGGAAAAGGGGTGGAATCCGAACTTGGGAACCCTTCCTTTACTCCGGGGGTCGCGGCAAGTTTTCAGGTCGCCGAGGCATGCAAGGTACTTATAGATGAAGGTGATTCGTTGCGGCACCGCAAATTGCACCTGAACCTGCTTGATATGGAAGTGGTGGAAGTACCTTTTTGATTATTGCACGTGACCTTTGCCTTTAACGCAGGTCGTGAAAGACCGCCGATTTTTTGTAACTTAAACTTTAGTAAAAACATAAATAAAAAAACTCGAATATCCGACATGACGGGTATGGGCAATAGACCCTGATAATAAAATCTATAAACAATTGCGAAAAATGAGAGGACTTTATCCATGAGCGACACCATACAGCGACATGCCGATACTCTGGCTTTGCATGCCGGGCAGAAACCTGACCCAACCACCAAGGCGCGAGCGGTACCCATTTATCAGACGACTTCCTATGTGTTCGATGACGCCGACCATGCGGCCCGTTTATTCGGCCTGGAAGAGTTCGGCAATATTTACACCCGCCTGATGAATCCGACTACGGATGTGCTCGAACAGCGTATTGCCGCCCTGGAAGGGGGGGTGGCGGCTCTTGCGGTAGCTTCAGGACAGTCGGCCATCACTTTGGCCCTGTTGACTCTGGCGCATGCCGGTCAGGAGATTGTCGCATCTACCAGCCTGTACGGTGGGACTTACAACCTGTTTCGCTACACGCTGCCGCAGTTTGGTATTACGGTGAAATTTGTCGACCCTTCCGATCCGGAAAATTTCCGTGCGGCTATTACCGACAAGACGCGGGCCATTTTTGCAGAAACCCTGGGTAATCCCAAGCTTGATACCCTCGACATCGCAGCGGTAGCAGCTATCGCCCATGAAGGTGGGGTACCGTTGGTTATCGACAATACCGTTCCTTCGCCCTACCTGGTGAACCCCATCGCGCATGGTGCGAACATCGTGGTTCATTCTGCGACCAAGTTTATCGGTGGCCATGGCACTTCGCTGGGCGGGGTTATCGTCGACGGTGGGAATTTTGACTGGACCAATGGCAAATTCCCACAATTGGCGGAGCCCGATCCCAGCTATCACGGGATTAATTTTTCCGAAGCTCTCGGCAATCTGGCGTATATCATCAAGGTACGGGTGCAATTGTTGCGGGACGTTGGCCCGGCGCTCAGCCCCTTTAACGCCTTTTTGCTGCTGCAAGGGGCGGAAACCTTGCATCTGCGCATGGAGCGTCACAGCACCAATGCTGCCAGGGTTGCGGAGTTTTTGCAGAATCATCCGAAAGTCGGCTGGGTTAACTATCCCGGTCTGGCTACACATCCTTCGTATGACCAGGCCAAAAAATATTTTCACCGGGGGCTGTACGGTGCCCTGATCGGGTTCGGGATCAAGGATGGAGGCGTCACCGAAGGCAAACGCTTTATCGACAGCCTGCAACTGCATTCCTTGCTGGCCAATATCGGTGACGCCAAGTCGCTGGTTATTCACCCGGCCTCGACCACCCATCAGCAGCTTTCACCGGAAGAGCAGTTGGCTTCCGGCGTGACTCCGGATTTTATCCGTTTGTCTGTGGGACTGGAGCATATCGACGACATCATCGCCGATCTGGATCAGGCGTTGGCCAAGATTTGAGTGCTGAGTGCTGAGCGTTTTTCTCAGCACTCGTTTCACGACATATCGGCACTTTCATAATGTAGGGAAAGGGAAATAGCGTGGCAAATATCCATGACAGCCTTATCGAGTTGATCGGCAAGACGCCGCTTTTACGTCTTCGGCGTATCAGCCCGCCCGGCGCTGCGGAGGTACTCGCCAAGCTGGAGGCTTTCAACCCGGGCGGCAGTGTTAAGGATCGTACGGCTTTAAGCATGATACTTGATGCGGAAGAAAAGGGGCTGCTGCAACAGGATTCTGTGATCATCGAGCCGACCAGTGGTAATACCGGAATTGCACTGGCCATGCTGGCTGCGGTGCGGGGCTACCGTCTGATTCTGACCATGCCCGAAAGCATGAGTGTGGAGCGACGTAATCTGGTGGCCGCATTTGGTGCCGAAGTGGTGTTAACCCCTAAAAATCTGGGTATGCAAGGCGCCATCGACAAGGCGGAAGAGCTTGCATTAAGCATCAAACATGCCTTTGTGCCCCAGCAGTTTCGCAATCCGGCCAATCCGGCTATTCATCGCCGTACCACCGCTGATGAAATCTGGCGGGATACCGATGGGAAAGTCGACATTCTGGTCGCCGGGATCGGTACAGGTGGCACCTTGACCGGTGTTGCCGAGGCGATCAAGGAGCGCAAGCCTGAATTTCGGGTGGTGGCCGTCGAACCTTCCGATTCGGCGGTACTCAGTGGCGGTCCTGCGGGGCCACACAAAATTCAGGGGATTGGCGCCGGTTTTGTTCCTGAGATTTTGAATAAAAGCGTTATCGATGAAATCATCAAGGTAAGCAATGATCAGGCTCTGGAAATGTCCCGGCGCCTGGCCCGTGAAGAAGGTTTGCTGGCCGGTATTTCTTCGGGTGCGGCAGTCTGTGCAGCGATGGAGGTAGCCAGTCGCCCTGAAAACCGTGATAAGCAGATTGTGGTGATTCTGCCGGATACGGGCGAGCGGTATTTGTC
>DIKU01000126.1 GCA_002424645.1 Pelobacter sp. UBA5610 | reverse complement strand
CCTCCACGGGTTTTCGCGGATCTTCCTCGCCGGGACAAGGGGCGCACATACCGCTTGTTACAAAATCAAGTAACATATTCATTATTGTTCCGAGGTCGCTTGCCGGTGGGGAAATATCGGAAGACGGCAAACCGGCGCTGCACAGGCGCATGCAATGAGTCATTGAGCCGATGGCAAAATGAAGCCGCCAGAACAACGCATCCTCCTCCAGGTTGGGAAGGGCGTCATGCAAGACCTCGAACAAAAGTTTAAAGGGCGCTTTAAACTGATTGCTGAAAATAGTCCTTATGGTATCGTCGGGTTCGGAAAAGGCATGCGCCGCCAAGGCAAGAAAATATCTTCTCTCCCGCGTGAGCATTTCCGACGTAAAAGTCGGTTCGATAAAAGCGCGTAAACATTCCCTGACCCAGAACCCACCGTCCTTCAGGGCGACGTTTCGCTGAATAACCTCCAACCTCTCCATGCGATGTTGATTAATCGGCCGCCACCGACGTTCAACGACCTTTTTGATCAGGATCATCTTGGAGCCGAAATGATAATTGATAGCCGCCTGATTCACCTTCGCCTCGGAGGCGAGTCGTTTTATGGATGTGCGATGGAAGCCGTTACGCGCGAAAAGGCGTTCCGCAGCGTCCAGAATGCGCAGCTTGGTGTCTGATTGACAACTGTCAAGTGATTTATTCGTCATTTCCTGTTCGTTCGCGAGGTGATGGTCTGGGAGATCCACCGCTTTGTTTTATGGACATGTGCTCAACATTGCGACAAATAGCGGCCAAAGTTCCTCTTGCGATATCCTGGGATTCAAGGTCTATTCCCGCGCATAGTTTTGAGGAAAAATCAACCATTGCCGCATTGGCCTGTTGAAGCAGGGACCGCCCCCGCCCTGTCAGTACGACTATATAAACCCGGCGGTCCAGGGGACTCGTCTTCCTGGAAACCAGGGACTTACTTTCAAGACGATCCACGATTCTGGTGACATTCGCCGGTTTCTTCTTGGTTCGGCGGCAGATTTCCCGTTGGGGATACCCAGTATCTCCCTCCGCCAAGCATTGCATCACATACAGTTGTTCCGAGGTCACGTCATAGGACCTGAGAATTCGATCCGCGACATTCTGGATGTCCCGGGCCAACAAACAAATCGCCCGGTTTAACGGCATCTCCCTGCTTCTTTTTTTCATGCGATCATTCGAGTTGCAATTCTCCACCTTTAACAGCCCGTTGAAAAACTCCCATTTTCCCTACAAAATAATTGAGTCGCCAACCTGATCAATTAAAATGCCAAAAACGCTTACCAACCCAGGGGGTTCAATGGTTATCGGCAAACGCAACAAACCAAAACAGCAAAAGCTCTGGGTGGCAACCAGTGATCTGGCGCCCCGAAGCGGTCATCCTTTTTACTCCAAGCTCAACAGCCTTTTGGATGAAGATACCTTTGATGCATGGCTGGAGCAAGAATGCGCGCCCTATTTTTCCGCTGGCGGCCGGCCTTCGATTCCGCCGGGGGTGTACTTCCGGGCCACAAGGCGGCCCCTGCCAATCCAGGCAACTCGATCTCTCCAACAGAATACCGATTAAGGGTGTTGAAAAGTGTTTTGGACAAAAATGAGGCCGAGACCGTAATGAGCTAATTTTATAACAAAAAATGAAATTGAGTTCTTTTTCCTTGCTGCAAAATTGCAAAATCTCTATTTCAAAATCACTATTCAATCCCTTGGAATCGTTATTGAAGTAAAAGCTGGCATGGCATTTCTGTATACTTTTGTGCTATAGCCTATTGATATAACATGAAAATCAGAGATCTTTTCAACACCCTTCGATTGTCCTTTGAGTTTGCGTTTTCATAAAGCCACTCCTTGATTCTCATCCTCCGGGATTTCTGCCGCTACGCCTGATAGAGATGAGCAGCCAGATCCCGGCTATTGTCGCACCTATGAATCCCAGCAGACCGAACAACGGTAATCCCAGCAGTACTGGGCCTCGCTCGACGCTCATAACGATGGATGATCCGATGATCAGGGCGGCGATAACCACTCCCATGGTCAGGCGACTAGCGGCACGGTCAAGTTGGCTCCCGAAACGTTGCAATCGCGTCACATCCACATTCACCTGAAGTCTGCCGCTTCTGGCGGAGCGAAGCAGCTGGCGCAGATCCTGGGGCAACCCGGTCAGGATGTCGAGACCGCTGGCAACCGCCTGCCATCCCTTCCTGGCAAGGACATCAGGGGCATAACGCCCCAGCAGTGCCCGATGCAGGAAAGGGGAGAACTCGGTCACCATATCAAACTCAGGGTCGAGTTGACGCCCCATCCCCTCCAAGGAGATCAGCGATTTGGTCAGCAGCGTCAAGTCCGGGGGTAGAGCAAGTTGATAGTCGCGAAGGAGGGTTGTCAGATCAGTCAACATGGTACTGATATTGAGTTTCTTAAGGGGAACGCCATGGTATTGATCAATGATGCCATCAATTTCTAATTTAAGACTGTCCATATCGATTTCGGCATCCCCGGCCCAGTCGAGCAACACCTCTGCAACCCTATCTGTATCCCTTCCCACCAGCCCATGGAGAAGATCCACGACTTGGCTGCGGCGATCAGAGGATAAGCGGCCGACCATACCGAAGTCGATAAAGGCGATACGATTTTCCGGCAAGTAAAAGATGTTACCCTGATGCGGGTCAGCGTGGAAAAAGCCATCCTCAAGGATCATCTTCAACACTGCCTGGGCTCCGCGTTGGGCCAGAATTTTTCGATTTAGACCGGCCTGCGCTACGCCTTCGAGGTCGCGGCCGGGGATGCCTATGATAGCTCCCTGTACGTTCACGCGTTCGCCTGTCCATGTCCAATGCACCATGGGAATGACGACTTCGGGGTGTTCGCTGAAATTACGAGCAATCCGTTCCGCGTTGCGGCATTCCGCAGCCAAATCCAGTTCGCGGCGCAGGGATAGGCTGAACTGGCGCACCACTTCCTGCGGCCTGAACCGTGACATCTCTGGGGACTCCGCCACGACAATCTTTGCCAAACGCTGCAAAAGCCGCAGGTCGGCTTCGACGATTGGCCGGATGCCGGGGCGTCGCACCTTGACAATAACCTCGTTTCCATCATGCAGACGGGCGCGGTGGACCTGGGCAATAGAGGCTGCAGCCAGCGGCTCGGGAACAAGCTCTGCGAAGACCTCTTCCGGAGAAGCTCCTAAATCCTCATGCAACTGCTTTCTGATCTGATCAAATGGGACTGACGGCGCCTGATCCTGCAATTTCTCAAATTCAGCAATCCACTCCGGGGGAAACAGGTCCATGCGGGTGGCGAGGATCTGGCCCAGTTTGACAAAGGTCGGTCCCATCTCCTCCAGAGCCCTCCGTGCTCTCGCAGGCGGCTCCAGCCGCGCCAGTTCACCGGCCTCTTTCCAGTGCAGCACTTTGCCGGTGCGCTCCAGGGCATTGGCCATCCCCAATCGGCGCACGATATCGCTGAACCCGTAACGGATCAGAATCGAGGCGATATCGTGGAGTCGTCCTAGATCGCGGACAGCACTCAAGGTCTCCCAGAAGACGGAGGCCATTATTGCCCTTTTTTCTTAAGTGTCTCGGCAATCCCCTCGAGAAAGCCGGCAGCGGCCAGGGAGAGATCCTCTCCAACCCTTCGGGCCGTATCAACGCCAGTGGTCATGCTCTCGCGCACATTTTGTCCCAGTTGCCTGGTCAGCCCCTCCACTGCCGTTTTAGCCGCTACACCGACTGCAGTGCCGGTGTTGTTGGCATGCTGCGCCATGTCGCTCAATACCTCCCTTACCGCACCATCCGAGGCTTGGGCTATATTCTTGACAGTATCCATAAACATCCCCTCCAGTGCGGCCAGATCATTCAGCCCCCGCTTCAGGTTTTGGGTCCCGAACTCCTTGATATGACCCGCCGCCTCCTTGATGGCCAAACTGTAAGCCTCTGCCGACTTCGCCAATGCCTCATCTACCCCAGATATTGCTTTTCTTATTGATGGTTCAGCCTGAACGCCCTTGTCCTTTGCACCAGTGCTTGCGCCCTGTAGAACCGAATGGACGACTTCCCGCATTTTTTGCAGATCCAGATGACCCTCACTCAACGCCTTTATGGTGATATCCCGAACGGACTCGTGAATATTCTTGCCGTCTATCACTGCGGCACGGGCCTCATCTTCTGCTTTGCGGTTCTGATTTTGCTGTTTTGTCTGCTCTTTCATCTCGTTCTCCTCTGTGAATTAAGTTGTCTAAAAAGACTACCCTGTATTAACCCCTCGCAGCAACAGGCGCACCACATGCGTAGCGACCTTTTCCGGGAAATCATGGGCCGGCGATCTACCCAATAGATGCTGCCGCAGGGGAGTAATCTGGTAGTGGTAAACCACCAGGCCGACGATGGAAATGGCCAGCATATGTGAGTCAAAGCCGGGGGCGAGCTCACCGCAAAGGGAAAGGAGCGAGGTGAAAAATTCATGAAAAACCTGGCTCGCCAGCAGTTGCAGGCGCCCGTTATCCCCAGCCAATATTTCCCGCTGGATCAATTTGTTGAAATCCGGGTCGTCATGAATGAGCCGGCAAAAAGCCTCGGCAAACTTTTTTAGCCGCTCCTCGGGGGTTGCCTCCGCGCTGAGAGCCACCGATAATGTCTCGGCTCTCCTGGCAAACACAAAAGACATGGCTGCCATGTAGAGAGTATGCTTATCCTGAAAATGATGATAGAGGGTTGCCGGATTCAAACCGACTTCAGTGGCCAGGCTGCGCATGGAAACGCCATTGAAGCCGGCTTCGGCAAAAAGAGGGATAGCGGCTTCCAGGATTTTGGCTTTGCTTTCCGGAATGATTGATTGCATGTTATTGTTGCCTATTATTTTTTTCCTTTATGCAGCTTGACATAACCCAGATAAAAACAGGTAGTACAGCCTGCCCGGTTCATTCGGATTGCTTGTCGCTTTTTCGATAAAGAGACAGGTAGTGATATGGCCCAATCTCGATCTCTTGTATCATCGCGGGGATAAAGCCGGCACAACGGAGCGTCTCATCAAGCTCACCCGGCGCGATTCGGATTTTGATGGGAGGTCCGGGAATACCCATTACCTTTTTGAACTCTATCACCGCCAATGCCCCGCCAGGCTTCAAGACCCTTTTCATTTCGCGTAACGCTTCCTGGTCGCTGCCTCGTTGAAACAAGTCATGGAAAACCGTGCTCAAAAGGCCGATATCCATGGTTCCACTGCCAAGAGGTAGCGAAACTGGAGTGACGACATTGGGGATGATGTTGGTGATGGCGCTGTCTGAAATTTCATCCAGGGATCGTTCAAGCCCTTCCTCCCTCAGATAAAAGACAAAGATCTTGCCGCGCGGGCAGCGCGATGCCATGGCAAGGGTAGAAGCTCCAAAGCCGTCCGCCACGTCCACGATGACGCTGTCACTGCGAATTGGCAGGAAAGCAAAGAGTTTTTCAGGGTCTATCCTGTCACAACCGCTTTTGCCACCGGTGATTGACTTGTTGTTATCCATCCTTTCCTCCGGTTTCCGAGGAGTTCTCCGATACATCAGGTTCGTAACTTTTTTCGGATAGTCCGCCCCCCATCACAGCGTAAAGCCGCACCCGGTTCGCGAGTTTGGCCAGGCGCAACGCCACCAGCTCCTGCTGGGCGGCAAAGTGAGAGCGTTGCGCGTCAAGGACCCCGAGGTAACTGTCAATTCCTTCCGTATAACGTATGTCGGCGAGACGATAGGTTGCCGCGGTCGCGGAGACCAGGGAGAGCTGGGCTTCGATCCGCCGGTCTATCGTCCCCTGCAAGGCAAGGGCATCGGCTACTTCCCGGAAAGCATTCTGGATGGCATTTTCGTACCGGGTGAGTATAATTTCCCGATCAGTCTCGCTGACCCTGAACGCCGACCAGACACGGGCGTCGAAAATAGGCGCCACGATCTGTGGCGTGAAACTCCAGGTACCCGTTCCGGAACCGAAAAGACCGGAGAGGTCGTCACTGGCCGTCCCCACCGCGGTTGTCAGGGCAATCCGGGGGAAAAAGGCGGCCCGGGCCGCGCCGACAAAGGCGTATGCTCCCTTGAGTCGATGCTCCGCAGCCATGATGTCAGGCCTCCGCAAGAGGATTTCGGAAGACAATCCCGCGGAAATTTCCGCGGGCGGGGCGACACTTTCGAGGTCAACCGGCAACAGTTCATCCGGGACCGGAATGCCGACGAGGAGGTTTAAAGCGTTTTGGCCCAGGGCCGCCAGTTGCGTGTAAAGGGCGACGCTTCCCCGCGCCGTCTCCACCGGTATCTGTGCCTGCCGCAGATCCAGTTCGTTGGCAAGGCCCGTGTCATACTGTTTCTGCACCAAACGGTAAGCCGCCTGCTGTGACTCCAGGGTGGACCGGGCCAGTTGCAGATTCTCCCGGTCCGCGGCAAGGGTCAGATACACACGGGCGACCTCGGCCACCAATGCAATCTCGGCGCTCCGCCCGGCCTCCGCGGTTGCCAGATACTCCTCCAATGCCTGATCTTTCAAGCTGCGGATACGTCCGAAAAAATCAATCTCCCAGGAAGCTATCCCCAGGTCAAGGTTGTACTGTTCCCTTGTCCGGGAATCCCCTGGCTTGACAAGATCCGATGACAGGCCTTGTTTGCCCCCCTCGCCGGTCGCCTGAAGCGCGGGAAACAGCTCGGCCCGTTGCACGCCATAGAGAGCCCGTGCCCGTAACACGTTCTGGGCGGCCAGCCGCAGTTCCCGGTTATTTTCCAGGGCGATGCCGATGACTTTTTGCAGCTTTCCGTCGGTAAAAAACGCCTGACGGCTCAGGTCCGAGGCAACCGGCGATTCGGGTATGGCCTGGTATGCCTCGCCCCGCGGCCACTCAGCCGGGATCGGCGCTTCCGGCCGCAGGTATTCGGGGGCCAGGGAACAGCCCCCGGCGACAAGACCGATGCCGGTCAGCAAAATTGCTAATCGTCTGTTCATTTTTCTCCCTCCGCCGTTGCGCTTTCTTCATGATAGCTCATAGTTACTTCCTTTCGATGTTTGCCAAGCACTTTGTAGATCATGACGTAAAAGAGAGGCGCGAAGAGAGTAACCAGAAAGGTTGAGGTAACCGTGCCGCCGATTACGCCGATGCCGATCGCCCGTTGCGCGCCCGATCCCGCACCGGTTGCCATAGCGAGAGGCAGTACTCCAAAACCGAAGGCCAGCGATGTCATGATGATCGGCCTGAGCCGCAGTTTGGCGCCCTGGAGTGTCGCCTCGATCAAGCCCATGCCTTCATCGACCTTTGCCCTGGCGAATTGGACGATCAGGATGGCGTTCTTGGTGGTGAGTCCCAGCGTGATCAACAGGCCGATCTGGAAATAGACGTCATTGGGCATCCCTGCAGTGCTTGTGGCGATCACGCCGCCGATGGCCCCAAGGGGCATGGTCAGCAGGATAGCGAGGGGAATGGGCCAGCTTTCGTAAAGTGCCGCGAGGCAGAGGAAGATGGCAAAAGCTGAAAAGGCATAGAGCAGAAGGGCCATGGAACCGCCCTGCCTTTCCTGGTAGGAAAGTCCGGTCCAGTCGGCGGCGATTCCGGTAGGCAGTTTGGCTACAATCTCCTCGATGGCGGCCATGGCCTCGCCGGTGCTGTGGCCTGGAGCCGGCTCTCCCCAGATATTGATCGAGGGAAAGGCGTTGAAACGCTCCAGCTTCGGCGAGCCGGTCGCCCAGCGCCCCGCGGCAAAGGATGAGACCGGGACCATTTTGCCGGCGGTGTTGCGCACATAGAGTTTTTCCAGATCCTGTGGTAGCATGCGGAATGGGGCTTCTACCTGGGCATAGACCTTTTTGACCCGGCCGGCCTGGATAAAATCGTTGACATAGGCGCTGCCGAAGGCGGCCGAGATGGTGTTATGAATGGCGTCGATGGGAATCCCCAGGGCGCCGGCCTTGTCCCAGTCAACATCGATGTGGTATTCGGCCACATCATTCATGCCGTTGGGCCGGACCCTGATCAGGCGGGGATCTTGGGCCGCCATGCCGAGGAGTTGGTTACGCGCCTCCATGAGTCTGTCGTGGCCCAGGCCCCCACGGTCCACCAGTTGCAGGTCAAAACCGGTGCCCATCCCCAGTTCGATGACCGGGGGGGGCGGAAAAGCGAAGACCATCGCTTCCTTTATCTGTGAAAACGCACCCATGGCGCGACCGGCAATGGCCTGGACTTTTAAATCGGGCCGCCGGCGAAGCTCCCAGTCCCTGAGCTTGACAAACCCCAGTGCCAGGTTCTGTCCCTCGCCGCCGAAACTTCGGCCCGCTACCGTAATAAGTGAATCCACTCCTTCCTTCTCGTTTGTAAGGAAATGATCCGTGACTTTGGCCATGACCGCTTCCGTCTGCTCAAGAGTTGAGCCAGGGGGGAGTATGGCCTGGACCATAAGGATGCCTTGATCTTCATCGGGAATATAGGATGTGGGCATGCGCTGGAACAGATATCCCATGGCGACGACAATCAGAACAAAAACAAAGAGATAGCGGATTTTTTTCGCCAAAATACGTCCTACCAGCCGCACATAAAGATCCCTGGCCCGGAAGAAAGCCCGGTCGAACCAGCGGAAAAAAGGGCGCAGAAACCAGACGGCGCCGTCCGAAGGTTGATGGCCTTGGGGTACCGGCTTGAGCATAGTGGCGCAGAGCACGGGTGTCAGGACGAGGGCCACGACAACCGACAAGAGCATGGACGAAATGACGGTCACGGAAAACTGACGATAGATGACTCCGGTGGAACCTGGGAAAAAGGCCATGGGGCCGAATACCGCCGAAAGGACGAGACCGATGCCGATCAGAGCGCTGGTGATCTCATCCATCGATTTGGCGGTGGCTTCGCGGGGGGAGAGTCCTTCCTCTGCCATGATCCGCTCGACGTTCTCCACCACCACAATGGCGTCGTCGACCAGGAGGCCGATGGCCAGCACCATGGCAAACATGGTCAGCATGTTGATGGAAAATCCGAAAAGTCCCAGGACGCCAAATGTGCCCAGCAGAACCACGGGCACCGCGATGGTGGGAATAAGAGTGGCGCGGAAATTCCCCATGAAGAGGTACAT
>DIKU01000042.1:3514-4092 GCA_002424645.1 Pelobacter sp. UBA5610 | reverse complement strand
TTGGCCATGAGCCGTCGCGCCCGTCATTATCGCCACCTTATCGATCAAGCTCTGTCCGATGTCCGCCGTCAGGAGGCCTTGCATCGTTTTGGGGACGCCTATCTGGCAGCCCGTACCGAAGCCTTTGCCGATCTCGACTTTGAGGCCCTGCGCCATCACATCGCCGCCATGAAGGATACGGTACGCGATGACTGGCCGCATCAGCTGGAAAAGTTCATGACACAGGCCGAAGCAACTGGAGCCAAAGTCTTTTTGGCCCCGGATGCACAGGCGGCCAACACCTACATAACCGGACTGGCGCAACATCACAACGCGCATCTGGCCGTCAAGAGCAAAAGCATGGCGGGGGAGGAGATCGCTCTCAATCAGGCACTGGAAGCCATCGGTATGCGGGTGGTCGAAACCGATCTAGGCGAATGGATCGTGCAACTGGCCGGTCAGCGGCCGAGCCACATGGTCATGCCGGCCATTCACATGTTTCGGGACCAGGTGGCTGAACTCTTCGGCAAACTGACCGGAGAACATGAGTCGGATGATATCGCGCACCTTGTCGAGCTTGCCCGGCGCACCCTGCGCCA
>DIKU01000042.1:0-3455 GCA_002424645.1 Pelobacter sp. UBA5610 | reverse complement strand
AACGAAGGCAATGCCCGCCTGGTAGCAACCATACCGCCGGTGCACGTAGTATTGGTCGGCATCGACAAGCTGGTGCCCTCCCTTGAGGATGCCATCAGAGTATTGCAGGTGCTGCCACGTAATGCGACCGCCCAGGCGGCCAGCTCCTATGTGACCTGGCTACGCGGCCCGGCACCCGGTCGGGAACAGCCACGGGAATTGCATATCGTGCTGCTCGATAACGGTCGCAGCAAGCTGGCCTTGTCGAAAGAAGCCAGCGATGCCTGGCGTTGCCTGCGCTGCGGTGCCTGCGCCAATGTCTGCCCGGTCTATCAGACCATCGGCGGGCACGTTTTCGGTCATGTCTATGTCGGCGCCATCGGTGTGGTACTAACGGCTTTCCTGCACGGGCTGAACGATGCCGCCGAACTGATCCAGGCCTGCATCGGCTGCCGCGCCTGTGTCACTGTCTGTCCTGCGAACATCGATCTCGAGCATATCATTCTTGGTTTGCGCCGCAGCCTGGCAAATAGCGAAGGGGTCGGCACCATCAAGAATCTGGTATTCAAGCGGGTTCTGCGCAACCGACGGCTGTTCCACGGACTGCTGAAAACCGCCGCACGCTTGCAGAAGCCACTGACCGGCAATACCTCCAGCGTTCGGCACCTGCCGCTGTTCTTTTCTTCTCTGACCGAATGGCGCACCCTGCCGGCTATTTCCGAACGGCCTTTACGCGACCTGTTAGCCGAATTGCCCACCGTCGCCGCGCCGCGCCTGCGTGTCGCCCTGTTCGGCGGATGCGCCGCGGAATTTGTGCTACCGGACATCGGTCTGGCACTGGCGCGTCTGTTTCGACACCTCAATATCGAGCTCGTATATCCTGAGGAGCAAAGTTGCTGCGGCATTCCGGCTCTCTACGCCGGGGACACCGCCACTGCCACCGAACTGGCTCGCCAAAATGTTATGGCGCTGGCCCAAACCCAGGCCGATGCGGTGGTCACCGTCTGCCCTACCTGCACCACCGCAATGACCAAGCACTTCCCCGAGTTGCTTGCCGAAGATCCGGCTCTTTCCGACTGCGCCGCTGGCCTTGCAGCGATCACACGGGATGCATCCGTACTGCTTGTTGATCAACTTGCAGGCCTTTCGCCGACCGTCCCTCAGGATAGCGCCGGNNTCACCTACCACGATTCCTGCCACTTGCGCCGCGGCTCCGACGTTCATGGGCAGCCGCGCCAATTACTCTCCAGAGCCGGCTGGCAAATGACCGAAATGACCCATCCCGATCGCTGTTGCGGATTCGGCGGTTCCTATTCGGTCCTGGGCCAACCAACCATTTCCCGAGCTATCGCCAAGGATAAACGCGATGACATCCTGGCTACCGGTGCCGAAGTTGTGGCTGCAGATTGTCCGGGATGCCTGATCATGTTGCGCGGCCTGCTGGAGAAAAGCAACGCGCCTATCAGGGTGGCCCACTCCATCGAACTTCTATCCGCCATCTTGCCAGACACCTAACCTCCCTGAGCCTCCCGTTTGCAAAAATTGTTTAACAAAAATTATTAATTTATGCTATTGGTAAACGGCTTCTTTTTCACTATCCGCAGGCATCGGCGCAAGGGCACGGCCCTCGCCGACAAGGAAAAAGCCATCATTGGGAAAGCGGTGCTATGTCAAAGGGGGGAGGTAAGGCATGAAAAAAGCTTGCTTCAAGGTTGTTTTTACGGGCCATTTGACTCCGGGGATGACCCTCCAGCAGGTACGATCCAATCTGAAAAGGCTCTGTCAATTCAGTCCACAGACGCTGGATCGTATTTTTTCCGGGAAAACCGCCATGCGTTCCGGAATCGACCGCAAGGCCGCATGGCGTTGTTGGGAACTTTTTCGGCGAGCCGGGGCTTTATGTACGGTTGAACCCATGGAACCACTCCCTTCGGAAAACGCTGTAACGTTATTGTGCGATTCACCCATATCAACACAGCTCTGCCCTTGTTGCCTTGCCCCGCAGGAAAACGCGACAACCTGCCTGTTTTGCGGAGTGGACATCGCCATATACAACCTGACTTCCAGTATCCCGTATGGCTAGCCATTACAGTAATTCAGGAATACTTCCGGTACTTCCCATGCAAGCCCGCCAAAACACTTGGTTATGTTGCCACAGGCCGGTTTTATAATGAGCCCTGACGGCATCGCCAGGGTTGCCAGCACAGAATTCCGGCATACCTGATTACCCCCCAGCGACTTCCATAAAAAGACACGGCTGTTAACTGACTACTTCTTTCGCATAAACATTCTATATCGTTACAGGGACGTACGCATCTGCGGATGAAGCGCAACAATTGCATAATCCTTCGAGCATGCCTGTCAAGTTTGTAACCGCCTCGCCCCATCCTTCGCCAAACCGCTCCAGACCTTCGCTTTGTAACCATCATGGCAAATCAAGGGATCAAAGATCAGTCCTATCACTCTTCACCTTTTCCTTCTGACAGCACATNNAAACCTGCATGCCGATTTTTCATGAGAAAACCCAAAATCATGCGCGAATACGGCATATTCCATGCATATTAAGAAAGAAATAATTATATCTCTAGAAGGAAGCTATCATGACTATTCAGGATTTGTTGGTCTTTCCCTTGTTTTCCGAAGAGCTTGGCATCGATCTGCCACGTTCCTCCGATAGCGAACTCTTCAAATGGTTGTTGGCAACTGCGTTATTTGGCGGACCGGTGTCACAGGATGTGGCCCGTAAGACCTATCGTACATTTCAAAAATATCACCTGATCGATCCGGTGAGCATATCGCAGGCTGGCTGGAGCCATCTGGTTCATCCCATTATGCGGGAAGGGGGCTATGTCCGGCAGGATGGCGTTGCAGCAAGCAATGTACTGGAAATGTGCAATACACTGCAGGAGTATTACCAGGGCAGCCTGACCCAACTTCATGAATCCGCGGAAAATACCCGGGATCTCGAGTTCCGCGTGACCTCACTGCGGGGAATAGGCCCGGAATCCGCCAATATCTTTTTGCGTGAATTACGTCCGATTTGGCACAAAGCGGACCCTGAGCCTTTGCCAGTTGTCGTGGAAATGGCTAAAAAATACAAACTTGACCTTGAGGGCATGGACCGCAAGCATCCCGATTTTACCCGGGTGGAAGCGGCGCTGATCCGTTTGAAACGTACGCGCAGCAAACGCAATGCGGGCTAAACTGCAATCTCACCACCCGGACACGCCACCCCGGCGGCGTCATCATTTCTGCCGTGGGTCTTCTCGATTAGCATATCCGTCATGACGGGACCTCCATTGTCCTGGTTGTCAGATCGCGACAAACCGCATCCTGTCACCAGTCACCTTGTGCCATTGCGATTTTCTCTCGATAAGTCTATTATTCTATAAATTTTCCAATCAGATTACCGGCTTTTATATAAATCTGTGTACATTCAGACCATTTTCCACAAGTTGTCCACAGATTTTGCCGTT
>DIKU01000033.1 GCA_002424645.1 Pelobacter sp. UBA5610 | reverse complement strand
CTGTTTGGCAATCATCGCTCCCCAAACCTTGATCGCCGCCCTGGCGTCATTTTCATCGACATCCGTGAACATGCTGCTGGTAAAACCGATACGTAAGGATTCCTCCGGCTGATTCATGGCGCTGCACGGCATCAGGGGCACCCCGCAGGCAAAGATCAAAACCAGGCAGGCGGCAACCTTCGACCACCCAGCCCTGATCCGCACAGGACCGGCCTGACCGTCCTTGGCCCTGATAGGCACCGACAGTTCCCGCCGTTCAGTTGTGAACAGGATGTTTTTTCGTTTTTTTCGAGACATCGTGCCTGGTGCCTTCGGGGATAGTCCTGTTAAGGTTTGGTTTTGGCTTTAGCCATAAGTCGCTCGTGCGTAGCCAGTAGCTCGAAGGCGCTGTCCAGGCAGGAGAGGGGCTTTGCTTCGAAATGTCCTTGTTGAAAGAGGGTCATCATCTGGTTGCCGCTTGCGGAGCCCATGACTGAAACCAGTTCCGTAATGATCAAATCCCGGATTGAATCGTTGTAGCCTCGCCGGAAACAGAACCCGCTCGGGACCATCGCAGGCGAGGAGAGAATAACCTTCAGGTGCTGGCCCAATTGAGGATTGAGGTCGCACATGGTTTTGAAACTTTTGCGGGAGACCACGCAGGCGTCTGTTTGCCGGAAGAATACCGGAAGCACCACTTTGGTAATTTTGGAAGTATTGGTCACGCGAAAAAACCCCTGACTGGCCGGAAGCCCCTCTTTCATCAGAACCGTATCCAGCCAGATCGGGGCCAGGGTCATCCGTGGATTGGCGTAGAATGTGAGGCGACGGTCGCGCAAGTCCTGGATTCGTCGTATTTTGCTGTCTTTGTGGACCAGGACGATATACTCCTCGGTAAAACTTTTATCACTGCTCCCCACAATGAAAACCTTGTCATCCAGCAGCGGTCGCAGTTTCCAATATTCGTCGGTGTTCAGTGCAATGGAATCGACTGCCTTGGCAGTCAAGGCTTGACGAATATCCTGCAAGTCGTTGTACACGCGGGGAGTGGGATCCGTCGGCACGCCACGCTCTTTTGCGATTATTGCTGACCAGACTTTGACCGCGGCCATGGCGTCATTTTCGTTGATGTTGGCGAACATCGATCTGGAGAACCCGACCCGAAACAGTTTTTTTTGCGGTTCGGCTCCCGTTGCCAAGGGGGCAAGGAGGGTGCTTAAGACGAGCAGGCAACCCAGGCAAGCTAAAATCCGGTGCGAGTTATTGCGCCTTCTCGAGGTAATGCCCCGTGCCACAACCCGTGGCCACGCAACCGATGCTGCAGGGCCAGAACGCCGGGGTGCCGATATGCGGTTTTTGCTTTGCATCTAACGAACTCCTGCGTGTTTTTCTCCGCGAGTCTTGTTTGCCAACCCGGGAAGCTTCTCTTTGCACAGCCGACGGTGCTTGGCCAGCAGTTTCAGGCTTCCGTCCAGGCAGGAAAGGGGGCGGGCCACGATACGGTCCGATTTGGTGAGAGCGAGAATCTGGCGACCGGCCGGTGTGTCTCCCAAATGTTCCATCGCTTCAAGAATCTCTTTGCTTACCGGCGATGCGTGATCTGTCCGGAAGGCAAAGCCCGTCGGAACCACCCCCGGGGAGGTTGCCAGCACCCGCATCTGCAGGTTGAGTTGCGGATTAAGCTCCCCCATCACTTCAAAGCTTGTCCGGGTCATGAGACAGGCCTCGGTCTTGCCGAAAAACACCGGCAAAGCCACCTGCGGAGCCTTGGTTTTCAGACTGACGTGTCCAAAAAAGTCGGTGGCGCGGTCCAATTGCGATTCCAGCAGGAGGGTGTCGAGCCAGATCAAGGCCATGCTCATGCGCGGATTATCGAGAATGTTGATGCTGCGGCCCCGGAGTTGATCGAGCCGTTTCAGACCGCTGTCCTTACGCACCAGCAGCAAATACTCTTCGGTGATGCTCCCGTTCCGCGAACCCACAGCGATGAGGTCGAGTTTAATCTCGCGACTCAGGCGCGGGATCTCCGGAGTAGTGAGACAAAACCCATTCACAGCATTCTTCAAACCGAATTGAATCATATCCTCGACTGACCGGTGGATGTGTGGATCCGGGTCTACAGAAATATTCTTCTCCTTCGCAACTGTCAAAATCCAGACATTCATGGCGGCGCGGGCGTCACTTTCGTTGACTTCCGCGAACATGCTGGACGAACAAGCCAGGCGAAAGGGCGGACGCTCGGCGGCGGCGCAAGAGCCGGCATACGCCGTCAACAGGGTGGTCAGCCCCGTCGCCCCGAGGAAAAACCACCGGAGCAAGCGGTCCTTGCCCCGGCGTATCGTTCCTGGAAAAAATCGGGGTGTGACGCCAGCCATTATCGACCTTCGAGTTTATGCATGACTTCCGTGCCCACCAACAGGTTCATGCGCGACTGGAGGGCAATGTGGTCGTAGCGGGTTTTGTAATGCTGCGCCGACATCAATGCTTCCATCAACTGAGCGCGAATGACCTTGTCGGTTTCCACCAGTTCGTGCTGGTAGGCGCGGGTGTTCAGGTCTCGATTCTCCATGGAGGCGTTCATGGCGTCCAAGGTGGCCTGGTGGGATTTTTCTGCAGCGCTCAAAGAAAGGAACGTATCCCTGATCTGAAGGCCGATCCCCTCTTTGAGGAGGAATTGCTCCTCTTTGATCTTGGCCACGCGGGCTT
>DIKU01000064.1:90610-111814 GCA_002424645.1 Pelobacter sp. UBA5610 | reverse complement strand
GAGCTTCGGGTTGAGCTTCGGGTTGCGTGATAGCTCTTTTGGCAGCAGGTTTGCGCCGCCGGGGCCGAGATCTTCTTGCCGGTTTTTCCGTTTGCTCGGTTGTAACCACGGTATCCTCTGCGGTTGCAGGGGCTATTCCCGTAACGGGCACTTGGGCTATATCTGCTGCAGCAGGAATTGTTTCCGAAGTGACCGTATCTGTCTGACCCTGTTCTGCACTGTCGGGCAAACCAATCGTTGCTTCATCGGTGTTATCCTCTGCAGTCTCCTGGCCGTTGCCATTTTCCGCGGAAGAGGATTTACGGCGTCTGCGCGGACGACGTTTGCGCTTTGCCGGTTTTTCTTCCACCTCGGCTTCTTCCGTTGGCTGGAAGTCATTGGTCTCGGCCATGACGTGGCTGGCTTCGATGTAAGCCGTTGTCTGTGCCGATTCTTTTTCACGTTTGTGAAATTCAACCTCGCCCTGGCTATTCAGGTATTCAGGGCAGGCTTTGATATGGATACGGATGTCGTTGTTTTGTTCGATGTTTAAAAGTTCCGAGCGCTTATTGTTGAGCAGGTAACTGGCGACATCCAAGGGGACCATGGCTTCTATCCGTCCTACCTGTCCCTTTGCGAGCCCGGCGTGAATCCGGCGTAAAAACGCCAGCGATTGGGCCTCAACCGTTTTGATTTTACCGCTGCCGTTGCAGTGCGGGCAGACTTCAAAGGAAGCTTCCGCGAGGGCGGCCTTGATACGCTGACGGCTCATTTCCAGAAGCCCGAACTGGCTGATGCGTCCGATACTGACCCTGGCTTTATCCATTTTCATGGCATCCTTAAGGGTCTTTTCCACATCGCGGATGTGTTTGCGGTCACGCATGTCGATAAAATCGATGACCACCAGTCCTCCGAGGTCACGCAGACGCAACTGGCGAGCCGTTTCGATAGCCGCTTCAATGTTGGTTTTGTAAGCGGTTGCTTCAACCCCTTGCTCGCTGGCCATCTTTCCGGAATTGACATCGATGGCTACCAGTGCTTCGGTGGTATCGATGACGATGGACCCTCCGGACGGAAGCATGACCTTGTTTTTGCTGATCGATTCGATCTGCTCTTCAATCTGATAACGGGCGAATATAGGTCGGCGTTCCTGGTGCAGTTTTACCAGTTCGGCATATTCGGGCATGACTTCCTGGAAAAATTCGCGGGCTTCGGCGGACACCCTGGCATCATCTACCAGCACTTCATCCATGTCATCGCTGAAATAATCACGGATGGAGCGGATAACCAGGTTGGATTCTTTGTAAACAAGGGCAGGTGCCTTGGTGGTGCTGGAAAGAGTTTGGATTTTATTGTACAGGCGCAGCAGGTAGTCGACATCGCGTTTGAGGTCGGTTTTTTTCTGGGTGCTGCCGGCGGTTCGCACGATATAGCCCATGTCCTCGGGTATTTCCAGGCTATTCATGAGTTCCTTAAGTTTTTTACGATCCGATTCCTTTTCGATTTTACGCGAAATACCTTTCGTGTCGGATTCCGGCATCAGGACCATGTAACGTCCCGGTAGAGACAGGTATGTCGTCAGGGCCGCACCTTTGGTTCCACGCTCTTCCTTGACGATCTGCACCAGGATTTCCTGTCCGCGTCTCAGCAGGTCGTTGATTCGCGGTCGTTTTCCTGGTTCAGTGCGTCCTTCGGCAGCCTGGAAAAAAGACGGATGTATTTCTCCGACTTGAAGAAACCCGAGGCGCTCGCTGCCATAATCGACAAAAGCCGCCTGCAGGCCGGTTTCGACACGGGCTACAACGGCTTTGTAAATGTTGCCTTTGGTTTGTTCTTTGCCGGATATTTCAATATCCAACTCTGTGAGGGTCCCGTCTTCAACGATGGCAACCCTGTGCTCCTCAGGGTGAGTCGCATTGATGAGCATTTTTTTAGTCATGAAAATCCTTCCGACTGTCGCACGCGACAGCCACTAAATGGGTGGGGGCCGAAAAGATTTCGGCTTGTCAGTTTTTCCGTTCCGGACGAATCTACCCACCGGCCTTGCAGGCGGTGGTGATCGCTGGCTGAACACGGTACGGAAAAACCGCTGATACTTTTATATGGTCAAGGCTGGTGCCCGACGGCATATATTGAAAATGGTTGGAAAACCTCGATAACTTTTTTGTTTTAAATCGTCAAAGAGACGGAGATCCGGATGCTCAGGAACTCCCTGCGGGGATTCGTCTCTTTCGAGGTTTTACCTGAGCTTCTATTGTGCTATAAAAAGAGCCATGCTGCAACTGCGAAATATTATCAAGGATTTTGGAGACAGGCGCCTGTTCGCCGGTATTAACTGGCATGTCAGGCTTGCTGATCGTATCGGCCTTTGTGGGGAGAACGGCACGGGTAAAACTACCCTGCTGAGGGTTCTTGCCGGAGAGGTAGCGATCGATGGTGGCGAGGTGCAGACTGCCAAGGGGACATCCATCGGCTATTTGCCGCAGGATGGCCTGGTGCATGCCGGCCTCAGCCTGTTTGATGAGGTGCGCTCGGCCCTTTCCGAGCTCATGGCACTGGAAGCAGAACTGCAATCGCTTGAGGCGCAAATCGGTGCCGACAGCCCACCGGCGATGCTGGAACGTTACGCCGTGGTGCAGGAGACCTTCCGCCATCGGGGCGGGTATGCCATCGAGGCTGAAATCGGCAGGGTTCTCGGCGGTCTCGGATTTGCCGAAAGGGACTGGCAAAAGCCCTGTGAGCAGTTTTCCGGTGGCTGGCAAATGCGTATCGCCCTGGCCAAACTGCTGCTGCAGCGCCCCAATCTGCTGTTGCTTGACGAACCGACCAACCACCTGGACCTGCCGGCACGCGATTGGCTCGAGAACTATCTGGCCGACTACCCGTTTGCCGTCGTGTTGGTATCTCATGATCGGTTTTTCCTCGATCGGGTTGTAAATCGCATCGTTGAACTTTGGAACGGTGCCTTGACCGAATATAGCGGAAATTACAGCGCCTACCTGGTGGAGCGGGAACAACGCATCAGCGCCTTGCGTGCTGCACGTATGCGCCAGGATGAAGAGATTGCCCGCATTGAGGGCTTCATCAGCCGCTTTCGTTATCAGGCGAATAAGGCGACCCAGGTGCAGAGCCGTATCAAACAGCTCGAAAAGATCGATCGCATCGAAGTGCCCCCCGAACGAAAAAGTATTGCTTTCCAGTTTCCCGCTCCCCCAAAGGGTGGTCGACTTGCCTTGGAGCTGGAAGCCATTGAACACGGATATGGCCCGTTGAGCGTATTGAACGGAGTATCTCTTGGCATCGAGCGGGGTGAACGTGTGGCACTGGTTGGTGCCAACGGTGCGGGCAAGTCGACTCTCATGCGTTTGATGGCCGGTTCCGAAGCTCCTCGCAGCGGTATCCGGAGGGAAGGGCACAATCTGGAACTGGCCTATTTTGCCCAGGATCAGGCGAAAGTGTTAAATCCTTCCCGTACGGTGCTGGAGGAATTGACGACCGCTGCACCTTTTGACATGGTGCCGCGGGTACGCGACATACTTGGTGCCTTTTTGTTTTCCGGTGATGATGTGTATAAGCCGGTTTCGGTGCTTTCCGGTGGCGAACGCAATCGTCTGGCCCTGGCTATGTTGCTGCTGCGTCCGGCAAATCTACTGCTGCTGGACGAACCGACTAACCATCTTGATCTGCAATCCAAAGATGTTCTGTTGCGTTCCTTGCTGGCTTACCAGGGAACCCTTGTGTTCGTATCCCATGACCGCTATTTCGTCGATCGACTGGCGACGCGGGTGATTGAAGTTGGCGGCGGCTGTGCCGTGTCCCATTTGGGTAACTACGAGGATTTTTTGCGGAGCAAGGCTGACGGCGGTGATCTCAGTCATTCCGCAGAGCGCGTGGAACAGAGGCAAGTTGCCGCCGTTGGTGACATGGACAACGCGCCTACGGCTTCGGCAGCTTCCTATGAAGATCGCAAGGTAGCCAAACGCGAGGAACGGCGAAGGCAAAAGCAACTTTCTGAAATCGAAGCGTTGATTGAAATTGGTGAACAGAAACTGGCCGAATTGGAAGCATCCATGGCCGATCCCCGACTGTATGATGATCCCACGCGATCCCGGCAGGTTGCGGATGATTACGAAGCCTTGCAGAAGGAAATAGCCGATCTTTATCAACGTTGGGAAGCGTTGCACCTCGAAGAAACGGCCTGAAAAAGATCTGTCCCGCTCAGGTAATTCGAAGAGTGGGAGTTGTCATGTTTGACGGAGGATTCATGATCGTATTACCACGAGGCAAACCGGTCAAAGAAGGGGGGAGCACCCTTGGCATGGATTGGCATGAAGTGCTCGAAAAACTGCACAACGGTCATTTTACCGGTTATCTGAATTTTACCGCCGATTGCGGTCGTGGCCTGCTGCTGTTTCTTCGTGGTCAGTTGGTGGTAATTCGTTACTCGATGCATAATGATGTGCTGGCCGGTGAAATTGCCCTTGAGAAGATTTTTTCAGCGTCTCTGTCGGGGCACGCTTGCCTGGATATATATCGCCTGGATGCAGCTCTTACCCTTGAAATATTCAACCTTATCGAAGGTGAGACGCTCTACCAGGGGCAACAGCTTGAACTTCTGGATATTCCATTTCTGCTCGATCGGTTGAAGTCTGATGGCTTCAGCGGTGGGTTGCATGTTCAGGCAGGGGACGAAACGGCGATTATTCTCATGGAGGCGGGCTGCTTTCTCGGATTTTTTCATGATGGGCATCCCGGGATCATGACCTCTGCCGATCTTCCCACCTCCGTGGCATGGCAACCGGGGGCCAAAATCGATGTAATCCGCTCTGCGGGAGTTTCCGAATGGGATCTGCCTGACTTTTTTAAGGAACTCGATCCGGGAACCCTTTGGGAAAAAGCCTTGTTGCGTGCGGGGTGATCAAACCGGAGGAGGGGGCGTGGTATGAAACGGGAAATTTTCGGAAGAATGGAATTGCTCGTAGGAGATATCACCCGACTGCAGGTCGATGCCATCGTCAATGCGGCGAACCGTAGCCTGCTCGGAGGGGGTGGCGTGGATGGGGCCATTCATCGCGCCGCCGGTCCGGATTTAGTCGAGGAGTGTCGTACTCTTGGTGGGTGCGAGACGGGTGACGCCAAAATCACCGGCGGATATAACCTCCCCGCGCGGCACATCATTCATACGGTCGGTCCGGTGTATCACGGTCGTCCTGACGACCCAGGGCTGCTGGCATCCTGTTATCGCACCAGCCTGCAACTGGCGCGTCAGCATGGTCTGGCCAGTGTTGCTTTCCCTGCTATAAGTTGCGGCATTTACGGGTATCCCGTGGATAAAGCCTGCCGTATTGCGATCGATACGGTGCGCGATTTTCTTACGGACAGCGCGTTGCCTGAAAAGGTATTGTTCGTTCTTTTTTCCGAGGATTTTTTCCGCATCTACCGGGACTATCTGCACAAGGTGTCAGCCTGACGGTTTTCCGGCAAAGGTATTGTCCGTTGCGATGGAATGACACGGTTAACCGCGCCGGACACAAGCGGTCCTGAAAATAGGAGATTTGATGAATATCCTGTTGCTGGAACCGTACATGGCCGGGTCGCATGCCGCCTGGGCGAACCAGTATGCCGCTTGCAGCCGACACGGGGTACAGGTTCTTGGACTGCCAGGTCGACACTGGAAATGGCGTATGCATGGCGGCGCCGTGACTCTGGCTGGCCAGTGGCTGGATAAGGAGACCCCTGTCGATTTGCTGCTTGCCACCGATATGCTTGATCTGGCCTGTTTTCAGGGATTGACCCGCCATCGTTGTGGCGCCGTGCCTTCGGTTCTTTATTTTCACGAAAATCAACTGACCTATCCTTGGTCCCCTCGTGACACCGACCCCGGTCGCCAGCGCGATGCCCACTACGCTTTTCTGAACTTTACCAGTGCGTTGGCCGCTGATTCCGTTCTGTTTAATTCGCGTTATCACCATGATGCTTTTTTAGAGGCGTTGCCCCGTTTTTTGAAACGTTTTCCCGATTGCCGACAACTGGCCGATGTCAGGCGCATTCGAGATAAAAGCCACGTATTGCCTCTGGGACTCGATTTACGCCGGCTGGATGCTTATCGGCAAGAGAAGACTCTTTCCAAATCCGGGCCGTTGATTCTGTGGAACCATCGTTGGGAATACGATAAAAATCCGGAGGAGTTCTTTTCGGCCTTGTTCGTTCTTGCGGATGAAGGCTGGCCTTTTGAGGTGGCGGTACTCGGGGAGTCTTTCGCCGAGACGCCCGATATTTTTCAGCAGGCACAGCAACGTCTCGGGGAGCGGATCGTTCATTTCGGTTATGCACGCAGTTTTGATGAATATGCGCGCTGGTTGTGGCGGGCCGATATCCTGCCGGTTACCTCGATTCACGATTTTTTCGGCATCAGCGTGGTTGAAGCCATGTATTGCCAGGCCTGGCCTTTGCTGCCGCGACGCCTTGCCTATCCGGAACACCTCCCGGTAAAGTGGCATGATCGGCATCTGTACGACAGTTCGCAGGAATTGCTCGATGGTTTGCGGGCGTTGCTGGCCGACCCCTCGGTGATGGACGGGCAAAACCCGCGTGCATGGGTAGAGCATTACGATTGGCACTGGCAGGCATCCTGCTACGACAGCTTTTTTCAATCGATGATGGCATAACTATCTCACGTTTCGTATCTGAAAACTTGCTATAATGGGCTATCGCCTGAGTCCGCACAGAATGCTGTATAGAATATCGGAGCTGCAATGAACGACGAATTTGACGACTATCCTATTTTCTCCGATGAAGAACGCGACCTTTTGGAAATGGCCCAGCTAGCCTTTCAACAAGGTGATTTGGTACATGCGCTGGAGCTTGGCGAGGCATGGCTGGAAGAGCACCCGCTGGATGTGGAGGCCATGCATTTATGTGCCCTTGCTGCCGCCGGGCAAGGAGACGAGAGCAAGGCCATGGCTTTGTATCGCAAAGCCTTGCGGTTCGAACCTGCGCATGGAACGTTGCATCACAACATCGGCGCTTTGCTGGAACGACGCAAAGAGTACGAGCAGGCATTGTATCATCTTAAGCGGGCGTTGGAACTGCAACCCGATTTCCCTGAGATCTATATGAACCTCGGCAACGTCTATGATGCACTGGGTCGGTCAGAGGAAGCTCTGGCCATGTACCGGGAGGCGCTGCGGCGGTTGCCTGAAACCGACGATGTTTATTTTAACCAGGGCTGCACTTTGAACCGTCTGGGGCGTTATCCCGAATCGTTGGCGAGTTTTGAGACGATATTGACGGGTGACCCCGATAATGCACCTGCCCTGAACGGCAAAGGCTTGGCTCTTGTCGGCCTGGGGCATAATGAAGAGGCGATCGAGACTTTTTCGGCTGCCATACGATGCGCTCCCAACAGTAGCCTGTATCTGTATAACCGCGCCCTTACCTTGCGTGCGCAGCAACGCCTGCAAGATGCGTTGGATGATCTGGACAAGGCCTTGATTATCGATGCGGAATTTTTGGAAGCATCGCTGCAAAAGGCCGAAATACTCCATGAACTGGGACGGTGGGATGAAAGCTGGCAGGCTCTGGCAGCAGCGGGTATTTCTGACCCGGCTCGCCCGGAAATCGCATGTTGTCGGGGTCTGTTACTGGAAAGCCAGGGTGACCTTAATGGCGCTCTGATGGCGCTGGAACAATGCCTGACGAGCTTCCCTGACGACCGAAGGGCCCTGGGACACAAGGGCCTGGTGCTTATGGAACTTGGCAGGTATGACGAGGCGATCCTTTGTTTTAACGCTGTCCTGGCACAGGGCGAAAATCCGGAAATAGCCTACCGCAGAGCCTGTATTTACGCGCAACAGGGGCAGGTTCGCAAAGCGGTTCAGTCGCTTGGTCAAGCCGCCGCCCACGATCCGACCAAGTTGCTTGATGCCCAAACCGATAGAGCTTTTGATGCGGTAAGAGAATCACCATCGTTCAGGCGGCTGTTCAAAAAGTAACCTTTCACCGGGCGTTGCAGGAGTTTTTTCTATGCCACAAGAAGTGCCCTCTGTCACCAAAACCACCTTCCGGGTACAGGGTATGCACTGTGCTTCCTGTGCGCAGACCCTGGAAAAAAAATTACGCCAGATCGATGGGGTGTCCTCGGCCCGGGTTAATTTTGCCATTGAAAAGGCCTCGGTGCATTTCGACGCCTCTGTGCTGAATAAAACAGAACTGTTTGAGGCTGTGCGCGCGGCCGGTTTCAGGCCTCTGACTGTTCGCAGCGCTGTTGACGAGGCCCGGCAGGAGCGTGCCGAGAGAATCTGGTTGGTATTTTCAGCAGTTCTAACTCTGCCCATTATGCCGCTGATGTGGTGGCATCCGTTCGGGGCAAAAACCCTGTATGTCATTATAGGATTGGCCACAGTCGTCCAGTTCAGTGCCGGGCTTACCTTTTATCGCGGCGCCTGGCAATCTTTATGTAACCGTTCCGCCAATATGGATGTTTTGGTTGCTCTGGGCATCAGTGCTGCCTGGGGGTATTCCATTCTGGCGGCCTTTCACCTGTGGGGTATTGGCGGCGAGGTGTTTTTTGAAACCGCGGCCATGCTGGTTACATTTATCCGATTTGGCAAATGGCTGGAGGCACGCGTCCGTGGCCGTGCCGGGCAGGCACTGCAGAAGTTGTTGCAGTTGCAGGCTGATCGCGCCTTGCTGTTGACCGACGCCGGCGAACAGGATGTACCGGCCAGCCAATTGGGCGTCGGGGATCGTGTAGTGGTGCGCCCCGGTGAAAAGATTCCGGTTGACGGCGTGGTTGAAAGCGGCAGTTCGGCGGTTGATGAATCGATGGTGACGGGCGAATCCCTGCCGGTGGAAAAACAACCTGGCAGTCAGGTCATCGGTGCCACGATTAACCGCGGGGGGCGACTGGTGGTTAAGGCCCAGAGGGTCGGTGAGGAAACCGTACTGGCTCAGATTGCCCGGCTGGTGGAGGAAGCTCAGGCCGACCGCGCCCCGATTCAACGCTTGGCCGATGCCGTTGCAAACGTCTTTGTCCCCTTTATCGTAGCCGTGGCGGGGTTGACGTTTATGGTCTGGTATCTGTGGGGACAGGCGGAATTCGTTTTTGCCTTTCGCATGGCTATCGCCGTGCTTGTCATCGCCTGCCCGTGTGCGCTGGGGCTGGCAACCCCCACCGCTATCATGGTTGGCAGCGCTGAAGGCTTATCTCTGGGAATTTTGTTCAAACGGCCATCCGTACTGGAAAATATCGCCCGACTGGATATGTTGTTGTTGGATAAAACCGGGACGCTTACCACCGGGGCATTCAGTGTCACGGATGTGGTAGCGGTAGATGGAGATACCCAGGCGTTGCTGCGAATTGCCCGTGTTGCCGGTTCCGCCAGCAGTCATCCTCTGGCACAGGCTGTGGCGGGTTATCCATCAGGCATGGCGGTTGTGGCACAGAATCTCGAGGATGTCGAGGAAATCCCCGGACACGGGCTTGTCGGGCATATGGGTGCCTCCCGAGTGGTGTTCGGTAATGCCCGCCTGATGGCTCGTGAGGGGGTTGAGGTTGACCTTCTGGCTGAAGTCTCCAGCGGCTTTGCCGGTCAAGGCAAGTCCTTGCTGTATGTGGCCCTTGACGGGCAACTTAGGGGATTGCTGGCTTTGGCCGATACCCTCAAGGATTCGGCTGCCAGCGCCATTGCACAACTTTCGGAACTGGGGTTGCGCACGGTAATCATCAGCGGTGATCGCAGGGAGGTCGCGGAAACCGTGGCGCGAAATCTCGGGGTTGATGGTGTTGAGGCCGAAGTATTGCCGGATCAGAAACAGGCGGTCGTGCGGCGTTATCAGGCCGAAGGCTGTAAGGTTGGCATGGTCGGCGACGGTATCAACGACGCGCCGGCGCTTGCCGCAGCCGATGTCGGGATTGCCATCGGCAGTGGCACGGATGTCGCCAAGGAAACCGGCGATGTTATTCTCGTCAGGGGCGACGTTATCGATGTGGCGCGAGGCATCTTGTTGGGGCGCAAGACTTTGTCCAAAATTCGACAGAATCTGTTCTGGGCATTTTTTTACAACCTCGTCGGTGTTCCTGTCGCCGCCGGGGTCCTCTATCCCCTGTTCGGAGTGGTTCTTAAGCCTGAATACGCGGGGTTGGCCATGGCCTTGTCGAGTGTTTCGGTTGTAACCAACAGCCTTTTGCTACGCGGCTACGGACAACGTTTGCGGCGTTGCGTTACTTGAGGAGGATGCCATGCGTCAGCACATGATCGGGGTTGTCGGCGCAAGCACAGCGACCGCCGCAGGTTATGAAGTCGCCCGTCAGGTGGGGCATCTGATTGCCGAGGCCGGTGCGGTGCTGGTATGCGGCGGCCTTGGCGGCATTATGGAGGCAGCTTGTCGTGGAGCCTGGGGAGCTGGCGGTCAGACCCTTGGAATTTTACCAGGCCCCGATGCGCAGAATGCCAACCCTTGGGTGACATTGCCGGTGCCCACCAATATTGGGCATGCACGCAATGTGATCATTGCCCACACCGCCCAGGCGCTGATTGCTGTGGAGGGGGAGTTCGGAACCCTGTCGGAAATGGCCATCGGTCTCAAACTGGGGAAACCGGTGGTGGCCATTGACAGTTGGCCCGGATTGCCCGGTGTGATTTATGTCAATTCTCCAGCGGATGCTGTCGCAAGAGCTTTGGCAGAAATTAAAGACTTTGATTGATTATATCTTTCAGGTGAGGAATGCAATGACTGCTGAGGCGGTGGTGGATTTAAAGCAGACCCTTGAATTTACGGAAAAGTTTCTAGGCTGGATGCGCGGACGTGGTGCGGTGTTGATTGTTACTCACGATCATCCCGATCCCGACTCGCTGGCGGCGGCCATGGCTCTTAAACATCTGATCACTATCAAGACCGGCCAACCCACGACAGTGGCTTTCGGAGGCATGATAGGGCGTGGTGAAAATCGTGCCATGGTGGAGAAACTTGAGATCGACGTGGTGCCGCTGGATTCTCTTGACCTGGATCGTTTTCAGGTCGTGTGCATGGTCGATAGTCAGCCGGGCACGGGTAACAATTCCTTCCCGCGGGAGCGTAAGATCGATCTGGTTATCGATCACCATCCCGTCCGTGAGTCGTGCAGGGATGTACGATGGGTCGACGTGCGCGACGACTATGGTGCGACCGCCACCATGATGTATGAATATCTCCAGGCACAGCAGGTATCGTTCGGCACCAAGCTCGCAACTATTTTATTTTATGCCATTAAATCGGAAACCCAGGATCTCGGCCGTGACTGGATACGGGCAGACCGTCGGGCTTACCTTCAGCTCTTGCCGCTGGTGAATAACAGCATCTTGTTCGATATTGTCCACCCGGAAGTGCCGCGTGCTTATTTTGCTCATTTCAGTCATGCCATACGTAATGCCATGATTTACAACAATATCCTGGTGTTTAACCTGTATGGGATCGACACCCCGGACATGGTTGCCGAACTTGCCGATTTTCTGTTGAGAGTCGATGAGGTCAAAGTGGTGCTGGGCATGGGATATTACAAGCAGGGGTTGGCCTTGTCGTTTCGCACCTTGCGCCATGATCTCAATGCCGGAGAGGTGCTGCAGACCGTTGTTGGAACTTTGGGTACGGCCGGCGGTCACGGAATGATTGCAGGGGGGCAGATCCCCTGTGCTGCGGGTGACCGCAAAACACTTCAACAACTGGAACAGACCCTTACCCACCGGTTGCTGCAGGTGTTGGGCTGCTACCCTGTGCCAGGACTGCCGTTGGTGGCCGAATGAATCGGACAGTCCCGTTTTATTGACATCGGAAGAAGCGCCGAGGTATAAAACGGCTCGAACTGAAGAGGAGACTATGATCCGTTTTTGGCTTCCCGTTTTGAGTTTGCTGTTGGTTTTTCCTGCTCACGCTGCCGTGGAAATTGCCTTGGAAGGGCAGCCCCCAGCGCGGATTCAAGAGGTGTATCACCGCGATGGTATGGCTTATCTGGCCATTGACGATGTATTGCCCGTCCTCGGTTTGAAGGGACGCTGGCAGTCGGTTCAACATGTCTATGAAATCACGCTGCCACAGGGGCTTGCTATTCTCTCACCGGGAAGTCACTTTCTGCGCATTGGCAGCCAGATGATCCCCCTTGGCCAACCACCGCGATTTGTCGACGGACGCTTGCGGATATCTGAAAATTTTATTCAGAATCAACTTATTGGACTGACAAATCGTTCGGTGGTTTATCGCAACCTTGATCCCAACAATACTCAGGATCCCAATCCCGGCACGCAGCTCGATCGCTTGTTTGCGTTTTTGTTGAAGCGAGGCCCGAGCGATGAAAAGAATATCAGGGCGGTAACCAAAATTGCCATTGATCCCGGGCACGGCGGGGCAGACCCGGGTGCCATCGGGGTGGGCGGTACCAAGGAAAAACAGGTTAACCTGGCCGTTGCCCAAAAGGTCGAAAAGCAGATCAAAATGCAGCTTGGCATGCCGGTTATCCTGGCCCGTAACGATGATTATGCCCTCACTCAAGACCAGAGGCTGCAAGCCTTTGCCCAATCCGATGCCGATGTGTTACTGGTGCTGCATGCGCAGGCCGCTCTTAATTCCGCTCCTCACGGGATTGTTCTGTTCGTACGTCCCCTTGAGGAACAGGCTTCCGGTACGGTAGCGGAAAAAGATGGCAGCATGCAATTGGCTCAGATGCTGAAAGCGTCTCTATTGGCTGCGGGCTTACCGGTGCATGGTATTCTAAGGGCCCCCTTATTGCCTTTGGGGCGAGGTGATTTGCCCACCGTGTTGGTGGAAATGGGCTATCTTAGCCATGTTGATGATCAGACGCGTCTGACCGTAGAAGAGGGGCAGAATGCTTTGGCCTCTGCTTTGTTCAATGGTCTCAACACCTTTGTCGAAAAACAGCAGGAGGCTTTTCTGTGACCGATTCCGTGACCCGCCGGGTCGATGGACGAACTCCATCCGAATTGCGAACCGTATATTTCAGTCGGGGTTTTACCCGTTATGCCGAAGGTTCGGTGCTGGTATCGTTCGGAGAAACGCGTGTTTTATGCAATGCTACCGTCGAGGACGGAGTACCGTCTTTTCTTCGCGGCCAGGGGCAGGGCTGGATCACTGCGGAATACTCCATGTTGCCGCGCGCGACGCATGTGCGTTCTTCCCGGGAAGCAACGCGTGGTAAAGTGAGTGGTCGCACCAGTGAAATACAACGCCTGATTGGGCGCTCCCTGCGGGCAATCTGCGATCTCGAGGCTCTTGGAGAAAGGACCATCCTCATCGACTGCGATGTTCTGCAGGCCGACGGCGGCACGCGCACCGCAGCCATCACCGGCGCCTACGTGGCTTTGCATGACGCCATTTACGGCCTGATTCGCGACAACCATCTGGTCGACTCGCCTTTACGCGATAGCGTTTCCGCTGTGAGTGTCGGATTGGTGGATGGGCATCCGCTGCTGGACCTCGATTACGGCGAGGATTTTCGGGCCGAAGTCGATATGAATTTTGTCATCACCGGCTCCGGGACTTTTGTCGAGGTGCAGGGGACTGCCGAGGCGCGCCCCTTCACCATGCAGGAACTGGACGATTTACGCAATTTGGCTTTGGCCGGCTGCCGGGATTTGCATCGTCTGCAGTTGCAGACGCTGGAGGCATGACGATGGAACTGCTGGTTGCGACACGCAATAGCGGCAAGTTGAAGGAAATTCAGCGCTTGCTATCTGATACCGGCATTAGTGTCAAAGGGTTGGATGAGTGCGGCGATCTTCCCGACGTTGTGGAAGATGGCCATACTTTTGCGGCCAATGCCCAAAAAAAAGCCGCCACTATGGCTCATTTGACCGGCTACGTCACCCTTGCGGACGACTCCGGCCTTGCTGTCGATGCGCTTGACGGCAGGCCGGGGATCTATTCAGCCCGTTACGCGGGAGATGGCGCTTCGGATGCCGATAATAACCG
Organism: Pelobacter sp. UBA5610; assembly: GCA_002424645.1. GTDB lineage: Bacteria > Desulfobacterota > Desulfuromonadia > Desulfuromonadales > Syntrophotaleaceae > Syntrophotalea. Next base: position 97,873 of record DIKU01000064.1, on the reverse strand, counting down.
TAAACTGCTTCAGGATATGGCCGATGTGGCTTTCAATCATCGTCAGGCGGCTTTTCATTGCGTACTTGCCTTGTGCACCCCCGATGGTGACTGCCAGCTGTTCGATGGGCGTCTCGACGGGATGATCCTTGAGCAGGCCAGAGGGGATGGCGGCTTCGGTTACGATCCATTGTTTCTGGTGCCTGAATATGGCCGCACCCTTGCGGAGTTGCCGTTGGAGACAAAAAACCGCATAAGTCATCGAGGCCAGGCATTCAATCGGCTTGTCGAATATCTTCAAAAGAGTTCATAGTCTTCCCGCCGGTTCTCATCCCTTAATATCCCTTTCTGACAATCGCATATCATTCTCTTGTGCCGTTCCCGACCTGTTTCGGGAACGGTGCAGGGATATTTTCCTGTTGCGACGACAGCAGATAGAATGGTTCCCGCCTTTTCGCATGTTTTTCCGGGAGTTGGTTGCATCCCTTGTAATATGCTGCATAATTTAAAACAATTCCTGCTTTCACCACGATAGAGGATTTTTGGCTATTTCACGGTCGTTGTTTCTGATAATTTTCGCCGCGCTGTTCTGTTTCGGTTGTGGCCGCGTGCAGAAACCGCCACTCGTGGTCGGCAGCATAGATCTGCAGCGTTATTCCGGCACATGGTATGAAATCGCTCGATATCCTAACCGGTTTGAAAAAGGTTGCGATGGCGTATCGGCTACCTACCGGGTCATTGAAAATGACAGGCTGGAGGTCATAAATCGTTGCCGTCAGGTAGGTCCCGGGGGCGGCATCAGAGAGATCCGGGGGCGCGCCAGGGTTTGCGATGAGAACAGCCCTGCTAAACTTAAAGTCACCTTTTTTTGGCCCTTTTACGGCCATTACTGGGTCATCGATTTAGCGGATGATTACAGTTGGGCCGTCATCGGGCACCCGCGGAGAAAGTATCTATGGATACTCGCTCGTCAAGCGCATCTGGAAAAAGATCCGCTTGAAAAAATTTTAGAACGCATCGTCGATCAGGGTTACAACCCTGAAAGACTCATTTATCCGAATCAGCCATGAATCCGTTTCATGCAACAGAACATGGAAGCGGGGAGGCAGTCACCCTAACTGAGAGGGAGGTGGAGCAATGGGAAAATGGCAATGGATATTTGGGGGAGTCGCTTTGTCGGTCATGGTTCTGAGTGGTTGCTCAGCGCAGCTCAGTGCCACCGATCGTGAATTAATCAATCAGGCTGTGCAATCCGGTCAGATGGCAGCGGACCAGGCTCAGAAGGCGCAAGTTTCTGCCGGCATGGCCAGTGATGCGGCCATGCGGGCCGAAGAATCGGCCCAGCGGGCTGAAGCTGCAGCAGCCGCAGCCCAAGCCAGCGCCCAAAAAGCCGAGCGCGCCTTTGAAATGTGTCAGAAGAAATAATCGGTGGGGTTTTCCCGACGAGTCCTGCAGTGCAAACTGCAGGGCTTTTTTTTTTGCTGCGGATAGTAAGATCCAAGGTTACCCGTGGCATTGAAAAGGAAAGAGGATGGATTCAGCCCTCGGATATGACGGTAGGCACGCCACGTCCCAGGTGGATTTCTTTTTCAATCGCTTCCTGATTCAGCAGGCCGTGCCAGGAAAGATGTGCAATCTGTTGCATGGCTAGCGACAGCAAATCCCGGTCATTGAGACCGTCGGAGCGATGGACTTCCATCAACAAATGACCGTTTTTTATGCCGATTTTCACAGGCTGTCGTAAAATCCTTACGGTGGTTCCGATTTTTACGCGGGCAAACAGGTCCCTTATATCCCAGGGATAAAGGCGCAGACAACCGTGACTGATGCGGCGGCCGACCCCGTAGAGTTTACTCGTACCATGAATGCCGTAACCGGGGGCCGAAAGGCCAAGCCAGTATTCCCCTAGAGGATTTTCTGGCCCGGGGGGGATGCTGGCAGGAAGTTTGGGGTTTTCCAACCGTATGGACGCCGGGGGATGCCAGGCAGGATGAACTATTTTTTCAATGAGCTCAAATGATCCTTCCGGCGTATCCCATCCAGACCGGCCGATGCCCACCGGATAAACGCGCACCCGTAATCGATTTTGTTCCTGCCACACATAATAAAGACGAAGCTCCGACAAGTTGACGGTAATGCCGGGCTGGATGCCTGAGGGTAGTAAAAAGGCATAAGGCAGCAAAATCTGCGTGCCGTTTGGAGGTAGCCAGGGGTCGATACCAGGATTGGCCTTGCTCAAAGCAAGGTATCCCAGCCCTCCTTGGAGGGCAAGTTCAATTAAAGTGTCCCCGGGTTGGGTATGATAAATTCGGTGGTTTCCAATCACTGGAGATCCGCTGGCCAGCGGCACAAGATTTTCGTCAGGCTCGATGGGATACCAGCCGTAGACGGGATTGCAGGATAAGCATATTATACTGAAAATACATATAAATAGTTTACTCATGAACCAAACTATACCGCAAATATTGCACATGGAAAAGTTACTTATGCCAAGCGATCTGTATAAAATAAATGTCTACAATCATTCAAAGAGATGGTGGGCGATGCCCGGGCGACTCAACACGGATAGCGAAAAATCGGGCCGTTAGGAAAATTTTTGGAAGAACAGCCTTGCCCAAACGCGGGAAAAAACAAGAGGGCCTTCCATAAAAAAGAAGATTATTTTATTTGGTCCTGAAAAATATTTTTTGTCTGTTAGTATTATCCGAATGATCTGATCGTTTAGACGGTGCAGAGTTGTTTTTGCAGTTCTCATAATTGTTATTTTTGCAGATCTATGCCGGAAACTTGATTTCTGACCGGGTTCGGTCGCGTGCATTGTCGATGCATTGTGAGGGGCACTTCTTCCGTTTTATCCACTAAATCTACCTTCTCGAAGGCCTTTCCGGAAAAAAACAATTCTTGGTACGATGCATCCGCGCCTTGAAGTCTGGCGTGTTAATGAGCTGTATGTTTCAGTCCGATTTCCCGTTTTTTGTGGGGGAATCTAACCTTTTTATTTTTAAAAGGTTCTGGCGGTACACGTAAAAACGATGGCTAAATATAAATCTGTCCCATGGTCGGGGAGTTCTAACGTGAGCCAGCAATATGTAAACAGTGGCACAGAGCAGATGGGGGGAGCGAGCGCTTATCTCGACCAGGATCTTCCCATGAAAAAGTTTCAGGCGTTATCCGAGGCCTTTGGTGGTGTGTTGTATGAGCTCTACCATCCCGGGGGTAAACTGGACTGGTCTGAACAGTGCCGGGGAATGTTCGGTTTTTCACGAGAGGAAATGGGCAGCGATATCCAAGGTTGGCTTACGCATATTCATCCGCAGGATCGAGCCCATGCCCTGAAGGAAATGTATCGGGTGATGCGTGCCGGTCAACCCATGCACATTGAATATCGCGTTCAGCATAGGGATGGACATTATCTGTGGGTGCGTGATGACAGTTATGTGTGCTGTCGCAGTGAAGATAACGTTTGTCACATCGTTGGTTATCTACAGAATATTACCGAAACCAAACAGCGGCAAAAAGATCTCGGACTGGCGCGACGGGCTATCGACTCATCTATCAATGGTATTGCTTTTACTGATCTGGAAGGGCGCTTGACTTATGTCAACAAGTCTTTTGTCGACCTTATGGGGTTTGGTAAGCCTGAAGATATTCTCGGGCATCAAGTAGGGTACTTTTGGAAGAATCCCAAAAAGGCCCGTGTGGTTTTACGTGCCTTGCAGACATTCAGGGACTGGAGTGGCGAAGTCGCCGCTATCCGCCCCGATGGAAAAGTCGTTTATTTTGAAGTCGCGGCTCATGTTGTCGAAGACTCCGAGGGGGAACCACATTGCTACATGGCATCGTTTGTTGATGTCACCGAACATAAGCAAGCGGAACAGGAGGTGCAGGAATCGGAGGAAAAGTACCGTATGCTGTTTTCTTCCTGCTCGGATGCCATCGTTATTTTTGATGCATCGTCCTATAGGATTGTCGATGTCAATGGGGCGGCGCTGGCTCTGTACGGTTATACGCGCGAGGAATTCCTGGCTCTCGATGTCTTGGATTTGAGTGAAGAGCCGGAACAGAGTCGGTTTCGTCTTCATCAGATTGTCAACGGTGCTTTGCGGCAGTTTCCTCTGGTGAGTCATCGTCGCCAGGACGGCAGCAACTTTGATGTCGAGGTGTCCGTTGGGGCTTTTACCTGGAAAAAAAGAAAGGTGTTTGCGGCATTTTTCCGTGATATCAGTGACCGAAAGCGCATCGAGGAACTCAAGGATGACATGTTGTCAGCAGTCAGTCATGAAATGCGCACGCCTCTTACGGCGATTTTGGGATTTACCGATTATCTGCTGAAATCAAATGACAGTCCTCCAGGTCAAAAGGATTATCTGAATATCATTCAACAGCAAAGTGAGCGTCTTAAGGAACTGGTGGATAATCACCTCAATCTGCAGCGCCTGCGGGCGGGCTATGGGGTTGGCAATATTCATCCTGTAGAAATTTTCCCGTTGTTGCATGGGGTGGCGAATATGTTTTCTTCGGCCCGCGGCCGTGATCGCATACGTATCCATTGTCCACAAGCTTTGGCTCCTGTTCGGGGTGATGAAAATCAGCTTTATCGGGCTCTGCATAACCTTTTGTCCAACGCCATCAAGTATTCCCCCGAGGATGAAGAAATTGTTCTGGGGGCGCATCAGGATAAAGACGGAGCGGTTGTTTATGTGAAGGATAGAGGAGTCGGAATCCCCATTGAACATCAGTCCATGATCTTCGAGCGTTTTTTCCGGGTGCAGTCGGAACATCCCAATATGCGGGGCACCGGGTTGGGCTTGTCATTGGTTCAGGAAATCGTCAAGGCTCACAACGGCAGCATCTGGCTGGAAAGTGCTGTGGGTCAGGGGAGCTGTTTTTATTTGAAACTGCCTTTTTATAACTGATTCTTGCCTTGCGCCGGACACGTCGATTCTGTTTTGCAATTTCACCAATCGTTACAAGGACTTTGCCATAACCGCGACGGGTAAACAGTTGACACTCTTGTCTGCGGCGTTGTATTACATGAAGGGTTTTTTTATTGCTCACAAAGTTTGGAGGGGTGTCTATGATCAAAATCGATTTTGAAAAAATGGGTGGCCTGGTGCCAGCCATTATTCAGGACTACCAGACCAATGAAGTGCTGATGGTTGCGTTTCTGGATGAAAAGGCACTTAATCTGACTTTGGAAACCGGGAAAACCTGGTTTTTCAGCCGCCGGCGTAACAAATACTGGATGAAAGGCGAGCAATCCGGTAACACCCAGGAAGTCAAAGAGGTGCTGACCGATTGCGACGCCGATACCGTAATCATCAAGGTGAAACAGAACGGCGGCGCCGCATGCCATACCGGCAACCGCACCTGCTTTTATGTACGATGGGAAGACGGTGCCTGGGTGGAACATTCCGAACCCCTGTTCGATCCCGATGAGGTATATAAAAAATGAGCCGCCAACTCAAGCTGGGGATCCCTAAGGGCAGCTTGGAAACGGCAACGGTAGATTTATTTCAGAAGGCCGGCTGGAACATCCGGGTGTCCTCTCGCAATTACTTTCCCGCCATCGATGACGAAGACATCAGCTGCAGTTTGATCCGCAGTCAGGAAATGGCTAAATACGTCGAGCGCGGTACCATCGACGTCGGTATCGCCGGCCGTGACTGGGTGATGGAAAACGATTCGGATGTCGAGATCCTCTGTGACCTTGTGTATTCCAAGGTATCCAGGCGACCGGCCCGCTGGGTGCTCGTGGTAACCAACGATTCCCCGGTACGCAAGCTGGAAGATTTGCAGGGGAAGACGATCTCTACCGAACTGGTCGGGTTTACCCGACGCTATTTTTTGGAGCGGGGTATCGACGTCGAGGTCGAATTTTCCTGGGGGGCTACCGAAGCAAAAGTCGTCGAAGGCTTATGCGACGCCATTGTCGAGGTGACGGAAACCGGCTCGACCATCAAGGCCAACAACCTGAGGATTGTCGAAACCATGATGGAATCGACGCCCGTGATCCTCGCGAATAAACAGTCCTGGCAGGACACCTGGAAGCGTGGCAAGATAGAGCAGCTGTGCACCCTGTTGCAGGCGGCTCTGCGAGCCGAAAAGATGGTAGGCCTGAAAATGAATGTGCCGCACAACCAGGTGGAAGATATTATCCGTATATTGCCAAGCCTCAATCGTCCGACCGTGGCCAACCTTTATCAGTCCGAATGGGTATCTATCGAGACGGTTCTGCACGAAAAAGAGGTGCGCTGCATTATTCCGGAGTTGGTCAAACTGGGCGCGCAGGGGATTGTCGAATATCCTCTGAACAAGATCATATAGAACAGTTTATATCTGGAATGTCGGTAGTCTGGCTCAATGCAGATGGCTGGCTTTCTCCCGGATTGTGGCGGCGCCTTGTATTAGACGTGTTTTTCGTTTGTATGATAATTGATCGTTATATGGAGAATTTTTATGGAAAGAACCTTTGCTATTGTCAAACCTGATGCCTTTGCCGCAGGTCATGCCGGTCGTATCCTGGCGCGTATTTATGCGGAAGGTTTTTGTGTTGTTGGCATGAAGAAACTGAACCTGAGCGAAGAACAGGCAGCCGGTTTTTATTATGTGCATAAAGACAGGCCATTTTTTGATGACCTCAAAGGTTTCATGAGTAGCGGTCCGTGCCTCGCCCTGGTGCTCGAAGCAGAAGGCGCTATTCGCAAGTGGCGCGACCTTATGGGGGCGACCAACCCCGCTGATGCTGTGGCCGGTTCCTTGCGCAAGGAGTTTGGTACATCGCTGGGACGCAACGCGGTACATGGTTCCGATGCCCCGGAAACCGCCGCTTTTGAAGTGGGCTACTTTTTTTCGGGTTTGGAACTGCTTTGATTGGTTTTTACCGTTTTTCTCAAGTTGTATAGGGACTTGTGCCCGGAAAGCCCTTCAGATACAATCGGAGGGCTTTTTTTTGATGGTTTGGCCCTCATACGCATTTTGCAAAAGTATTTTTAAAGCTTTTTTATAGAATTTCGCGGTTTGCACCGTTGCATGGATACTATTGATGGATCACGACACACGAATCGACCTTAAGAATCTTACCCTGGAAGAGTTGACAGAATTTTTGGCCGGTATGGGCAAGGAGCGATTTCGAGCAAGCCAGATCATGCGCTGGATGTACGGTCGCATGGTCGATGACTTTGAAGCCATGAGCGATCTGTCCAAAGCCTTGCGCACGGAATTGCAGCAGCGTGCTCGCATCAGCCATCTGGAATCCGAAGTCACCGAAGACAGCAAGGACGG